>DASQHA010000029.1:0-7346 GCA_035632335.1 Terriglobales bacterium
AAAGAACCTGTCGAGCTGCGCTCGACCGGACAGCCGGGGGCGGCTGTCCCCACGTAGTCCTCGACTGCTCATGCTTCACCAGCGATGCCCGACCAGCGGCCGGATCTTCTCATCGTAGATCCGCCGCACCGCGGCCATTGCCTCCGGAGAAAGTGCCGGAAGCTCGGAGGCGCCGCAGTTATCCGCCACCTGCTCCGCCCGCTTGCCACCTGGGATGGCGCAGGTCACCGCATCGAACATCAAGATCCAGCGCAACGCGAACTGGCTCATCGAGACTCCAGCGGGCAGCAGTTTCCGAATCTCTTCCACCGCCGCCAGCCCGAGTTCGTAATCCACTCCGGAAAACGTCTCACCCACATCGAAGGCTTTCCCCTGGCGATTGAAGTTGCGGTGGTCGTCCGGAGCGAACTTGGAGTCAGGTTTCAGCTTGCCGGTCAGCAGCCCGCTGGCCAGCGGGACTCGAGCCAGAATGCCGACGCGGTTCTCTTTGGCCCGGGCGAAGAAGGCCTCCGCCGGACGCTGCCGGAAACAATTGAAGATGATCTGAACCGTCTGCACGTTGGGAAACTCAATCGCCTTGAGGGCCTCTTCTATTTTCTCGACGCTGACGCCGTAATATCGGATTTTCCCGGCGCTGACCAGGTCGTCGAGCATCCCGAAGACCTCGGGGCGTGAATAGAGTTCGGTCGGAGGACCGTGCAACTGCACCAAATCGAGCCGTTCGGTCGAAAGATTTCGCAGGCTGTCGTCGATCCACGCCGCCAGGTTCTCGCGGGTGTAGCCCTCAACCGTTTGACGCGGCAACCGCCGGCCCGCCTTGGTGGCAACAATGATTTCCTCTTTTCGCTCTTTCTTGAGCCGCGCAATCAGGCGCTCGCTACGGCCGCCTCCGTAGACGTCGGCGGTGTCGATGAAATTGACTCCGCAATCAATCGCCTTATGCAGGGCCGCCATCGATTCTTCGTCCGATACCTGGCCCCATGAACCGCCAATCGCCCAGGCGCCAAAACTGATTTCAGAGACTTTCCATCCCGTACGACCGAGTGACCGGTAGCGCATGCTTTCTTCTCTCCCAAAATTTAAATAGCACAATGAATGTAAATCCCGAAGCCGCAACTCCCTTATCTTAATGGAGGACGGGCGTCCCTTCCTCGTCTCGGTGAGAGACACACAGTTCAGCGGATGCTAGGATACGGCGACATGAAATTATCTTTGAAATTGGGTCTTTGTTTCATTCTCTGGCCATGCCTCGCGCTGATGTGCGCCGCCGGTTCGAACGCGCAAACCGTCCCCGTCTTCCGTCTGGATGGCGGCGACTCCACCTATGCTTTCGGAGTCAATGAGCGCGGCGAGTTGCAGACACTCTACTGGGGTGGACGCCTTGGAGCCCACGACAGCATTCCTCCCGCGCATTCCCTCCCCGAGTGGGCGTCGTTCGATTCGCCTTACACCACCACACCCCAGGAATACGCCGGATGGGGCGCGGGGTTGTACACCGAGCCTGCACTCAAAGTCAGTTTTGCCGACGGCAATCGTGACCTGGTGCTTCATTTTGTGAAGGCCACGCCCAACGATTCTCATACGGTTGAAGTGCAGCTCAAGGACATTTCCCGCGAGATTTACGTGACCTTGCGCTACTCCATGGATCCTGACAGCGGCATCCTGGCGCGTTCCGCGAGTATTGAAAACCGGGAAAAGCAGCCGGTCATGATTGAACAGGCCGCCGCGGCGCAGTGGACCCTGCCTCCCGCCCGTTACACGCTCAGCTATTTGACCGGCCGCTGGGCCGGCGAGTGGACTCTCAATCAGGAACTGATTCAGGGCGGAGCGCGCGTCATCGAAAGCCGCCGGGGAACCACCAGCCATCAGGCGAACCCATGGTTCGCCATTTCCCGCGACAGCGGCCAGGACACCACGCGGCCCGCTGTCGCCGATGAAGAACATGGCGAAGTCTGGTTTGGCGCGCTGGCCTGGTCGGGATCGTGGCGGATCACGGTCGAACCCAGCCAGCTCGATGCGGTGCGCGTGACCGGCGGCTTCAATCCGTTCGATTTCGGCTACAAACTGAAACCCGGCCAGCATCTGGAGACCCCGGTTTTTTACGGCGGCTATTCCGATCACGGCCTGGGCGGCGCTTCACGCTTGCTGCACCATTTTGAAATCGCGCGGATCCTGCCGCAGGCGCCCGACCCCAAGCCGCGTCCCGTGATTTACAACTCCTGGGAGGCGACGGAATTCAAAGTGGATGAAGCCGGCCAGATGGCGCTGGCGGAAAAAGCCGCATCCATCGGGGTGGACCGCTTTGTGATGGACGACGGCTGGTTTGGCCAGCGCAAAACCGATCATGCCGGATTGGGCGATTGGTACGTGAATCCGGAGAAGTTCCCTCACGGCCTGAAGCCGCTGATCGACAAGGTTCACTCCCTCAACATGGACTTCGGCTTGTGGGTCGAGCCCGAGATGGTCAATCCGGATTCGGATCTCTATCGCAAGCATCCCGAATGGGTGTTGAATTTTCCCGGACGTCCCCGCTCCGAATCGCGCACCCAGCTGGTGCTCAACCTGGCCCGTCCCGATGTACGCGACTACGTCGAGGGTTTTCTCGACAAGCTGCTGACCGACAACGATATTGCCTTTCTCAAGTGGGACTACAACCGCAACTGGTCGGAGCCGGGATGGGACCAGGTCCCCATCGACGAGCAGAAGGGCGTCTACGTTGAGTTCATCCGCAATCTTTATTCGATCCTTGCCGACCTGCGCAAAAAACATCCCAGGATTGAAATCGAAAGCTGTTCGGGCGGCGGCGGGCGCGTGGACCTCGGCATCTTGCGCTACACCGACGAAGTCTGGCCCTCGGACAACACCGATCCCTTCGACCGGCTGGCCATGCAGGATGGTTTCAGCTATGCCTATACCCCGCAGATCATGATGGCGTGGGTGACCGACTCGCCGCACTGGTTCAACTTCCGGTCCACCTCGCTCACCTATCGCATGCTGAGTTCGATGCAGGGTTCGCTGGGGATTGGCGCCAACCTGAATCACTGGACGGCTGAAGACTTTGCCACCGCGAAGCGCTTGATCGCCGCTTATCACTCGGTGCAGCGAACCATTGTGCGGGGCGACCTCTACCGGCTGATCAGCCCGCGCAACGGCAGTCAGATGTCCGCAACCGAAACGGTTTCAGGCGACAAGAACCAGGCGGTTGTCTTTGCCTTCGCCAACGCAACGCGGCAAGGCCGCGGTTTTCCCCTGCTGCAACTCCAGGGTCTCGATCCCGACGCCGAATACAAACTCGGTTGGATCGAAGGCAAGGCCCTGCCGGTCACTCCCGCTTCCGCTTCGGGCGCATGGTGGATGCGCCACGGAATCCAGCTGGATCTGCGAGGAGACTATCAGGCAGCCGCGTTCCAGTTGGATCGCCAGCGCTGATTTGATAATTTCCAAAAGCGCCGCGGATTTTCGCGGAATTATCACGGAACAATCTTTGAAGACGGCCCCCGGGCACTTATAACGTCTATACACCGGGTGCCTTTCCTCCCTGCCTCGTCAGCAGTTTTTTGGATTGCCGGCATCAGATTTTTGAGTTTAGCGAAACCGTCCTGAAGGGATACAAAGTCTTCCAGATCAATTTTTCCAGCTTGTGAATCGTTTCAATAGGGCGGCCGGCTGCAATCCGCCGCCGCACGAACCGCGCCGTTCCAGGAGGTTCTCCCCATGGCGGAATCGAATATCGGCTTTTATGGCCACGTGAAGCAGTACCACAATCTGAAGGCTGAGATCGACCAGGCCATCCTTGATGTGCTCGAGAGCGGCAGCTATGTGCTGGGCCCGCAACTGGTCAAGTTCGAGGAAGAACTGGCGCGCTACCTGAACACGAAAGAAACCGTGGGCGTGAACTCCGGCACCGATGCGCTGTGGCTGGTGTTTCTGGCGCTGGGCCTGGGCCCGGGCGACGAGATCATCACCACCTCCAACACATTTTTCGCCACGGCGGAAGCCATCTGGCTGGCCGGCGCGACTCCCGTGTTCGTGGATTCCGATCCGCGCACTCGAAATATCGATGTAAGCAAAATCGAAGCCGCGATCACGCCCAGGACCCGCGCCATCGTGCCGGTACATCTCTATGGCCTCACCGCCGATATGCCCGCGGTCGCGCGGATTGCCAGGGCGCACAACTTATTCGTGGTGGAAGACTGCGCCCAGGGCATCGGCGCCCGCGGCGACGACTTTGCCATCGGAGAACTGAGCGATGCCGTCTGCCTGAGTTTCATTATCCAGAAAAACCTGGGTTGCTTTGGCGACGGAGGCGCCGTGGCCACAAACCACAAAGACCTTGCCGCCGAGATCCGCAAGCTGCGCAATCACGGCTCGGTGAAACGTTCCCACCACAGCATCGGCTATAACAGCCGTCTGGACGATATTCACGCCGCGGTCTTGCGGGTCAAGCTGAAGCGGGTGGACGAGTGGAGCCAGCGCCGCCGGGAGATTGCCAGGTTCTACGACGAAGGCCTGGCGGACGCAGCCATGACCCTTCCCTTCACCCCTCCCGGCTACCAGCACGTCTATCATCTATACGTGATCGACAGCGACGACCGCGACGGCCGGCAGGCTTACTTGCAGTCGAAGGGCATTACCGCGCTCACTCACTACCCGATCGCCATCCATCAACAGGTCGGCTTTCCCTGGGGACGTCCCGCCCGGCTCGGTGCGCTGCCGGTCACGGAGAAATCTGCCGCCAGTGTTTTGTCGCTTCCCATGTATCCCGAACTCACCAACCAGGAAGTCGAGCGCGTCATCGAAGAAGTGTTGCGCTGGTCCGCCAGCCGCGAGGCGCTGAGCCGCCAGGCAGTCTAGATGTGATGTGTGTGGGGCGGACACTCTTGTCCGCCGCCTTTGACTTTGACTTTGATTTTGAAGTTCGCACCACAGTCAAAATCAAAGTCAAGAACTGCGGGCGAGGGCGCCCGCCCCACACTGACAGTTCACAAACTCAGCGCGTCATTTACAATCTAAATTGAAGCTCATGATGCCACGACTTGCGGCTCTGATCACAGCCGGCGCCATGGCGCTCGCCGGCACCACCCCAGCGGATAAACCTATGGATTTTGGACCGAATAATCCGTTCTACGCAGCCAGCAGCTTGCCCTTTCACGCCCCGCCTTTCGACCAGATCAAGGACAGCGATTACCAGCCTGCGATCGACGCCGGCATGGCGGAGCAGCGCCGGGAGATCCGGGCGATTGCGGACAATCCGGCTCCTCCGACCTTCGAGAATACCCTGGTCGCCTTGGAGAAGACCGGCCAACTGTTCAACCGCGTGATGGGCGCGTTCAACGGCGTCACCGGCGCAAACCTGAATCCCGAACTGCAGAAAGTGCAGGATTACGAAGCGCCCCGGCTGGCGGCGCATGCGGACGCCATCTATCTCGACTCCAGATTGTTCCAGCGCGTCGCAGCCATTTACCAGGAACGCGACTCGCTCCACCTCGACGCGGAATCGTTGCGCCTGGTCGACTTCTACTACAAGAAATTCGTGCATTCCGGGGCCAACCTCTCCGATTCCGACAAGGCCCAACTGAAGCAGCTCAACGAAGAGGAATCGACCCTGAGCAATTCCTTCACCACCAAGCTGCTGGCCGCCACCAAGGATGCAGCCTACGTTACCCAGGACCGGAATGCTCTCGCGGGACTGCGCGACGCCCAAATCGCGGCCGCCGCCCTGGCCGCCAAGGACCGCAAAGTTGAAGGCTACGTGCTGCCTCTGCAGAACACCACGCAACAGCCTGACCTGGATTCGCTGAGCCGGCGTTCCACCCGACAGACCCTCTTTGAGAACTCCTGGAATCGCGCTGAACGGGGAGGAGCGAACGACACCCGCGCCATCGTCTCACGCCTGGCGCAGCTTCGCTCTCAGAAGGCCAAGCTGCTTGGCTTTCCTAACTATGCGGCCTGGAAGCTGGAAGACCAGATGGCTAAGACCCCGGCCGCCGCTCTGAAGTTTATGGATGCGCTGGTGCCGGGAGCAACCGCGCGCGCCCGCGGCGAAGCCAGGGATATTCAGGCTGTCATCGATGGGCAAAACAGTGATGCGCACAGCAGTGACGGGCAGAGCCGTGATGCGCACAACGGCGGCGGCCAGAAAGAGGGCTTTAAACTCGAGCCCTGGGACTGGAACTACTACGCCGAGCAGGTTCGCAAGGCCAAGTACGACATGGACGAAGCGCAGATCAAGCCGTATTTCGAGCTCAACAACGTGCTCGAGAACGGCGTGTTTTATGCCGCCGGCCAGCTCTATGGGCTCACCTTCAAGGAGCGCAAGGACATTCCGGTCTACAACCCGGACGTGCGCGTGTTCGAGGTGTTCGACGCTGACGGTCGTCCCATGGCGCTCTTTTACGGCGACTACTTCAAACGCGACAACAAAAACGGCGGCGCCTGGATGAGCACCTTTGTCGACCAGTCCAAGCTATTGGGCACGCTGCCAGTGGTCTATAACGTCTGCAACTTCAGCAAGCCTGCGCCCGGCGAGCCCGCTCTTCTCAGCTTCCGCGACGTGACCACCATGTTCCACGAATTCGGTCACGCCCTGCATGGCATGCTCGCGGACACCGAATATCCCATTCTCTCCGGGACCGCTGTGCCGCGCGACTTCGTCGAGTTCCCCTCCCAGTTCAACGAGCATTGGGCGACTTATCCCACCGTGTTCGCTCACTATGCGAGACATTACAAAACCGGCGCGCCCATGCCGGCGGAACTCGCGGCCAAGATCAAGAAAGCTGAAACCTTCAATCAGGGCTACGCCCTGACCGAGGTGCTGGCGGCGGCGGAACTCGATATGCAATGGCACACCCTTTCCGCCGACACGCCGCTGCAGACCCCGGATACTTTCGAAACCGAGGCCTTGAAGAAAACGCACCTGGCTCTCAGCGCCGTGCCGCCCCGCTACCGCTCAACCTATTTCGCTCACATCTGGGGGGGCGACTACGGTGCCGGCTACTACGCCTATCTGTGGGCCGAGATGCTGGACGACGACGCCTTCCAGTGGTTCGAAGATCACGGCGGCTTGACTCGGGCAAATGGCGATCGTTTCCGCCGGATGGTGCTGTCGCGGGGCAACACGGAAGACCTCGCCAACCTATACAGAGCCTGGTTGGGAGCGGAGCCCAGCATCGAACCCATGCTGAAATATCGCGGTATCGCAGAGCCCGTCTCGAAATAGAGGATGCACGTGTGGGGCGGGCGCCCTCGCCCGCCTTTGCAGGAACTGTGAAAGACCACGTGGGGACAGCCGCCCTCGGCTGTCCGGCGGAGCGAAGCTCCGCTACGGCTTTCGGCAAGATCTGTCG
>DASQHA010000030.1:0-9724 GCA_035632335.1 Terriglobales bacterium
GGGTGAATGCAGCAGGCCCTGGAACTGCTTGTCGTCGGCTTTGAAGTGCATTTGGAGATTGGAGCTGTCGGAGTTGACCGTCACGTTATCCAGCGCCAGCTTTTCCACGGGCGTGGCCGACATTTTCTTGTAGAGCATGCCGGCCTTGAGTAAGGAAGAGAGCGTGGTGGCGGTGATCGAATCGGAGGTCAGAACGTCCAGATCGAAATTCACGCCGCTGTCGAAGTTCATGGTGTAGCGCGAACCCAGGATGCGCTTCTTGACCGTATCGTAGTCCGCCAGCCCGGCGGCGTCGCCCAGGGCGGAGTGCAACATGTTCTGCGTTCCCTGCTGATCGAGAACGCTCCAGACCGTGCCGGAATCCACCGAGCCGATCATGTCCGCGATGTCAGTGTTGCTGTCGAGCGTGTAAGAATAGCCGTCGCGCGCATCCAGCGCTCCACGTAACGCGCCGCTGTCGCCAAAGAGCAGGGTGTTGTCGTCCAGGAAAGTCATCTGCATGCCGGCCGGCATGGGATAAATATCAGCATTGCGCAACTTGACCGGCTTGATTTTGTTCAGCCGCATCTTCTTGAGCACCGCGGCCAGGGCAAACTGCCCCTGGGCGATGCCGACCACCTTCACGCCCTGTTTGCCGCTGCGGTAGGAGGCAAACGTAAGTTGCTCCACGTCTTTGTCGGGATCAATGCCCACGCCCCGCAAGGCGCCTTCAAATTCCTTGAGGCTGGGCGGCAGCACTTGCTGCTTCAGCGCCATGGCAGTGTCGGAATTCTTGAGCGCGCGATAATCCACCGAAATAATCTGCTGGATGTCGGAAGGAATCACGGTGCGCGCCGAGCTGCCCAGCGGCATGGACCATGCGGTTGCGCTCAACACCAGAAGAACACAGAGACCACACTTAAGGGCTTTCATGGACTACCTCGAGAAATATGTGCGTTTAGATGCGATTTATACCCGTATTGTATGCCCATTGAAGGCGTGACGGGACAAACGAAAGGGCAGGCCTTGTGACCAGAGTGGTGCATGGCCCGCAAATCAGCGGGTCAGCGCTGCGGCTGTTTTGCGAGTTTCCGCCGCAAAGGCAGTGTCTTTGTCCTGCAACGATTCCAGGTTGATCTCCACGTTCGCCAGCGCGCCTTGAATCGCCGCCCGGGCCAGGGCGGTTGCCGTGGTCAGGTCCGACTTCATATTCGGGTT
Organism: Terriglobales bacterium; assembly: GCA_035632335.1. Classification (GTDB taxonomy): domain Bacteria; phylum Acidobacteriota; class Terriglobia; order Terriglobales; family Acidobacteriaceae; genus JAIQFF01. The sequence continues at coordinate 1,198 of DASQHA010000030.1, forward strand.
CGTGATGGGTTGCAGGCGCTCGACGATCGCGGTCACTTCCCTGGCCCGTTCCGCCACCCCCAGGGGAACGCTGGTCGCTTGCCGGAGAGCGGCGGCGACGATGCCGTCTGCATTCGCCGATTCCTTCGCCTGTTTGTAAGCCTTCATCACGGCGTTGTACGACTCGGCGTCGGCATCGATGGCAGCCTTCAGCTCTTCGCGCAGTTGCGCCAGGCGCGCAATGGCCTCACTCAGCTCGCGTTCGTGCTGCAGATAAGCCTTCTTGCCTCGAGACATGGAGGCCACCATGGCGGCCAGTCCGGCAGCCATGGCGCCGCTGGCCGCCGCCGCGCTGCCGCCGCCGGGAGTGGCTGTAGGCGCTGCCAGCTGTTCCACAAAGGGCTCGACGCCGGCCCGCAGTCCGCCAATCGCCATCTTGCCGCCCATGACGGCCGCCAGGCGGTTCTCCAGGATCAGTGACGAGTCAAAATTTTCCACCTGCAGAAACCACTCTGCCGCCGATTCCAGCGCCTTCTTCGGAATCAATCCCACAATTTCGCTGCTCACCGGCAGGACCCCATAACGCGCCGCTTCCCGCTTCACCATTTCAAACACGCGGTGCACGGGAGTCTGCTCAAAATCCGTCAGGTTCATCGAAACCTGCGCCAGTCCGCGAACCAAAAATCCCGCACCCTTGACGAAGCGCATGCCGCCGCTCGAGAAGCGGACCGCCTTGGCGACTTTCTTCGCGATCTCGACATCGGGAGTGTTGAGAAAAACGTTGTAGGCGATCAGAAACTTGCGCGCCCCCACCACCGTGGCCCCCGCCGAAGGATGCACCCGCGCTTCGCCGTAATCAGGCTTGCGCGCCGGGTTGGTGGCAATCTCCGCGCGAATGCCCTCAAACTGTCCCCGCCGGATGTTTTCCAGGTTCTGCCGTTCGGGCGAGGCCGCCGCCGCTTCGTACAGGTAAACCGGAACCTGATAGCGCTTCCAGATCTGCTCGCCCACGTGCCGCGCCATGGCCACGCAGTCTTCAATGGTCACGCCATCAATGGGAATAAAGGGCACAACGTCCGCTGCGCCCATCCGGGGATGCGCTCCCTGGTGCTGGTTCAGGTCGATCAGCTCCGCCGCCTTGCCGACCCCGCGAATGGCGGCTTCCTGGATCGCTTCCCGCTCCCCCACCAGCGTAATGACACAGCGGTTGTGATCGGCGTCCATCTCGCGATCGAGCAAGTAGACGCCGTCCATCTTCATGGCCTCGACGATGGCGTCGACCTTGGCCTTATCGCGGCCTTCGGAAAAATTGGGGACGCACTCAACCAGAGTTGCCATACGAAGAAAAGAATATCACCGAGGATGTAACCGGCCTGTTGACATGAGGGTGCCCATCCTCGTCTCTCTGTTTTTTTGGAGAGACAGGGTGGGGCCCTTGAATGCGGCGTGGGCCTGTGAATGCGAGGGCGGGACGCCCTCGCGACAGCCGGCGAGACGCCGGCGCTACGAAAATCTTGCTATCACTGCTTTTTCACAAAATCTTCCATCACCGCCTGGCGCATCAGGTCGGGCGGCAGCAGACCCTGGGCCAGGATGAAGTCGTGAAACTTCTTCTGGTTGAATTTAGGCCCGAGCGCGGCTTCCGCATCCTTTCGCAAGGCGATCAGCTTGGTATAGCCGTAGAAGTAGCTGTTGGCCTGCCCGGGCGAGCGATAGGTGTAGCGCTCCACTTCCTCCTCGGCAAAGGCATGCGACTGCACCACGTCCTGCTCCAGAACGCGGAACGCCTCGGCGGGCTGGATCTTACCCGCCTGCAACTCAGGATCGAGAAACGCCCGCGCCGCCCGCATCAATCTGTAGTCCAGGGAAATCAGCTGCCCTTCGGGCGGCATGTAGGGCCGGATAAGGTATTCGGAATAGAGCCCCCAGCCTTCCACATTGGTGCTATTGAAAGCGTAGCGGACCCTCGCCAGGGAAACGCCATGTTCCAGCATGGAATCAAACTGCAACTCGTGTCCCGGGCGGGCTTCGTGCGCCGTCAGCGTCCAGGCCGCCGCATCGAAAGTGAAGTCGTCATATTTCTCCGCGCTGGTCTGCCCCGGTCCGGCGGGAATATTCAGCGGCAAAACGAACTCGCCCTTCTCCCCGGTATTGTGCAGGAACGGGGGCGGCACCATGTGCGGCGCCGGCTGCTGCGCGGTCTCGGCGGCAGTGGCAAGCCGGATGCGCGCCGGGCGGTCCGGCAAGGTGACAATCTGTTTGTCGACGATGATTTTTTCGATTTGTTTCAGCCGTTCCCGGTAAAACGGCAAAATGGCGTCACCCACCAGTTGCTGTTTTTTCAGCTCGCGGATCACGTCGCGATAGTCGCTCGAAGGCAGATGCCGTTCTTTCGCAATCTGCTCCGCGATCGGTTTCATCTCCGCCTGCAGCTCGCTGAATGCCTGGTGCGCCATGGCGGCAAGCTGAGCCGGCGGAATGTCGATGCCGTAGTCCTCGAGATTGAGCGCGTACTCCTCGGGAGGAAGACGGAAATCGCCGCGGGCTTTAGGCAACACATTGGCTTTGGTCCACTCGTCATAGGCGATCAGCTGGGATTTGAGTTGGGCCAGCGGTTCCTGCCAGCCCGTCAGCTTGTACTTCTCGAGCAGCGCGGCGATGCCTTCCACGTAGTTGGGGTCGCGGGCGAGTTCGGTCTCGATCTCGGTGCGGGCGGGATAGACCACGCCGGGCTTGGCCATCTGCTCCATCACCCGTTGCTGCAGGATTTCCGTCAGCGGTTTGTAGCCGGGCTCCAGGCCGGCATATTTGCGGATGCGTACCACCGCCGCCGGCCGCCGTTCCGCCGGGGTCTGCTCATCCAGCAAAACCCGCAGGCCGCGGAAGATGGTCTCGCTGGCGTTCAGAAAATCAACTCGGTGCGCCCGGTCGAAATCCAGCTCCCGGAATTGCAGGTCGATGGCGTGGATCACGATCTCGAGGTCCTGCGCCACTTCCTTCTGCTTCTCGTGGGCGAGGGCGTTCTTGAAAGTGGCCAGTACGGCTTCGGTTTCCTGTCGCTCCTGGTCTTCATCGGCCAGCGTCGGCCGGGAGACCTCCGTATCAAACTGGCTCAGCCCCTGGTTCGAGCCCAGCTCGGGAGTGTGCTTCATTTCGACAGCCAGCAGCTGGTTGGTGTATTGGTTGCTCGCGGCAATCCAGTCCGCGGGCGCGTTTTGAGCGCAGACCGGCAGACAGATCAGGGCAACGACGAGGCTCAGAGCGATTCTGCGATGCAAAGTTTTTCTCCCGATGTTTTATTTCTTGGCTCTATCGCGGCCGAAGAACTTTCCGATTCCGAGGCGCACCTGCACTGTATTGATCCCCGGATTCGGATCGCTCAACCCGGCGTTGGAAATATGCATATAGCGCAGCTCCACGCTCCAGTTGCGCGACTCGCCCAGAAAATGCGCGCCCAGCGCGGCCGAAGACGTGAAGTTGACGCGGCCGGTCCCGGCCGGAACGTCGTGCGTGGTAAACAGGGTGCCGCCGCTGAGTTCAAGGTAAGGGACAACCCGTCCTCGCGTGGCAAAGTTCCATTTCAAGTTCAGCGGATCGAAACCGGCTCCGAACGCGGTGTTGGCAGGCTGGAACACCAGGAACAGCGGCACCGCATCGAGGGCGTACTCGAATCTTCCTTTAAGAAATCCGGGCCCGTGGGGCCGGGTCAGAATCCATCCATAACGCAGCCCGGCGTTCCACACCCCGGTATCCGCAGTGCCGCCGGGGACGGAATAGCCGCCGCCCGTCCAGAGCTGGACCTCGTGGCCGCCATCCTCGACCCGGGCCTGGCCGTAGGCTAGCGAAGAAGCGAGCAACAGCAGTACGCTCAACACTCTGGTCATGAATCCGTCACGATATCGTAATCCTCCAGCGATGACAATCGTGTGGGTCGGACGCTCCTGTCCGACGCCTTAGACTTTGGTTTTCGTTATGGGGTTGCAGCAGAGCAAACCGCAATCAAAAGCGTCGGAGTGGAGTGTCCGACCCACACCCGACGAGGTCACAGTCCTAGTCCGCCATCGACGGCCAGGATCTGCCCGGTTATGAAGTGGGGCGCCGTGGCAAAGAAGAGCGCGGCGGCCGCAATTTCCTCGCCCTTGCCGCTGCGCCGCATGGGAGTTTCGCGGGCCATCTTCTTCATGAACGCGGCCGCAGCCTTTTCTCCCAGATCGATCATGCCGGGCGCAATGCAGTTGACCGCGATCTCCGGCGCCAGCGCTTTGGCCATCACCTTGGTCAGCATGTGAACCGCCGCCTTGGACGAACAGTAATGAGCGTGAGTCGCCCAGGGGCGCAGCCCGCCCAGCGAGCCCAGGTTGATGATTTTCCCCCGCCGCTCCCGTAGATATTTCAAGGCCTCGCGCGAAACCAGAAATGGGCCGCGGGTATTGGAAGCAAATATGGCGTCCCACTGCTGGAGCGTGATCTCCGCGAATTCCGCAGTCTCATAGTTGGCGGCGTTGTTGATCAGGATATCGATGCCGCCCAGTTCCTTCACCGTCTCCCGGATGGCCGACCGGACGCTCTTCTCGTCCGTGATATCACAACGCAGAGCTACCGCCCGGCCCCCGAAGCTGCCCACGTCGATGACCGTATGCTGGGCCTCGCGCGCGGAATTGCGAAACGTGATGGCGACGTCCGCCCCCGCCTCGGACAGCCCCAGAGCCATGGCCCGCCCCAGGCGTCGCGCCCCGCCCGTAATCAGGACGGTCTTGCCGGAAAGTGGCTTGTCGCGATCCATGCAGGGGATTGTAATTGAGAGGGTCCAATGTAGGCGCGAGCGCCCCGCTCGTGCCGGCGCCGCCCCCTGATAACCACCCTTGGCGACCACTTTTCGCGCTACCTTAAACCTGCTAAACTCCGCCCATGGCGGAGCCGCGCCAAGTCGTCGTTTATTCCCGCAAAGGCTGCCACCTGTGTGAGATCGTCAAGGAAACCCTGACCAAGTTGCATCGCCGCGGCGGCTTTACCTGGCGGGAAATTGACGTGGAAAGCGACGACGAATTGCGCCGCCGCTTCACCGACGAGGTGCCTGTCATCTTCATCGATGGCCACAAGGCGTTCAAGTACCACATGGACGAACGCGAGTTCCTCCGCAAGCTGGCCAGCTAAGGATTTTGGTGACGCCGGCCTCCGGCCGGCCCGATGGGCGGGCGAGACGCCCGCCAGACAGCCGGCGCTACAAAGACTTCGCTACCATCCTGCACCATCGGCCTGCACCCTCCGTAATGTCCCCGTTCCCCGCTTGCGGACGTAGCATTACAGACCAGCCCTCTCTAAAAAATCAGTCGGAGAGAATCAGCATGCGGCATTACACCATCGGATTCTGGATTCCCGTTTTTCTCTTCCTCTTTACCTGTGCCAGTTATGGGCAGTCCCTGGGCGACGTGGCCCGCGAGCAGCGGCAGAAGCAGCAGGCCAAAGACCCGAAGACCGCCGCCAAAGTCGTGACCAACGACGAGATCCCGGAGTCGCCGGACGCCTCCACCGACTCCCCGGACGACAGCCAGGGAGCGCCTGAATCTTCCCCCGCCGGCTCGAGCGCGGGAAGGAAGACCGGCGAACAATGGAAGGCCGAGATCACAGTCAGAAAAGCCAGAATCGCCGCGCTGCAAAGCCAGGTGGACAAGCTGAACGATTCGGTTCACTTCGTCGAAGCCAACCGCTATTACAACGGCGTCCAGTACAACCAGTATCAGTTGAAGAAGCAGCAGGCCGCGGAACGCATGCAAAAGCAGTTGGACACCGAAAAGAAGGCGCTGGGAGATGCGCAGGAAGCGGCGCGCAAGGCTGGTTTCGGAAGCGCGGTGTTCGATCCGAATTGAGGATGGGGCTTTCTGTCACTCGCCGGTCAAAAACTTGAACTGCGCCGCCGTCAGCGGCACCACGCTCAATCTTCCCTGCCGCACCAGCGGAGAATCGGCAAACAGCTTCTGGGCCTTCACTTCAGCCAGAGTGACGGGCTTGGCCGTCGCCTTCCCCACCTGGATCTTCACCCGGGGATTCTTGCGGTCTGAGGCATCCACCGAAACCACCGAAGCGGTCCCCACCGCGCTCTTGTGCTCGCCGGTTTCGTAAATTACCAGCCGGTCGCCTGACTTCATCTCACACAAGTGCCTCAAGGCTACGGGATTCGCCACGCCATCCCAGACGGTGTTCTTGTCCCGTTGCAAATCGGCAAATGAGTATGCGGTAGGTTCGGTCTTGAGCAGATAATCCATAAAAGAGATTTTAGATTGCTGATTCTAGATTTCAGAATTGAAACCTGCAGAGCCGGTTTTAAAATCTGAAATCTAGAATCTGCAATCTGCAATGCCTCACTGCGGCTTGTCTTTCGAATCTTTGTCCGGCGGCTTAGCCGGCTCCGGCTCGTCCTTCTTCTCCGCCGGATGATCTTCGTAGATGGAGTATTGTCCCTGGGGCCGCTTCATCTTGACCGTGATCTCCATCGTCGGCTGGTCGATGGCATAGTCCTGGCCGAAGGTCTGGAAACCGGTGGCCAGCACCTGCACTCGCAGCTTGCCGTATGGCACGCCATCGAAGCTGGCCTTGCCCTCCGGATCGGTCTTGATCTGCAGTCCGCCCCTTGACTGTTTACCGTTTTTTTCCACCGGGTGCATGACCACGCTGGCGTTGCGGATGGGCTTGCCGTTGTAGTCCCGAATCACGACGAAGTTCAGCAGCGCCATGTCGTCCTGGGCCAGCGCTACGGAAGCCAGCAGAAGAGCGGTTGCGAAGCCGATGGCAAGCTTTCTCATGTTCGAACGTCCAATTCTAAGCACGCTCGGGCGCGCTGTCACGTCCAAGCTAAACCAGTGGATCGACAGTTCGCCTGATCATCCTCGAGCGCTGCCGGCCCCACTGCGGAGTGGTTCCAATAACGGCTTTGTAGTCAATAGTTTACAAACTTCTAATCCCGAACCTGTTGACAACGCCCCGCACCGTTGCCTACAATTAGCACTCGCCAACATTGAGTGCTAACAAGCCAGTTGGCCGGTTTCTAGCTATCAAACCCCAGATCTTAACCCAACACGAACGAAAGGAGTCAGCAAGTATGGCAAAGTTCACCCCGTTACACGACCGCCTGTTGGTTCGGCGGATTGAAGAAGGTGAGACCACCCGTGGTGGCATCATCATCCCCGACAGCGCCAAGGAAAAGCCGCAGGAGGGCGAAGTAATCTCCGTCGGCAAAGGCAAGAGCAACGACGAAGGCAAGGTGTTCCCCCTGGCAGTAAAAGAGGGCGACCGCATCCTGTTCGGCAAGTACTCCGGCACCGAAATCAAACTGGATGGTGAAGATTTCATCATCATGCGCGAAGAGGAAGTCCTGGGCATCCTGACCGGCGCCGCCAAGAAAGAGCTCGCCGGATCACGCCGCTAACTTGTTCTGGTTGTCGTTTTTAGGTTGTCATCCTGAACGAGCGCCGTTTTTGCGCGAGTGAAGGATCCAGGTGAGCGACCGCGCGTTCCGTGAGCAAAGCGAACGGAACAATAAAGCGCGACGCGAACATCAATATCCGCAGGCCTAGCCTGCCATCACAAGCGATAGGAGATTTCAGATATGGCAAAGCAGATCGTACATGGCGAGGAGTCGCGACAGGCGATCCTCCGCGGCGTCAACTTACTGGCTGACGCTGTAAAAGTCACTCTCGGCCCCAAGGGCCGCAACGTGGTCATCGAAAAGAAATTCGGTTCCCCGACCATCACCAAGGACGGCGTCACGGTCGCGAAGGAAATCGAACTCAAAGACAGTCTCGAAAACATGGGCGCACAGATGGTGCGCGAAGTGGCTTCGAAGACCTCGGATGTTGCCGGCGACGGCACCACCACCGCCACCGTTCTGGCCCAGGCGATCTATCGCGAAGGCGTCAAGACCGTCGCAGCTGGCGCCAACCCGATGGCCATGAAGCGCGGCATCGAGAAGGCCATCACCGCAATCTGCGGCAGCCTCGATAAGGAAGGCAACCGCATCAAGGGCGAGCTGGACAAATTCTCCAAGCCCGTCACCGGCGACATGATCGCCCAAGTCGGCACGATCAGCGCCAACAACGACGAAACTATTGGGAACATTATTGCCCAGGCGATGAAGAAGGTCGGCAAGGATGGCGTAATCACCGTTGAAGAAGCGAAGACGCTGGAGACCCAGTTGGATGTCGTCGAGGGCATGCAGTTTGATCGTGGGTATCTCTCTCCTTACTTTGTGACCGATCCCGAGCGCATGGAAGTTTCGCTCGAGAACGCTTACATCCTGATCAACGAAAAGAAAATCAGCTCGATGAAAGACCTGCTGCCCCTGCTGGAGCAGATCGCGAAGAGCGGCAAGCCGCTTCTGATCGTGGCTGAGGACGTCGAAGGCGAAGCGCTCGCTACCCTCGTCGTCAACAAGCTGCGTGGCACGCTGCAAGTCGCGGCCGTCAAGGCTCCCGGCTTCGGCGATCGCCGCAAGGCTATGCTGCAGGACATTGCCACCCTCACCGGCGGCAAGGCCATCACCGAAGACCTGGGC
>DASQHA010000031.1:0-5108 GCA_035632335.1 Terriglobales bacterium
GACAGGTACGGAATCAAGCAGTCGCAGCTCAAGGAAAAGAGCAACACCAAGACCATCGTCGGCCCACGCCAGGTGGCCATGTACCTGGTAAAAGAACTGACCACAGCCTCCCTGCCTGAGATCGGCCGGGCCTTTGGTGGCAAGCATCACACCACCGTCATCCACTCCATCAATAAAATTGAGCGCCAGCGGCAGACTGACCCTGATTTGAACAAGCTGCTACACAGCCTAATGGACTCATTACAATGAACTTATCTTTATTTTCCACAGCGGGCTGGCGTGCATGGCTGCGGAAACCTGTGCCAACCGGCTCAGATGGGGTCTTTTTGCAGGTTCCTCAGCGCTCTTTCCACACCATCTTGAGCAGGAAGTCTTAGAATTTTGTATAATTTAGATAGAATTCAACATTTTGACAGACCCCATGAATACGGTTCTTCCTGGTAAGAATCTGTGTAAGCCCTTCAGGAGAGGAGTTCTGCCCAATGGAATTCACTGTCAGCAAGAATGACCTGGTCCGGGAGCTGGGTCTGTCGCAGGGTGTGGTGGAGAAGAAAACCACCATTCCGATCCTCTCCAACGTCCTGATCGAGGCGAAAGGGGAGCGGATCATTTTGACCGCTACGGATCTGGAATTGGGCATCCGGTGTTCGTGTCCCGCGAAAGTGAAAAAAGAAGGAGCCGGGACGGTGCCGGCCAAGAAGCTTCTGGATTATACGCGGCTGCTTCCGGAGGCCGATCTAAATCTGAAGTTTCTGGAGAATCATTGGGCAAGCATCACCTGCGGAAGGTCGCGGACCAAGATCGCAGGCATGTCGCGAGAGAGCTTTCCTGAGCTGCCGCAGATGCCGGAGCCGATTTCCGAAATCCCAGTAGGGCTGCTCTCCTCGATGATCTCGCGTACTTCGTTTGCAATTTCGATGGAAGAATCGCGCTTCACTCTGAATGGAGCGCTGATGTTGTTAGGCAGCGACGGCATGACCATGGTCGCAACCGACGGCCACCGCCTGGCTTACGCTCAGAGCAGCATGGATGTGAATGGAGGAGCGGCGAAAGGGTTCCGGGCTCTGATTCCTAGAAAAGCGATGGGTGAGATCGTGAAGCTGGCTGAGGAGAGCGGTGCGGATTCCAAAGTCGTCTTTGCCGGTGATGACAACCACTTGTTCTTCCGTTTTGGCGAGCGCCTCCTGATCACGCGCAAGCTGACAGGGAACTTTCCCGACTACGAGCGCGTGCTGCCGAAAGAAAACACCAACATTGCCAAGCTGCGGAAAGAAGAAATTCGCTCGGCAATCGAGCGCGTGGCTCAATTTGCCGATGAGCGGTCGCGCGCGATCCGGGTGCAGTTCGTCCAGGGCGAAGTAAAAATATTCTCTTCGTCGGTGGAGACCGGCGAGAGTGAGGACAGTGTCTCGGCGGAGTACACGGGACCGGACCTCGAAATCGGATTCAATGCGCAGTACCTGCTTGATTTCCTTCGCGCCATCCAACAGGACGAAGTGGCATTTGCTTTGAAAGATCAAAAGAGCGCGGGCGAGATGCGGCCCGCCGGCGAACAAGCCAAGGATCACTACCGCTATGTAGTGATGCCGATGCGCATTTGACGAGAAGAGCACTTCAGTTTCTTAACGGCGCGAATGCAGGTGCGCGCTCTGAATCAGGGAATCTATGGCAAACCATGTAACACCCGCGGGCAGTCCGGAAGATCAGAACCGCGGCGAAATTTACGATTCCACGAGTATCAAGGTCCTGGAAGGTCTGGAGGCTGTCCGCCTCAGGCCCGCGATGTATATCGGCTCCACGGGCGAGATGGGCCTCCACCACCTGGTTTACGAAGTCGTCGACAACTCCGTAGACGAAGCTCTGGCGGGCTACGCCACGCAGGTGGAAGTGACCATTCACATGGACAACTCGGTCACGGTGGTGGATAACGGACGCGGCATTCCCGTCGACCTCCACGAGGAAGAGGGCATTTCCGCGGCCGAGGTCGTGATGACCAAGCTGCACGCGGGCGGCAAGTTCGATTCGAAAAGCTACAAGGTTTCGGGCGGGCTGCACGGCGTGGGCGTCAGCGTGGTCAATGCGCTTTCGGAGCGGCTGGAGCTCGAAATCTGGCGCGCTGAGGGCGACAGCGGTCCCAGCTACACCTGGCAGCAGGAGTACGCCCAGGGCATTCCCAAGGGGCCGCTGCAAAAAACCGGCAAAGCCGGCCGCAAGACCGGCACGCGCGTCACCTTCAAACCCGACCCCACCATCATGGAGGCGACGAAGTTCAACTACGACACCCTCGCGCAGCGCCTGCGCGAGCTGGCGTTTCTGAATAAAGGCCTCAAAATCACGCTCACCGACGAGCGCGAAGACCCGGCCAAATCGCACCAGTTCGTCTACACCGGCGGCATCGCCGAGTTCATCAAGCACCTCAACCGCGGCAAGACTGTGCTGCACGACAAGCCGATCTATGCCGAAGGCCAGAAGGAGCTTCCCAACGGCGGCATCCTCAGCATGGAAGTGGCGCTGCAATATAACGACGGCTACTCGGAGAGCGTCTTCAGCTTCGCCAACAACATCAACACGGTGGATGGCGGCTCGCACCTGAGCGGCTTCCGCAGCGCGCTCACCCGAACCATTAATTTCTACGGCCAGCAGGCCGGGCTGTTCAAGGACGTGAAGGAGAATCTCACCGGCGACGACGTGCGCGAGGGTCTCACCGCGGTGGTGAGCGTGAAGCTGCCGCAGCCGCAGTTCGAGGGCCAGACCAAGGGCAAGCTGAACAGCGACATTCAGGGCCAGATGGTTCAGTTCGTCAACGACAAGCTCGGTGAATACTTCGACAAGAACCCGGCGGTGATGCGCAAGATCGTTACGAAGAGCATCGAAGCCTCGCGGGCCCGCGAAGCCGCGCGCAAGGCCAGAGATCTTACGCGTCGTAAGGGCGCGCTCGATTCCGGCGGCCTGCCTGGCAAGCTGGCCGATTGCCAGGAAAAGGACCCGGAGCGTTGCGAGCTGTTTCTGGTCGAGGGCGAATCAGCCGGCGGCACGGCCAAGCAGGGGCGCGACCGCCGCTTCCAGGCGATCCTGCCGCTCAAGGGCAAAATCCTCAACGTCGAAAAAGCCCGCTACGACAAGATGCTCAGCCACGAGGAAATTCGCGCGCTGATCACCGCCATCGGCACCGGCATCGGCACCGAGGATTTCGATGTGGCCAAGCTGCGCTACGGCAAGATTATCATCATGACCGATGCCGACGTGGATGGCTCGCACATCCGCACGCTGCTGCTCACGTTTTTCTTCCGCCACATGCAGGGGCTCATTTTGCGCGGCAACGTGTTCATCGCGCAGCCGCCGCTCTACCGCATCAAGAAAGGCAAGAGCGAGAAGTACATCAAGGACGAAAAGGAATTCATGCGCGAGATCATGCGCCGCGCCACCGAGAACCTGACGCTCGAGATCGGAAAGAACGGCAAGGGGCCCAAGAGCACCATCGAGGCAGGCGAGCTGCGCAACTTCCTCATGAACCTCGACGAGTTCGAGCAGATCTCGAACAAAGTGGAGCGCAAGCTGCGGGAGGCCCGCGTGGTCGAGGTGCTTTCCAACCCCAGCCTGCGCATCGACACCAAAGCCGACTTCTCAGACCGCGCCGCCATGGACCAGGTGGTGGCCGCGCTCAAGGCGGCGCAGGTGAAGCCCGAGCTGAAGCAGGATGAGGAGCACTCGGCCTGGGTCATCAGCTTCCACGATTCCACCAATGCCGAGCGCCAGATCGGCCTCGAGCTGGCCGCGCGGCCCGAGTACCGGCGCCTGCGCGTGCTGGCCAAGCAGATCGCGCGCTACAACGAGCCGCCCTTCACGGTGGTGAAGGAAGGCCGCCGCGAGGCGCAAGCCAATTGGCGCGACCTGCTGGCCTTTCTGAAGAACGAGGGCAAAAAGGATTCCTCCGTCCAGCGCTACAAGGGCCTGGGCGAGATGAACGCCGAGCAGCTCGCCGAAACCACCATGAACCCCGAGAAGCGCACCCTGCTCAAAGTGCGCCTCGAAGACGCCGTCGAAAGCGAAGAGATCTTCTCCACGCTCATGGGCGAAGACGTCGAAAGCCGCCGCAAATTCATCGAAGAAAACGCGCTCGAAGTGAAGAATCTGGACGTGTAAGGGGCTGAGGGTACACCTCCGTGATCAAGAGACCTTCCTTGCCGGGAGATTCTGCAAGATCTTTCGACATGAGCGAATTAACCTCAGCCTCCTGCGCCATCAGGGCGCCGGCAATGAGAAATGCCAGCACCAACATTCGGTAGTGAGCTCTTCATCCGTGGTTCCCCTTGGCTGCGCTTACGTCGGCTGCAGATCCGATTTCGGGATTCTGCCCTGCACGCTGACTGAGCCAGTTTTCAAAACGCCCCTCGCTGCACCGCGCTCAATCTTCGGGAACCAGCGTGCGTTCCTTCACGTGGATACCGAAGTAGGTCGCTTGCGGGTCAGCGATCACGTCGCGCGGATCCTTGCGTGCAGCCAGGTCCATTCGTATGAGCTGTGCGTCGCCCGCTGCCCCACTTGGTGGCATACGGCAGCACGAACAAGTACAGACCGGTGAACAGGAGCAAGGCGAGCGGGAGCAGCGCCAAGATGCCCACCCAGACGGTATACTTCCCCCGCACCACGGCGACGATGTTGACGAAGACGCCCACCGTAAAGGCAATGGACAGCCAGCGGTGGGTCTGCCGAACCCATTTGCTCCAGTTCAATGGGACCTCCTCGATTTACGACTTTTGAGCCGCCTGAGGCGTCCACTTGGGCGTTTCAATACCGAACTGCTTGGCGTACTCCGCGTTCAGCCGCTGCCAGCCTTCGAACTTCATGGCCTCGGCGCCGACGATGCGGCTGATGGGAGTTCCGCTGAGAAGGCGATCCAGAACATCGAAGCAGATGTGCCAGCCCGCGGCGCCCCACGAGATGAAGCGGCGATCGATGTTGTGCCACAGCGTCAGGCGCGTGCCGCCACCAATGGCTTCGAGTTCCCACCGGGTGTCGTTGTACTCGAGCACCTTGGGAGCGTCGGCTCGCGTCACTCTTGTTTCGAGCGGCGTGGCCGTTCCCACCCAGGTGAGCTTCACCGTTCC
>DASQHA010000032.1:0-2461 GCA_035632335.1 Terriglobales bacterium
GCATCCCGGCCTGCGGATCGAAGGCGAGCTGGCCGATGAAGCCCGCCGCATTTACTGCGGGACGGTGGGCGCGGAATTCATGCATATCACCGACCCGGAACGGCGGCGCTGGATACAGGAGCGCCTGGAGGGGCCTCAACCCGCGGTGGACCAGGACCGGGTGCTCGACCAGCTTATCCGGGCTGACCTGTTCGAGCAGGTGCTGCAGCAGCGCTATCTCGGCAGCAAACGTTTCTCGCTCGAAGGCGTGACCGCCATGATCCCCCTGGTCGACGAAATTCTGGACGCCGCCGGGCAACAGGGCGCGATGGAACTGGTGATGGGAATGAGCCACCGCGGGCGACTGAACATCATCGTGCAGGTTGCCAAGCGCCCTCCCGAAGAAATTTTTACGGGGTTTGAGGATGTGGACCCGCGCAGCGTGCTGGGCAGCGGCGACGTCAAATATCACATGGGAGCAACCGGGGAATACGTGACTCGATTCGGAACGAAAATTCATATTCACCTGGTTTCAAATCCCAGCCACCTGGAGGCCGTGGATCCGGTGACCGTGGGTCGCACCCGGGCGAAGCAGGACCGCGCGGGCCAGGACGGCCGCGAGAGGTATCTGCCCTTGCTGGTCCACGGTGACGCGGCCTTCGCCGGTCAGGGCATTGTGGCCGAGACTCTGAATTTTTCCGATCTGAAGGGCTACACGGTGGGCGGCACGGTGCACATCATCGCCAACAATCTGTTGGGCTTTACCACGTTGTACAGCGAAGAGCATTCGTCGCGTTTTTCGGCGCAGCTGGCGCGTCGCCAGTCAATCCCGATCTTTCATGTGAATGCGGAAGACGTGGACGCGGTGGTCCGGGTGGGCCGTTTGGCAGCTGACTATCGCTACACCTGGAAGGGGGACGTGGTGGTGGACCTGATCGGCTATCGCCGGCATGGCCACAGTGAAGTCGATGACCCGACCGTCACCCAGCCGTTGCTTTACAAGGCGATCAAGGACCATCCGCCGCTGTGGGAGATCTATGCCGAGGATATTGGGGCGGAAGACGCCCGGCAGAAGGCGGAGAAAGTCCGGGAAGAGCTGGAAGCGGCGCAGAAAAAAGCCAAGAGTATCCGGAAGAAGCCCCTGCTGCGCGAGTTGCCGAAATACTGGAATGACTATAAAGGCGGCCGGTACAAGCCGGAGTACGAGGTGAATACCGGCCTCACGGCCGAGGAAATCGGTGAAATTACCGCCCGTCTCACGACCTATCCGGCGGACTTCCACATCCACCCCAAGGTCAAGAAGCTGCTGGAGCAGCGGGCCGAGATGGGCGCCGGCAAGCGACTGGTGGACTACGGCATGGCTGAGGCCCTGGCGCTCGGGGGCCTGGTGAAGGCCGGCGTACCCGTCCGGCTGACTGGGCAGGACACGCGACGCGGTACGTTTAACCAGCGCCACTCTGTGATGCTCGATATCGAAAACGAGCAGGAGTATGTTCCGCTCGAGCACATCGCCGAGGGTCAAGCGCGCTGCTCAATCTACAACTCCACGCTATCCGAGGCGGGTGTGCTCGGATTCGAATATGGCTACAGCCGCGACTATCCCGAAACGCTGGTGATGTGGGAAGCGCAATTTGGCGACTTCGCCAACGTGGCGCAAGCGGTGATCGATCAATTCGTCAGCGCCGGCGAAGACAAATGGGGACTGCTCTCGGGAGTGGTGCTGCTTCTGCCGCATGGCCATGAAGGCCAGGGGCCGGAGCATTCGAGTGCCCGACCGGAGCGCTTTCTGCAACTCGCGGCCAGAGATAATTTTCAAATCTGCCAGCCATCGAATGCGGTGCAATATTTTCATCTCCTGCGCCGCCAGGCGTTGCGTCACTGGCGCAAGCCGCTGGTGGTCTTCACCCCGAAAAGCATGCTGCGCCATCCTGACGCTTCCTCTCCGATTGAAGACTTCACCCACCAGCGCTTTCTCACGGTATTGCCGGACACGGACGTCAGCGATGCCACCCGCATCCTGATCTGCACCGGAAAGATCGTCCATGAATTGCGGATGGAACGGAAGAAGAGGAACGACGCGACCACCGCGATCATTGCGGTCGAACAGCTGTATCCGTTCCCCGAGAAAGAACTGGAAGCGGCGATCGGACAATTTCCCTCAGCGCGAGACATTGTTTGGGTGCAGGAAGAGCCGGCCAACATGGGAGCGTTGTTCTATGTGCTGCCGCGACTTCGCCAACGGCGCACAGGTGATCATCGATCAGTTCTTGAGCTCGGGCGAGGCGAAGTGGCTGCGCATGTCCGGCCTGGTGATGCTGTTGCCGCATGGCCATGAAGGGCAGGGGCCGGAGCATTCGAGTGCTCGACCGGAGCGCTTTCTGCAACTCGCGGCCAGAGATAATTTTCAAATCTGCCAGCCATCGAATGCGGTGCAATATTTTCATCTGCTGCGCCGCCAGGCGTTGCGCCACTGGCGCAAGCC
>DASQHA010000033.1:0-1986 GCA_035632335.1 Terriglobales bacterium
ACTTCGCGGTGCTGCTCGCTAGCCTGCACTATGCTGCCGAAGCGAACCAGTGCCTGACGGCGGCTTTCAGTGGCGGACAGGCCGCGCCGCAGGTTTTCGGCAATGGCAAGTTCGAGGTGAGAGGCCATTTCCGAATCCAGATCTCGATCTAACGGTGCTTTCTGAAAAAACGACCGCAGGCGCGCGAGCGCCCGCCGCAACGAATCGATCATCGGTCGCCGCCTTCATTCTGCATCGCCAAGACCCGGCCCATTACGCCGGAGAGCCTCTGCCAGTAAGCGGTGTGCTCCGAAAGCTGCTTGCGGCCTCGTTTGGTAATGGAATAGAACTTGGCTTTGCGGTTGCTGTCCGACGTGCCCCACTCCGCCGAGATCCATCCACGCTGCTGGAGGCGAACGAGCGAGGCATAAATGGTTCCCTGGTTCAGCAGGACCTCATCTCCGCTTACCTGCTCAATACGCCGCGCAATGCCGTAGCCGTGCAGCGAGCCAAGCGTGGCCAATGTCTGCAGAACCATCACGTCGAGGGTGCCCTGCAGTAAATCGAGTTTCTTCTCGGCCAAATTTACTCTCCTGTGTTAACACCACAGTAGCAGGATTTAGCTCATGTTGCAATACCACACAAGCGCTCGTGCCTGCCTCCGCTTTTCCCAGTTCGCACCTTGCTATGGCCCTTATTTTCGCGGCTGAGTGCGCCAATCGCAACAAGGGGCGCAAGCTGATGGCTGGATACCGGTAGGTCCTGCAGAGTCATTTCGTTGACCGCTGACATCTAGGACTCATCCCGGCGATCCAGATACGGGGTTCTCGCAACTTGGCGGCGGGGCCGCCGGTGCTCACGTCAATTGACTACATCCGGACTTGCAGGGACCCTGGGTGTCCAAGTCTGCCGAAAGGGCGTGATAAATCAAAGCGAGATTACTTTCGAGTGCGCAAGTGACGATGTCGCCACGCCGAGCAACACGTCGCGGGAACCGGGGCTACCGGAACTTGACTGTCATCGTAAACGAGTCTTTTTCGTCAACTACGGTGTAAAGCGCCGGAGGCTGAAACCGCGTGCGGTCTGGTTCAACGCGGCTGAGATGGGTCAGCTTGCTGGTGTATCCATTGCTGCTTCTGGTAAGTACGGTCACCTTCAATTCTGGCGAATCCCACGTCTCCAAGGTGAACGATGCGGGATGACTGTTGCCTGCAGGGCCAGGGGGGACGGTCGTTGTTGTTCGCGTTCCTTCGGCGAGGACTCCTTCGATTGTCTGTGCACCCAGTCTTTCAGTCGTCGTTTGCGGTACTACGCCGCCCTCGTGGGCTGGGACCAGCTGTGGTTGAGAGTGGCTGCATGGCCATCCTGTGGGCAATCTGCTTCTGATCATCCAGGATATACGCGAAGCCTTCCACCGGATCAAAAATCTCCGTGGTCCAGATCGGAGCCGCCTTCCACGCTTGTTCCACCCTTATTCTGCCCTGCGAATCACGAAACAGGTGGCTGATCACACTGCTGTGCATTCTGGAGGTCCCATCCGCCAGGGTTGTCGTATACTCTAAAACTTGATCGGCGGAAAACGCCGCACCTGTTACGCTCGGCGTAGCTGTGGGCGGGCCGAAGACGATGGTCGCTTCGTGCACCCCAACATTCATTGACAACGACGGAAACGTTGGCATCGTCGCCGCGCCAATGAACAGCGCAGAGGCGAAAAGCAACGGAATAATTCTGGTACTCATAACCGTTCCTCAGGTCAACAGTCACATTTTATCCCTCGGAAGTTACCCGGTGAAGGCGGCAGACTTCCCGCTTGGCGGGCCGTAGCAGAGCCACTTCTGCCACTCCTGCTAAGCGAGAACGTGGCGACGCGTCTGGCGGGTGTGAGAATCATCGTCAATGCGCCGGAGTTGCAATGGGAAGCGTCGGGCGTGAGTGCGCATGCGAGCCTTCGGACGGACACGTAGTGGCTAGCTCGCGGAAATGCGGTGCCTGAGACTCCCGAGATAC
>DASQHA010000034.1:0-4518 GCA_035632335.1 Terriglobales bacterium
CACCCGAGGCGTTTCTTCTGCGGGTCCGCGCCTCGCTCGACGCGCGCGTCAGCAGCCAGCAGGGCTAGAATCGCACGGGCGCCGCAAAGCCGCTCACTCGTACCGCTCCGTTCCATCGCGGCTCAGCGAGATGCATTCTGAACCGCGCGCGCAGCAAGCGGTTTTCATGATTCGTTGCGTCCGAAAGGTCCGTTACGCCCGCCTACGCTATACTAGAGAAAACCCTCGTGGGCCTGTGGCGCAGTTGGGAGCGCGCTTCCATGGCATGGAAGAGGTCGTGAGTTCGAATCTCACCAGGTCCACCAAAACATAAACCCCAATAAACCGGCCCGGGGCGAACTTCGGACTCCGGCTGGACTGTGCCCGTACCTCCCTTTACGGCACGCTATAGAGCTTCAGGCGGTCCTTCTCGCGGACAGCGAGGAGGCGACCGTTTGGACTAAGCGAAACGTCGTCGTAAAAGCGACAGTCGCGTTGAAACACGAGCTTGCCAGTCGGAAGGTCCAAAACAGCCGTTCGGAGATAGCTCCAGAACCCGAAGGAATCGCTGAGGGCGATACGAACGCCGTAGCTTCGGAGAAGGATCCGGCCTGCTTCAGGAAGCGCCACGTCGAGCTGGAACGCGGTGTGCCACATACCCGGAGCGAGCGAACCGAGACGCACGATCAATGTCTCGTGGCCGCGCTGGTCGACCCGATACAGATTGAACTTGCGGTCCAGCCCGAGAATCTCGCCTCGCCCAATATCGGAGAACGTTGTGAGGCTGGGATCCGATGGGGTTGGCCATCTGACTTCGTCAACCCGGAGAAACGGAGGACCTTGGTCAAAGCCGCTCACGGTGATGAAACCGTGGTCACTGACTGCGGCGACATACTCGGTCGTCCTTGCGGTTTCCTGGTAGGCTGAACCTGTGTAGAGGACCGCACGATTGCGTTCAATAATCGCAAACCCGTGACGTGAGGGCGTTACCTGCACCGGGTAGAGTTGCCCGTGTGTACCGGGCTTGTGATGCGATTGAATGGTCTTAAGGTTCCGGAAGCTTAGATCGGTAACGCGAACGGCGTCTCTGTCCACGATCAGGACGTGACCATCCGGTCCTGCAACGACATCGTCGTTTGGCTGCCAATCGTAGGTGTGGAGAATGTGTCCCGTGAGGTCAATGACCGCGGAGTGAAGCCCGTGCTTCGTGTCCCCCGGAAGCGACACAGGACCCTGGAACAGAGGGGCTTGGCAAGCTTCGATAGCAGCGTAATGGAGAAGCAGGTGCTCGTCGTCGAGGAACTCTATCTGGCGTTTAGGCCACATGTCCTCGCCTCTCCAGTCCACCTTACAAGGGAGGCGCTGGTAACCGAACTTTTCTAATTGCAGTGTCCGAATCGGCGTATCGGCTGCCCACATCGAGAGCGCTGACAGGGCGAGCAACAGCCTTGCCAGCGAGTATCGGTCCATGCCCTTACTGTAGACCACGGCTTCGCTTGTCGAACAGCCGGCCGGCGGAGCCCAGCGCACCCGACGCCCACTTCCCTCAGGAGCGCCGAGAGGCCCACGCTCCACTGGATGCACTGCCGGCCGAAAAGCTGAACGCTGTTAAGAGTCTGCTCGAAGTTATGGTGGAGCCCCTGGCACGCTCACTGGCCCTCGCTCAGGTGGAAGAGGAAGATCTGACGCCAGGCACCGCCGCCGCGCTGGACCGCGCCCGTGCTTCACTCGCTCGTGGAGAGGGCATCCCGCACGACGAAATCGTCCAGGCTTACCGCTGAGGGGCCCGGCCGTAAGGCACAGAACGCCGAGCCCTCACCACGAAGCGGTCTTACTATTCGATCAACGCCGCAATCCTGCGCCTTAGCCCGTTGGGCATCGGCTCGAAGTTGATCGTGGGTCCGCCCTGGAGCGAAACGTAACCGGTGATGAGCTGGACCGGAGCGGAGAGAGCGCCGTGCCCCTGAAACGCGATGCCGGCGCCGCGCGGCTGGTAGATCGTTCCCCACATCTGAACATTGGGACGCGCTTCAATCGTCCAGGAAGTCGAGCTCGGGTCCTTCAGGTTTTTATTCAGACAAGCGTCGTCCGGGTTCGGGCAGGCGATATACCCGTTAGGCGTGTACTGAACTGTAGAATTCGCCTGGTCCTGAAAGAACAGGGTAGGCGCGAAAGGCTTCAACTCCGGCGGCACGTCGAGGCTGTCCGGATTCAGACCGTGGAGGTCCGTCCCCCACAGCGCCGCATTGCCCGATTTGATCAGCATATTGCCCTGCGCGAGGCTGTTGAGAACAGCCGGCGCTGCTGACAGGGCGGGCGGAATTTGCAGGCCCGGATAGTTGTGGTCTGTGAGGACAAACAGCTCACCGGCATCGGTGGGGGGCACGGCGCCATTGGGGCCGAGCGGTGTCTGGTCGGTAACCATGGACTTATCCCAGTTCACCGTCGTGCCTGTCGCTGATCCGGCAAGAATATACCGGCCCGGCCCGATGCTGACATTGCCCTGAATGCCGCCAAAGATCACCCAGTTTCCAAAAGAGCCATCCTTGAAGGTCACGCCGGCGCCGAAGGTCAAGGGTTGTCCGGTCGGCTTGCCGTTCGCGTCCACGGCAAAGTAATTGCCCGAGGGCAGCACGGAGCCGGCGGGCACGGTGCCGCCGAGGACGGGAAAGTCCTTCAAACCCGTTGGTGCCGGCGGCTGGCCTTTGCCCTGCATTGGGTCCTGGAACAAGGGGCCGTCCGCCATGCCATTGATGGGTGGAGCGTTCCAACTGCCCGTGCCTGAATATCCGCCCGCGCCCCGGATGTACGTCGCTCCGGCATTCACGTATCCGGAGCCGCCCAATCGCCCGGCAAGAGAATCAGTCGAAGCCAGGGTGGCAGCGCCGAAAATATTTATCCCGCCGCCGCCCTGAATGGATACATCATTGCCCGTCCCGCCCTTCTTGGAACCGGAGGGGTCATCGTTCTCGCGATTCAAAGCATAGAATTGCGCCGGGTAGAGCGAATCCATAATGGCCGCTGTCGCCCGCGACGCCGAGGTCCCCACGGTGTTCCCCAGCACCGCGGAGAACAACTGCGGAATCGACTCTGCGGCCCGCACCGTCACCCAGTAGTCCACCTTCACGCCGGGAGCCGTGGGAGCCGGCGAGGTGGTATCGGCCTGTATGGTAACGTTCTGCCGCCCGCCGTTTCCGCCCACAGTGAACCCGTGCTGCTGCGCGTAGAGGCAGCCGTTGGTCAGGTTGCCGCTGGCATTGCACGGTCCGACTGCAGGCTGGCAGGTGATGAGCCCGCCGGAGCACGTGATGGGACCGGTTTGCCCGACGGTGTCGAGCGCCTTCTGCACCGCCGCCTCTGCGGCGGCGTCCGCCGCTGTCTGTGCTTCGCGCTTAACGAAATAAGACCAAC
Source organism: Terriglobales bacterium (assembly GCA_035632335.1). GTDB lineage: Bacteria > Acidobacteriota > Terriglobia > Terriglobales > Acidobacteriaceae > JAIQFF01. The sequence continues at coordinate 3,391 of DASQHA010000034.1, forward strand.
CCAGATCAACGGCCAGCCCCATCAGCCCGCACATGGCGAAAAGGCTGAGGGTGACCAGCGGAAGTGCTTGCCCTTTTTCTTTCTTGAATCGCAATATCATATGTGGAAACCTCAAAACTGAATGATGTCTGAAGAACTGGCAGTGAAATACATCGTCGGGAAGTTGATCCCGGGTCCGGCGCCCGGCCAGAACATGGCCAGGGCCGATTGAAACGGCATCTTGCCGCTAATAACAATGTTCCTGCCGGGCGTGTCCGCCGGCGCTAACGGCCAAGGCGTCGCATTCGCGACGCAAGCGGTGGGCGTCTTATCATCCAAATTGCATGTGATAGACGAGCCGTTGGACGTGAAGGTGAGCTGGAGCTGGCTGGGGTCGAGCCCGATGCTGGCCCATTCAATCCGCTGCGCAACCTGGCCAAGCGTCACCTGGCAGGAGTTCCGGGGGTCGGAAGTGCAGTCGAAGCCGTGAACGATGCCGTAGCGCGTGCCTTCTCTGACTGCATAAGCCATCGTGTGGTAGTTCCACATGCCGCGGGAAATCTCGAACACCGAAATCAACACGAAGATGACGGGAATTCCGACCAGCGTGAACTCGATCATGGCCGAACCCCTTTGGCGCTGTTTCCTGTTCCTCATAGTCAGTTACTCTTCACTTTCATCACGGCCGTGCGCGTGAGGGTCATGGTGCCTTGCAGCAGGCCCGGGATTGGAATCATAGGCATGGTCTGATAAGTCACGGAAGCGCTGGCGGCCGGCGTGCCATCCGGCCCGGTAACTGGAGTTAGAGACACGATGAACGCCAGCGCCTGGCAGTTCATGCCGCTGTTGATACGCGGCAGCGAGAGAGCTTCCTGCAGCGCAAAATTGCAAGCCCCGGCGTTGTCGCTTGCAGACGCCGGACTGGTTGCGCCGTACTGTGCGGCAACGCGGGCTGCATTTTCCGTGGCAATGGCGGCGTAGTAGTAAAATCCAAGGTCCAGCACACCGACGAAAAGAAAGAACAGCCAGGGCGCCAGAAAAGTAACTTCTATGACCGCATTGCCGCGCTCGCGTTTCTTTTGTAAACTCTTTCGCCAGCCTCGCAACATATCGCCACCCCTCACTCGGCCACCAACATTGGCCTCAGAT
>DASQHA010000035.1:0-24818 GCA_035632335.1 Terriglobales bacterium
GGTTGCAGTCGCAGCAGATACATGAAATCGGCGTTGCTGGCCAGCAGCAATGCCGCCACCGTTGAGATCAAACCCAGGCCGGCCAGGATCTTCGCCAGGCGGGAGAAAGCCGGAAGGGTTGATTTGAGCGAAAGGCGGGCACAAACCGCCAGGATGACGAGAGGCGCGGCGGCTCCCACCCATTCCCACCAGTGCCAGGTGGTCACCAGGAAGTAGGCGCGGGAGGCCAGCACCTCCCGGTAAGCTCCGTGGGCAGGCTGCAAATGGACGTTCATCAGAAGAGGGAAAAGCAACAACGGAAATGCCGCGGCGGCTTCCAAGATTCTGGGCCGCTCGACTGAACGAGACTCGAACAGGATCAACGCGCCGGCCCCGGCGCCGTAGATTGCCATCTGGGGATGAATCAAAAAGGCGCCGATCAGCCACAAGCAGGCGGCGCGAACTCTCTTGTCCAGAAAACAGGCAGTGGACATCAGGACCAGCGGCGTGGCCAACGATCTCGCGGTCAGGTAAGGGTCGGCGATGATGAGAGCGGTCCCGGCTACGGGGACGCTGAGCAGGACGGCCAGCAGCGCCACGCCCGCCCAGCGTGCCCGCTCGCTTCGAAAGCACTGCCGTGCCAGTTCGTAAGCGGCCCACAGCAGCAGAAATTGCGCCAGGCCGAACCAAAGCAGCATGCTCCATTCAATCGACAACCGGGTGAGCCAAGTGGTCACCGCCACTAAGTGCGGGAAGAGAGAGAGCCCGGCGTGATGCATGAAGAACTCGGAACCAAATGGAAACAGAGATGGATCCGCGGCTTTCTCGATACCGGGCGCGTAGATGGCGGCATCGTCGGTGCCCATGTGATAGCCATGAACAAAAATCGACAGGAGTGCCACGGCAAAAAGAACCAGGATCCGACGAGGTTTCGGACAGGCAGGACTTTCCGGAGGAACCACCCCTGATTCCTCTTTGGTTACAACCGATTTGTCAATCATTCAGAGTAAGATGCACGGCGGCCTCAGTCCGCCCGTCCCGATTGCCTGTCATCGCGTGGAGACGGCGATGCGTCTTCTACCACGTTTTTGAATGATTAGATGCGTGTTAGACAGCGTTCTCCAAGGAGATGAACAAGTCTTCATCTGGCAGGCGAATCCCGGCCAGCCCGCGCCGATCTATTGCCGGAGCGGTGGCGGACTTACTGGGTGCGGATTCGGCGAGCCTCGTAGGCCTTGAGGTGGGTGTAGGCGATACTGAGATGGGCGGGCTTCGCCTTAGACAGGGCAGCGCGCTGGAGCAGGTCGCCGATGATGTGGTCGGCTTCAATGGGCGCGTTGCGCTCGATGTCGCGGAGCATCGAGGCAGTTAGGCTGGAACCTGCCGCCGTCAGCACCTTGCGCGCGCGCTTCAGCTGGGCTTCGCGCATGGCATAGCCCTCCGCCGCCGCAATCGCACTGCAGTCTTCCAGCAGACCCAGAACGAAGTCGGCGCCTCCCGGCGTGGCGCAGATATCTCCAATGGCGGCACGCATCAGGCATGTGCCGCCGGCCAGTGAAGCCAGAAAGACCCACTTCTCCCACATTTCCTGCAGGATCTCGGCGCTGGCGTGAGCGTTGAAGCGTGCGCCTTCCATCAGGCGGGCGATGGCCTGCACCCGATCCGAGAGCACGCCGTTGCGCTCGCCGAAAGACAGCTCGTGGGTTTCAACCAGGTGGACAATCTCGCCATCTTTGAGCGCGACCGCGATGAAGCACTGGCCTCCGAGCACGCGCTCCCGGCCGAAGCGGGCGTCCAGGACGTCCAGGTGCCGCATGCCATTCAAGAGGGGCAGGATGACAGTGTGCGGCCCGACGGCCGGCGCGAAAGAAGCGACGGCGTCGTCGAGATCATAGGCTTTGCAACTGAGGATCACGAGATCGTAGCTTTCGTGGAGACTTTCGGCCAGCACGGTGGCCGGTTGGGAAAAGCGCGCGTCCCCTACGGGGCTGCGAATGATCAGACCCTGCCTATTCAGCTCCGCGGCACGTTTTGGACGGACCAGAAAGGTCACGTCCCGATTGATTTCGAGCAGCCTGCCACCGAAATAGCCGCCGATCGCGCCGGCTCCCACCACCAGGGTACGCATGAGTTGAATCCTCGATCCTCAAGAATACAACGGAGTGTTCCTGTCGGCCGGGACACTACTTTCGAAGGTGCCCCGTTATGGGATGGCTCCTCAGCCGCCGGCGATGGCCCCCAGGATGATCAACGGTTCTGCGCCCGAAGCGACGGCGTCGGGGAGCGGCGCGTCCGGCGACTCGTGGGAGAGATCCTCCTCGCAGGCGAAGAAGCGCAGGAACGGCCGGCGCTGCTGTGTGTAGTGATCACGGATGGTGCCGCGCAGCATGGGGTAGCGGACCTCCAGCGCATCGAGCACCGAGCGTTGCGTCACCGGCCGCCCGACTTCAAGTTCCACGTCACCGCGAACCTGCGCCAGGGTCCGGAGGTGGGGCGGAAGTATGACCCGGATCATATGAGTCTGATCATGTTCGGTCGTCTTGATTCGTTCGTCCAAATTTGACTATGGCAGCGTCTGCACCTCGACTGACAGCACGGCCGGTAGATCGCGCACAATGGGCGCCCAGCTGTCTCCGGAGTCGGCGGACGCGTACACCTGGCCGCCGGTGGTGCCGAAATACACGCCGCACTTGTCGAGCGAGTCGACGGCCATGGCATCACGCAGCACGTTGACGTAACAGTCCTGTTGGGGAAGGCCTTTGGTGAGCGCCTCCCATTCATTTCCGCCGCTGCGGCTGCGGTAGACGCGCAGCTTTCCTTCGGGCGGGAAGTGCTCGCCGTCGCTCTTGATGGGGACCACGTAGATGGTCTCGGGCTCGTGGGCATGCACATCGATGGCGAAGCCGAAGTCGGTCGGCAGGTTTCCGCTGACCTCGGTCCAGGAGTCGCCCGCATTGTCGCTGCGCATCACGTCCCAATGCTTCTGCATGAAGAGCACCCCAGGCCGCGAGGGATGCATGGCGATGTGGTGAACGCAGTGCCCCACTTCCGCCGTCGGGTCGGGGATTTGCGCGGAACGAAGGCCCTGGTTGATCGGTTTCCAGGTTTTGCCGGCGTCATCGGTGCGGAAAGCGCCGGCGGCGGAGATGGCGATGAAAATCCGGCGCGGGTCGCTGGGATCAAGAATGATGGTGTGCAGGCACATGCCGCCGGCGCCGGGCTGCCACTTGGGACCCGAACCATGGCCGCGCAGGCCGGAGAGTTCCTCCCAGTTCTTGCCGCCGTCGGTCGAACGAAAAAAAGCAGCGTCTTCGACTCCGGCATAGATGGTTTCGGGATCGGTGAGCGACGGTTCCAGGTGCCAGACCCGCTTGAACTCCCAGGGATGGGGCGTACCGTCGTACCACTGGTGAGTGCCGGGAACGCCATCGTAGGCAAATTTGTTCCCCACCGGCTCCCAGGTCAGTCCGCCGTCATTCGAGCGCTGGATCACCTGTCCGAACCAGCCGCTGGACTGGGATGCGTACAAACGATTGGGATCCGCCGGCGATCCTTTGACGTGATAGATCTCCCACCCGGCAAAGTGAGGACCACTGACACTCCACTTGTCGCGCTTGCCGTCCGAGGTCAGGACGAACGCGCCCTTGCGCGTACCCACAAGAACCCGCACTTTGCTCATCTACTTCTCCTCCTGCTGGTTAGTGAACGAGGGGCGGAATGCCCCACCCTCCGCTCTTCGAAGAGTGGGATTCCACGGACGCCTCAATCTCTGGGCTTCTCAGCCGGCTTTCTTCACCGGAACCTTAGCGCCTTTTTCGCGGGCTTCGGAAAGGCCGATGGCGATTGCCTGCTTACGGCTGGTGACCTTGCCGCCTCTGCCTCCCTTGCCCGACCGAAGTGTTCCACGCTTTTCACGATGCAGGGCGCGCTCCACGCTTTTGCTCGCTGCCTCGCCGTACTTGCGGTGACCGGACTTCTTGCGTCGACTGGAACTTTTCTTTGCTGCCATGAGAATCCTCCTGTTCCTTAGAGGTAGCCTGGTTCCGGCAGGTTGCCGCAATGCACCGGCAGCAATTCCTACTGCGCCGGGCGCGAGGTCTACGGAATCAGCAGCAGCTTTCCGGTTGTTTTGCGTCCTTCCAGATCACGGTGGGCCTGCTGCGCCTCCCGCAAAGGATAAATATGTTCAATGCGCAGCTTGAGTTTTTTTGCCGCGATCATGGCAAAAACCGCACTGGCCCGGGCCTCGAGATCGGCGCGCGTAATAATGTAATGGTTCAGCGTGGGACGGGTAAGAAACAACGAACCTTTTTGGCTGAGAATGATGGGGTCAAAAGGCGGTACGGCACCGCTCGACCCTCCAAACAAGACCATCATTCCGCGCGGCCGCAGGAGGTTGAGACCTTTTTCAAAAGTAGTCTTGCCCACCGAGTCATAGACGACATCCACGCCTTTGCCCTGGGTCAGCCGTTTGGTCTCGCTTTCAAAATCCACTTGCGTGTAGAGGATGACGTCGTCCGCCCCGGCCTCGCGCGCCAGCCGGGCCTTTTCTTCATTCGAAACGGTGCCGATCACACGCGCTCCGATATTGTGCGCCATCTGCACCAGCAGCAGCCCCACTCCACCCGCCGCCGCCTGCACCAGGGCCGTGTCGCCGCGCTTTAAGGGAAAAGTAGCGAAAGCCAGATAGTGGGCCGTCATCCCCTGCAGCATGACGGCCGCAGCTTCGCGATCGCTCACGCCAGGCGGAACCGCAACCAGGCGGTCGGCGGGAACGGCGACGAACTCCGCATATGAGCCCATGATGCTGGTCCAGGCCACGTGGTCGCCGGCTTTCACCGTTTTGACCTCCGCGCCCACCGCCGAGACCACGCCGGCGCCTTCCTGGCCGATGATGAAGGGCAGCGGGACCGGATATCGGCCCTCGCGATGGTAAACGTCAATGAAATTCACGCCCGCAGCGGCAACCTTCACTACGGCTTCGTTGGGTTTGGGCTGCGGAACGGGAATGTCGACCAGTTCGAGGGCTTCCGCTCCACCGGGCTTCTTTACCTGGATGGCTTTCATGTGCGCTTGGATTAACCTTGGCGAATGCAGGATTCAGGATTGTGCGAAGCAAAGCTTACTGCACCGGACTCGAAACTCGCAAGCTCAGCTTGCTTTCGACCGGCAGGCCGCTAAATTCGGCTGCCACTATCCTAAAATGGAGGCCGCAAAGATGCCTAGGGAGAATGCGGGAATGAAGACGTTGGGAGTGATCGGAGGCATTGGGCCGGAATCGACAATTGAATATTACCGTCACCTGATCTCGGCCTATCGCGCCCAAAAGCCCGACGGGAGTTATCCGGCCATCTTCATCAACAGCATTAACATGAAGGCGCTGCTGAACCTGATTGAAGCCGACGATCGGGTCAGGATAGTCGAGTACCTGGTGGGGGAAATTCAAAAGCTAGCCAGCGCCGGGGCGCAGTTCGGCCTGCTGGCCGCCAATACGCCGCACATTGTGTTCGATGAACTCAGCCCGCGATCGCCGATTCCCCTGGTGAGCATCGTGGAGGCAACTTGCGACGCAGCGAAAGCGCTGGGGCTCACCCGGGTGGGACTGTTTGGGACAGGTTTCACCATGCAAGCGGACTTCTATCCCCGGGTATTTTCCCGGGAGAAAATTGCACTGGTGCTGCCGCAACCAGATGAGCAGACTTTCATCCACGACAAGTACATGAACGAACTGGTCAAGGGTGTCATCCTGCCCGAAACCCGCCGCCGACTGCTGGCCATTGCCGATCGCATGAAAGAGCAGGATCACATCGAGGGCTTGATCCTGGGAGGGACGGAGCTCCCACTAATCCTGGGCGACGTGACCGACCGGGGCATTCCTTATCTCGATACGACGAAAATCCACGCCCAGGCTGCGGTCGCCCGGATGTTGTCGTAGACCAGGCTTCCCTTCCGCCACTGCTCGGAGCCTCTTTCTTCGGGTTCGTTCCTTGCCAGTTCTTGAACTTTCGTGCAATCATTAATCAGCCGAAGATTGCTGGTTCACGCCTTCCACCACCCGCCGTTTCGGTGATTCCGGTGCAACCGGGGGACGTAGTTCAGTTGGTTAGAACGCTGCCCTGTCACGGCAGAGGTCGCGGGTTCGAGTCCCGTCGTCCCCGCCATTCTTTCTTAAGGAGATATCGGACGTGACACCGAAAACTCCTACCCACAATCCCACCCACAGCGTCTACTGAACGCTCCCCGATTCGAATCCCACGGCATAGAGAAACTTTTCCTGTGCCGCAATCATCTCGTCGGAGGTCTTCGTCTGTGTAGAGGTCGAGCGTGGTCTGAATCCGCGAGTGACCCAAGATTCCTTGCACGGTCTTCGGACTCTCTTTGGCGTTGTTGACCAGCCAGTTCGACAGGCTGTGGCGAAGATTGTGCAGTCCCCAGCGGTGCCCGTCTGGGATGGTTACGCCTGCTGCTTTCGACATCCCCATCCTGAAGCAAGCCAAAGCCGAGTACACGAAGCTGCTATGGAAGCGTTCTGGTCGAGAAGATTCTTACCCACAAATTTACCCACAGGGAACGGTTCCTACAGTCCTTCTCAGCGACTTGAACCTTGCAGGTACGCCGCATGCCGCATCCGCTGGTCTTTCGCAGGCGGTTGAAAAGCCCCAGCCGACGGGCTAGAATTTCGCCACTCAATACATGGAGCGCTCCTACCGCAATCTTGGCTACGTACTACTTGTTCTTCTGCCAATTTTCGTCGCGGGTTTCTGGATTCCGTATTTTTCACAGTTCCCACATTTTGACAAGACCATCACGACCGCAGTCCATGTACACTTTGCTTCGCTGTTTTGCTTTCTCCTCCTGTTGATCGTGCAGCCGCTGGCCATACGCTACAGAGCATTCTCAACACATCGCGTTCTTGGGAAATTCTCGAACATCCTGATACCGATTGCGCTCGTCTCCTCTGTCGCGATGTTGTGGAAGGAATACCACGAGCACTTGACCGACGGCGCGACGATAGGCATGGCCCGCAACGCCGAGTTTCTGTCCGCTGCCCAGCTTTTGCTTTTTGGTGGATTGTATGGTGTATCAATCGCGAAGATTCGTCGGTGCGATGTCGCGACGCACATGCGATGCATGATTTGCATCGCGCTGGTGTTGCTGCCAGCGGGACTGGCGAGAGTGCTCGGATACCTTTTCCACGTACGGCAGGCTCCGTCCCAGACTGTATGCCTTGCTTTGATCGACGCTTTGCTGCTAGCCCTAATTGTGTTCGACCGGAGCCGCCGATTGGCAGCACGCCCTTACATTCTGGTGCTCGTAGCCTATATTGTGATCGAGGCTTCTTGGCTCACGCTGGGGCGACCCATCTAGTCCGATGCTCAGCCGCCGCAGCACAACGCACCAAACAGTTTCCAGTCGTCCTCAGCCAAGGAAGAAGAACCCCGGTTGGAATCCGTCCTTGCACCGTAGCGGTTCTGGATGCAAAACAAATTTGATAGCCGTGGAGTTTCACGTTGCTGACCTAACTTTGGATTTAGACACGCACTAGCCACTCGACAATTCTGAGCCAAAACTGTGTGCTCCCTACCAGCAGAAAGGCAGGCCCCGACAGGACCCAACCGGGGCATTCCGCGGTTTCCTGCAAATCTCCCCACAATCGGCGGGCTAAAGTGCTCGGTTGAGAGGCGGAGAAATGAGTGAACTCCGGGTGAGAGTCATCGACCTTCAGCACCGACGTTTAGCTGATCCTTCGTAAAACCACAAAACCAGACGGGCGCACCCAATCTTGGACTGAATTTGAACACAACCCGGGCCGCTGCGCGCTTATTGTTTCCGGGCTCGGGATCGTGGCGTCACCGATCCGCGATTCGTCCTTGTAAGGCATGTTCTCGGGAGAAGCCAGTCATACAAATGCAAACAAGCCGTTCGTAACCTTTCTATCCGGCCGGAATCTGATGGCCAGTGAGATCGGAGCACTCGATGAAGGGGAAGGTCGTACTCGTGACCGGGGCCAACGGGGGCCTTGGAACTTATGTGACGCAGGGATTTCTCGACGCCGGCGCCACCGTGGTTGGCACAGCGAGAAAGATACAGCAATCGGATTTCGACCGCCCGAACTTCACCGCTCTGCCGGCAGAGATTTCAACCTCCGAGGGCGCCAAAACCCTCGCCGATCAGGTCACAGCGCACTTCGGAAAACTCGATGTTCTGGCCCACACCGTCGGCGGCTTCGCCGGCGGCCAATCCATTGCGGAAACCGACGACGCCACCTTCCAGCGCATGTTGGATCTCAATCTGAATTGCGTGTTTCACATTCTGCGGGCGGCGGTGCCGCTTCTGCGAAAGACGGACAACGGTCGCATCATTGCGATCGGAAGCCGGGCGGCGTTGGAACCCGGCGCAGGCGTTGGGGCGTACAGCGCTTCGAAGGCGGCGATGGTCTCTCTCATCAGGACTGTGGCGCTCGAAAACAAAGATGCAGGACTGACCGCCAACGTGATCCTGCCAGGCACGATGGATACGCCGGCAAACCGCAAAGCGATTCCGAACGCGGATGTGAGCAAGTGGGTGCAACCGGCTTCGGTTGCAGAGTTGGTGGTCTGGCTTGCCGGCGAAGCCGGCAAGGACGTCAACGGGTCCGTGATCCCGGTCTACGGTAAAGATGCTTGAGACCTTCGCCAAAGCGTTTGTTTACACCCTGGCGGCATATGCCAGCCTTGGAGTGGGGTTTGCGGTGCCATTTGTCTGGTCAGGAGTTCAACGCCTGGATTCGGAAGCTCGTGGATCCGGCATCGGCTTTCGACTGCTGATCCTGCCTGGCGTTGCAGCCTTCTGGCCGATGTTTCTCTATCGCTGGAGGCGAGGGATTACTGAGCCTCCGGTAGAAACAAACCCGCACCGGTTGAGGAACCAGCCATGATTCAGCCGCTCAGAACCGTCCATCGCCGGGCATGGGTTGCGTTGGCGCTTGTGTTGCCCGCCGTCCTGTTGACGGGACTCGGAGCGCGGCGGCCCCGTCTGGGCCCGAGCGCAAATGCTACCAACGGACAGGGCATGGGGAACCTGTTGAGCGAGTCGAGGAACTTGTGGCAAAAGCATTCGATTCGGTCACAGTTCTATAGCACGCCGGACCGGCCACAAGAAATCCGTGTAGTTTTGCTGCCGGCGCAAGCGTTGAACGAACCGGACTTGCTGCTCTACTGGGCCGCCAATTCACCGCAGGGAAATGTTTTGCCTGGGGATGCGCAACTCATCGGTGCCTTTAGCGCGGGTAGGGCCTTTCCTCTTCCGTTGAATGAGCAAGGCGGCGGCCATCTGGTTTTGTTCAGCCCGGCTCACCAGGCTGTGTTTGACACTGCCGCCGTGGAGAAGCTGCGATGAGTGTTCAATATGGCGCGATCAGTTGGAACCGGCAGAAGAAGGTGTATGACCTCACGGTTCTATCGCTGCTGGCTTTGTACCTGGCGATTTTCGTTGGCGTGGGCGCCTGGCGCAATCCCAGCGCGACGGCAGAGACGCTATTGATCCGCGCGCTGGGGACGGCTGCATTCCTGCTGCTCAACATCGTGCTGTGCATTGGCCCCTTGAGCCGGTTGGACCGCCGCTTTCTTCCGCTGCTCTACAACCGCCGGCACCTGGGCGTCACCATGTTCGTATTGGGATTGGCACATGGAGGGTTTGGACTGATCCAGTTTCACGCGCTGGGGAATGTGAATCCTCTGGTCAGTCTGTTCATCAGCAATCCACGATACGGCAGTGTCGCCGATTTTCCCTTTCAGGCTCTGGGCTTCTTCGCGCTGATCATTCTCTTTCTGATGGCTGCCACCAGCCACGATTTCTGGCTGCGAAATCTCTCCGCCCCCGCGTGGAAGCGGCTGCATATGCTGGTGTATCTGGCTTATGCGCTGCTGGTCGCGCACGTGACCCTGGGGGCGCTGCAGTCAGAGACCAGTCCCCTGCTGACTGCTGCTCTCGTTGCAGGAGTGGCCATAGTGCTGTCGCTTCATCTCGCAGCCGCGTTTCAGGAGAAGCGGGTGGACCGGGCAAAGCATCACGCCGTCGATGAAGGTTTCGTAGAGGTCTGCAGAGTGGATCGTATCGCCGAGAACTGTGCCAAGATCGTGGCTCTCTCGGGAGAACGAGTGGCGGTATTTCGTTACGACGGCAAAGTTTCGGCAATCTCGAATGTTTGCCAGCATCAGAATGGGCCGCTGGGGGAAGGACGGATTATTGATGGCTGCGTTACCTGTCCGTGGCATGGCTATCAGTATCGTCCGGAAACCGGGGCGGCGCCGCCGCCGTTCAAGGAAAAGGTCCCCACTTTCCGGGTCAAGGTGGTTGATGGATCTGTTTTCGTGCATCCCCGTCCTAACCCACCCGGAAGCCGCGTAGAGCCTGCCCGAACCGAGGCTGACCAAGTCAAAACCGGGGAGGCGCGATCGTGATGAACGACTTCTACCTAGGTTATCTGCCGAAAGCTCCGACTAGGCTGGCGCGCTTTGTGCGGAGGGCAATCGTTGTGCTTGGTTTCGTGGTGGTGACGATAGCGCTGATGCTGGTGGTTGCACAAAGGCCGTTCGCGAATTCGGCCTTCGAATACGGGGAGCTCCGCGCTTTTGAGGGAGTGGTCGAGGCGCAGCCTTTTCCTACGCTGTTAGTCGCGCGTCCGGGCGAAACCGGGCAACAGGACAAATATTCGCGCTATCTGATGGTCGCGCCCGGAAAGCATGGCGCCGACAGCCTTGTAGCCGCCGCCGATGGCAAACAGGTGCGTCTAAAGGGTCAGCTGATCTATCGTGACGGCGGGACCATGGTGGAAATAGTGCCTGGCTCCATCGCTGTCGAGGATACTGCTCCCGCGGTTCAACAGACCACTCGCGACCTGGGAAGCGTGACGCTCTCGGGCGAGATCGTAGACAGCAAGTGCTACCTGGGCGTGATGAATCCGGGTCAAGGTAAGGTCCACCGTGACTGCGCGGCACGCTGTTTGAGCGGAGGGATTCCGCCGATCTTTATTACGACCGACGGGCGTCAGCAATTGTTGCTGGTCGGCCGGGATGGGCGTGCCCTGGGACGCGACGCGCTGCGCGAGTTTATTGCCGAACCAATTCAGGTTGACGGGGAACTTGTGCAGAGAGGCTCGACGCAACTTCTGAAAATCGATCCCAGAGCGTTGCGCCATGCCCCGGACGGACTGCGAACAGCATCAAGTTCTACGTTCGGGAAATGAAGAGCTGGTTGCATATCACAACGTCTTACGGTAATGCACACAGCGGTCCACCACCTCGTACCCCAGCGCCTGATGCACATGTTGGGACACTGTATTGTCAATCCAGGTGTCCGACGCCATTTCGATGCAGCCCTGGCTGCGTGCCCAATCCTCCGCCGCGGCTAGAAGTTTCTTCGCTACTCCCCGGCGGCGATGGTCTTCAGCGACGCACCAACCTTCGATATAGCCCACCGGGCGGGATGGGTTGCAGCCATCCGCGTGTGAACGCAAGTCGGCCTCAAGGAAGCCAGCCAGCGTTTGATCGGTCGTCTCGGCGACCAAAATGATGAGCGGCATGGTCAAAGGAAGGCGGCCTTCGAGGATCAGTGTGAGTTCCCGGGCATGTTCTTCGGCGGAAGACTGCGGCCACAAAACCCGGCGCAAGCGCACCAGTTGGTCACGATCCGACGGCTGAGCGAGCCTGATGTAAATTTCCGACAAGCAAAACTCCTTTCACACCCAGCCGGCGCTGCGCTGAATGGTTCCTCACAGAGCAGGGCCGGCGGCGATTTGTATCCCAACCGTGCGGATGTTAGACCAGCCCAATGCACCCTATGGTCGAGTCTTCAGAAAGCGCGCGTGCACGCGTGGGTGCAAGGTTTCGAGGTCCATAAGCGTGAGGAAGTCGATCGTCTTGAACTCGCGATCGATGGCCGGCGGACCACAGATTTTTGCCCCCACTGCCAGGTATGCCCTCAACAATTTCGGGATCTTATCACTCGCATCCTCGGGGGATATCAAGGGCATGGCGAAGTCGGGCTGCGGGGTGGTTCGCAGATGAGAGTCCGTCAAGTGTTTGCGCATGGCCCCATAAACGGCAGTACCGCGGGCCGGGTCTTGCGAAGTCAGCGAAGAACAGCCGATCAGATAACGGCCGCCCTGGCTCATTGCGTACTGGGCGATTCCCCGCCACAGCAGGTAGAGAACATCGGTCGACCGGTGATCGCGGTGGACGCAGGCGCGGCCCAGTTCGATCACCGCGTTGCCCAGTCTCTTGTAGGGCGAGAAATCGAATTCACGCTCGCTGTAGAAGCCTGCATTTTCGAATGCCATCGCGCCGGTCTGCAGCCGGTAAGTCCCGACGATCTTTCCCGTGGGAGCGTGTTCCACGATCAGGTGATCACAGATGGCGTCGAACTCATCGATGTCGTGGCCGGTCGTGTAGGCGGCTTCAAGTCCCTCGTTCAACTCCAGATTGAAGACCAGAAACCGCAAACGGAAGGCGTCCATGCGTTCCGCGGTGGAGGATGCCAGGCGCGCACTGTATGGCCCCTGCCGGAGATCGAGTGCGCGCGCGGCTATTAGTCCCTGAGGCTCTGCGGATAGCAGGGACGGAGCCAAGCATTCGCGCGTTACCAAAGCCGTTGCGCCCATGAAGTGTGAGCCTGCTTTTGCCGTCCGTCTTGAGGCTCTAGCCAGAGCCGGCAAGTACAGATCTGCGACCTTAGCGTGAGATTCACGGCAGCGGCAAAGGTGACAACGCCATATTTCTTCAGCAATCGGGATGGTTTTTGTCACTTCACTCACGCTGGCGAGTCTCACCTTGTAAACGGGCTCAGACCCGGGAAAAGAGAGCAATCAGTGACCAGGAAATTGCTTCACGCTGTGGTTTTGTTGGTTGCGCTGTCAGGGTTGGCGGCGGCCAAGGATCTGCAAAACCTGGGCCGCGATGGGGTAGCCATCCAGGGTTACGATCCGGGCGCATTCTTTACCGACCACCGGCCGGTCAAGGGAAATCCGCAATTTCAGTCTGACTACCACGGCGCCAGATATTTTTTCGCTTCGGCGGAGCACAAAGCCGCGTTCGACAAAGCGCCGGCGCAATACGAGCCTCAGTTCGGCGGTTATTGCGCGTACGGCGCCAGCCGGGGAAAAACCGCGCCGGTCAAGATCGAAGCGTGGCAGGTCGTCAATGGCCGGCTGCTCATGCAATACGACCTGGGGGTGAAGGACGAGTTCAACAAGGACCCGCAAGGCAATCTCAAGAAGGCGGACCAGAACTGGCCCGGCCTCGTCGACAAATACGGGAAGTAGGAGAGAGCGGAATCCATGAGCACCCAAGTCATCTCGAGCATGAGCCGGGCCATGGGCACTCGGACGTTGATCATCAGTTGGGCATGCCGGGTTGTCGCGGCGATCATCCTGTTGCAGACGCTCTTCTTCAAGTTCACGGCGGCGCCGGAATCGGTTTACATCTTTACCAAACTGGGGACGTTCATCCACGGCTACGTTCCGTTTGCGGCGGTCGGCACGGTGGAGGTCTGGGGGCGCATTGGATCAGGAATTATGGAATTGATCGCCGCCGTGCTGTTGCTGACCCCGCGGTTCGTGTGGGCTGGCGCAGTTCTGGCGATGGCGGCAACCGGTGGCGCCATCTTCAGTCACCTGACCTTCCTGGGCATCGAGGTACAGGAGGACAAGGGGCTGCTGCTCCTGCTGGCTATCGTTGTTTTCGTGGCCAGCACTGTTGCCCTGTACCTGCACCGCAAGCAAATCCCATTGGGAAAAAGGTCCTGACATGATGAGCCGGTCGCTGAATAGGGCTGTCACAGAGATTCTGCAGCAGGGCTGCCTGTTTTTGGATCTCCTAGGGGATGAAACTTACGCCCGTCCACTGGAAGATACAGCGGAAGGAAAGCCCGGCTCGTCACTGGGCGCGCATTATCGGCACGTGCTCGACCACTTTCTCTGCCTGGCGGAAGGAATTCGCACCGGCCAGGTGAACTACGACCAACGCCGCCGCAACCCGCACGTGGAGAACTCGGTGACGTGTGCGCGTCTCGCCACCGAAGGCCTTATCGATGAATTTGTGGGCCTTTCTGCCGAAATTCTTCCGCGCGAGTGCGCTGTGATCTATAGCGTTGGTTACGGCGAAAACGCGGACGCGGTGAAGTCAAACTTTGCGCGGGAAATCATGTTTTGTGTTGGACACGCCATCCACCACTTTGCCATTCTCAGGCTGCTGTGTGCCGGAGTTGGTGTGAGGCTGCCATACGAATTTGGCGTCGCTCCTTCAACTTTGAAACATCTGGAAACTCAAGCGGCGGAGCGAGGGTAGCCGGCCATGCTCTTCTCTCACTCACTTCCAGAGACACAAGCCGCGCTGGCCCTCGCTATCTTTCTGGCGACCTTCATTTACGAAGACGGCGCGACGTTGCTGGCTGCAACCGTATCTTCGAGCGGGGCCCTGGATCCGTGGCTCGGACTTCTAACCACCTTCCTGGGCATCTGGATAGGTGACATGGGATTGTACGGGCTGGGTTCGAGCTTCGGGCGGCGCACGGCGCGCTCGCGCTGGCTGCAGAAATACCTGCGGCCCGAGTCACTGGTCAAAGCCGAGAAGTGGTTCGCGAAACATGGATCCTTCGCCCTGGTCATGAGCCGTGCGATTCCAGGAAGCCGCCTGCCCCTGTATGTTGCTGCCGGCGCGTTGCGGCTTCCGGTCAGGCTGTTTGCCCGGACAACCGCAGTGTGTTCGGCGGTCTGGGTGTCCGCGATTTTCGCGGTGTGGCGATTCATTCCGAGAACATCGCTGGGACATCAGAAGTTGCTGCCCTGGGTCGTGACTGCACTTGTTTTGTTCGCCCCCTGGCTGCTGAGCGGGAGCGCCAGATTTCTCGGCGGCTGGATTCGGAGTCGCGAAAGTCTTCGCGACTGTCCTGCGGCGAGCTTGTGTACACGTTGATGATAGGTGCCGCCTGGTGATGGTCCAGTGACTAGCAGGAGGAGACCATGGTAAAGGTCAGCGTGTTGTATCCGAATCGAGAAGGCATGAAGTTCGACATGGCGTATTACCTCAATTACCACATCCCCATGGTTCGTCAACGGTTGGGATCGGCCTTGAAGAGAGTATCGGTCGAGCAGGGGATTTCGGGGGAAGCGGCGGGATCGCCTGCTCCGTACACCACAACGTGTCATCTTCTGTTTGACTCAGTTCAAGCCTACCAGACAAGTTTCGGCCGGCACGCCCAGGAGATTGTGGAAGATATTCCAAAGTACACGGACGCCCAGCCCCTTATTCAGATCGGCGAGGTCAAAATCTAGTCCGTGGCTGCGATGGGCGGATGGCTTCGGAAGCGCCAAAATTCTCGCGACCCGGTGGACTCATGTGCACGCTGACTGTCGTCACTCGTAACGAGACGTACCTCATGGCGATGAATCGGGACGAGAAAATTGCACGGGGGGCGGGACTTCCTCCTGAGATCCACGAGTTCGAAGGTACCAGGGCCATTTTTCCCGGCGACGGCGACGGTGGCACCTGGTTTGCCACCAACGATTGTGGAATCACACTCGCACTGCTGAATTGGAATATCAGCGCTCCGCGCGGCATGGACGCTAAGACTCGCAGTAGAGGACGAGTGATTCCCGCTCTTATTAGTTCTCGATCACCATCGGACTTGCATCAGGTGTTCGACGTTTCGAACTTCGAGGGAATGATGCCGTTCCGGCTGGTAGGAGTATTTCCGTCGCAGCAAACGATTGAGGAGTGGCGTTGGGACTCAAAACGACTTCGCTCCCAGGCTCTTGCGTGGGAATCGCGGCACTGGTTTTCATCCAGCCTTTCTGACGGACAAGCGGAGGGCTTGCGCGGCGCAGCCTGCCGCGACGCCCAGTTCGAACAGGATGCCGGTTCGGCAGCGTGGTTGCGAAGACTTCACGCTTCCCATGCCGGCGGCGCAGGGCCTTTCAGCTTGTGCGTCCACCGGGTCGACGTGAAAACGCTGAGCTATAGCGAGGTCTCGGTCACGCCAGGACGGATACGGATGGGGCACTTCAGGGAAAGCCCTTGCATCATGGATCAGATTCAGTCCGTCACCCTGGGACTTCGGTCCGGAGAAATGAGGCCGTAGTTCTGCGGTCGCAGCGGGGTGCGTGCCGCTTCGCGCCAGATCCTTCACGGCTGAAGGCCGTTCAGGATGACGCATGGGGAGAAGTGAGGATCTCACAACCCGTTCGGCAATTTAACATTATGCCCCTCGCAATCGAACTCGATTCTCTTCCGCCCAGCGCGGGGTTCACGGCAGCCGCGAATCTCCGTCGCAAGATCGGCGCTCGGTGGAAGCGTCTATCGCGCTGGGAGTTCTGGCCGCCTTACTTGTTTTATCCCCCGGTGGTTGCCTATATCGCATATCTCGGAATCAGGTTTCGAAATTGGACATTGTTTACCGCGGCCAACCCGGCGATTCCGGCGGGCGGGTTCGTGGGCGAGTCCAAGCATCAGATCCTGGATCAGTTGAAAGAAGCCGCTGCGTGGCTGCCGTGCTCCACTCTGCTGGCGGGCAGCGTGGCCAATGAACGAGTGGCCGAAGCTGAAGCCTTCATGCGGGAAAATGGGCTGCAGTTTCCCGTCGTGTTGAAACCGGATGCGGGGCAGCGTGGCTCGGGCGTGGCGATCGTCCGATCGCCGGAGCAGTTGCGTGAGTATCTGACGAGTTCATCATTCCCGGCGATTTTGCAGGAGTATGTTGCCGGCGAGGAGTATGGCGTCTTTTACTATCGCTACCCGGGCAGCGACAGGGGCCGAATCTTTTCCGTGACTGAGAAGCGAATGCCCGTTCTTTTCGGCGATGGAAGAAGTACGCTGGAGGAGTTGATCCTCGCGGATGACCGCGCGGTTTGCATGGCGGAGTTCTATCTGCGCAAAAATTCCGACCGCATTCAGCATGTCCCTGCGGCAGGAGAAAAGGTACAACTGGTTGAGATTGGGACTCATTGCCGGGGCGCGATCTTCCTGGACGGATCCGAAACCATCACTCCCGCACTGGAAGAAGTCATCGACATGATCGCAAAAGGCTTCGATGGGTTCTTCTTCGGCCGCTTTGACATTCGCGTTGCCTCGCGGGAAGACTTCATGGCGGGGCGTAACCTGAAGATCGTTGAGTTGAATGGCGTCACCTCGGAAGCGACGCATATCTACGACCCCAAGCTCAGCTTGTTCGACGCCTATCGTGTGCTGTTTCGACAATGGCGAATCGCATTCGAGATTGGAGACCTTAACCGTGGGCAGGGTGCCCTGCCGGCCTCCTGGGGCGAGCTGTTGACTGCGACGCGCCAGTATTCGGAGCTGTCACAAAGCTATCCGGAATGATGTGGTCGCGCTGGACTCAAAGTTCAGCAAGCGCGAAGCAATCATCCTCAGCCGCGAGTTCCTGCGCTTGAGAGTTCCCGATTTTTCGGAGCTGCACTGGTCGCCGCCCGACCTTTGATCTTCGCCGGGGCTTGGGGCACTTCGTTCTCGGCCGGTGCAGCCGGACGAATGCCCTTTACATCTTCAACATAAGCACGCAGGATTTCCCCTACACTCCAAGCCTGTGCCATGCATCCACAGGGGCGCTGCGGGGCGTCGCCGTCGAAGATTTCGGAGATATGACCGAGGCCGCCGTCTGCGAGATGACCTTTCAACGGCTCGAGCCATTCGGCGGCCTGGCGGCGGGCGGCATCACTGCCTTCGTTGACCTTTATGTATGCGGTGATGAATGGGCCGATCAGCCACGGCCATACCGTGCCCTGGTGGTAAGCCCCATCACGATCGACAGGTCCGCCGGTGTAGCGTCCGCGGTACTGTGGGTCGCTGGGTGCGAGGCTGCGCAGGCCGTACGGCGTGAGCAGGTGTTCCTGGACCTTCTCGACTACCTTCTTCGCGCGTTCGGGGGACAACATGCTGTGGGTCAGGCTGACCGCAAAAATCTGGTTGGGGCGGATCGACGGGTCGGGCGGCGCGCCGTTGGTGACATCGAACAGGCAGGCGGTGCTTTCATTCCAGAACAGGCGATTGAAACTCCAGCTTGCTATCGTGGCCATGTTCCCGTAACGCTTCTGGCCGGGTTCGTCGCCGAACTGGCGAGCCAGGCCTTCCATGATGCACAGGGCGTTGTACCAGAGGGCCTGTATCTCTACCGGCTTGCCGCGACGCGGCGTTACTACCCAATCGCCGACTTTGGCGTCCATCCAGGTGAGCTGGACACCGGGTTCGCCGGAAGAGAGCAGGCCGCTCGGGTCTACTTTAATTCCATAACGCGTGCCGCGCACGTGCCAGGCGATGATATCGGCGAATACGGAATAGAGTTCATTGCGCACAAAATCCAGATCGCCGGTGTAGGCAAGATAGGCGCGCGCGGCTTCAAAAAACCACAGGGTCGCGTCCACCGTGTTGTATTCCGGGGTTTCGCCGGCATCGGGGAAGCGGTTGGGCAACATGCCCTGGTTCACGTGCTGCGCAAAGGTGCGCAGGATGCTGCGCGCCACTTCATGCTTGCCAGTCGGCAGGGTAAGACCGGGCAGGGCGATCATAGTGTCGCGTCCCCAGTCGCTGAACCAGTGATAGCCGGCGATCACCGTTTTCTTGTCGCCACGCGAAACGACGTACTGGTCGGCGGCAGCGGTAAGGTCCTGGGCAAAGGAGTCCGCCAGCGGTGACGATGCAGTGATCTTCAGTCGACGCGCGATCTCGGCTTTGCGAAATCCCGCCGCCTGAGCGGCATCACGCAGTTCGGTGGAGGCAATGACCGTTGCCGGGCGACGCGCGTCCAGATCAAAACGCATGACCAGCGGATTGAAAAGGTCTTCGGCGAAATCGAGGCCGCGCTCCTGCTCTGCGGCATATTCAAAGTTCCGGTACCAGTCGCCGCTTTTCCTGACCTCGCCGGCATTGTGAGACAGATGCAGAGAAGGCAGCCCCTGGTATGGAGTGAGGGTCGCCAGTCCAGGACGCTGTTCCGCGTCGCTATTGATGGCTCCATTTTCGTGCGTGGTGCTGTGATAGTCGCGGAATGCGATCAGCGGCCTGAGTTCAAGGCGTAAGCGGTTGAGCCGCTCGGGATGATTGTTTTTCTTCAACTCGTATTGCACAACGGTACTGTTCTCACCCTGGATCATGAACACGGTCTTCTCGATCTCAATGCCTTCGATTTCGTAAGTGAAGACCGGAAAGGGATCCAGACGGAACTGCTTCAGATATCGAAACCCCTGGGGATGGACCACGCCGGGATAGCGATTGGCAGAGAGGTCGAAGGGCTGTCCTTCGATGAAAAGGGTTTCCTCCAGCTTGGAGAGCATGACCACGCGGCCCACTGGCGGTTTCGTTGCGGCCACCAGCAACCCGTGATAGCGACGAGTGTTGAGCCCGATAATTGTTGAGGAAGCAAAGCCCCCGAGACCGTTGGTTTCCAGCCACTCCCGGCGGGTGGCGGCGTCGAGGTCGCCACAGGTTTCTTTCGTGAATTGCATCATGTTCTCTTCTCCGAGGCGTCGTTGCTCGGAAGGGCACGAGTTCAGTCGTGCCGACGACGCATCTCAATGTCGTGGTGCTTTAGCGCCTGGGGTTTGCTGGCGAGTTCTCAGCTCACCTCAGCGGCTGAAGCCGTTCAGACACGCTTCCGTATCGGCACGACTGAAGTCGTGCCCTTCCCGTTAGAGCAGGCGCTACGCCACTTCGCAGAACACCTTGATGGCGCCGTTGGGTGACGTCAGCTTCTTGAACAATTCGTTGTAATTCTCCAGGCCCTTCACTGGGTCGGTGAGGAGCTTGCTGAGCCATCCGGGATACTCTGCCTCGGCCTGGGCCATATCGCCTACTCCCATCTCGAAGTATTCGCGATTGGCGTTGACGGTCCCGACCATGACTTTATTGCCCAGAACAAATTCGAGATTGATCCGGTCGGCGGGGATCTGGATCATCTTGTCTCCGCCGGTGACGCTGGCGAGCACGAGGACTCCGTTCTTGCCCAAGGCCTGCATGCTGTCGAAAACCACGCCGGAATTTCCGGTGCCTTCAAAGATCAAATCGAAAGGCCCGTATTCTTTGGCTGCGTCGATCACGGAGACGTCTTTGGTAGAGATGTACCGTGCTCCGAGTTCTGAGATTAAATCCGAGTTCAGATAAGGCTTGGGTGTACGGCCGAAGGTCGTGACATCCAGACCTTTCAGGCGGAGGACGAGAGTGGCGAGCAACCCGATAGTTCCGGCGCCCATGACCGCCGCTTTGCGGGGATGCCACACCTTGAGCCGGCGCTGGATTTCGTATGCCTGATGAATTCCTTTTTCCACCACCGTGGTGGGCTCCAGCAACACTCCGACGTGCTTGAGTCCCTTGGGAACTTTGACGATGAACTCGACGTCGTCGACGTAATGCTCCGTCAAGTAACCGTGGCGCAGGTTAATGCCGCGCTCGTAGTAGACGTCATCGGTGGTCATGTCATTGGTGCCGATGAGATCGTAGATGCTCTTGCCGGGCCGGCGCACGGTGGCAACGACATAGTCGCCGGGCTTCACTTCTGTGACGTTCGGTCCGACAGCTTCCACCTGTCCGAAGCCCTCGTGGCCGATGACCAGAAAATCATATCCGGGAGGCGCAGCGCCGTATTCGGCGGCGTTGATTTCTTTGTCAGTGCCGTCGACGCCGACGCGTAGAACCTTTACCAGCACGCCGCGGCCGTTGGGAACCTGATCGACCGACGGCTTGGGCAGATCGGCCACGTGGACACTGTTGGGTTTTCCGGGGAACACACTGATCGCTTTCATTCCTATTTCTCCTTATAAATTCAGTCTGCGGCGACAGACGCCAGCGCCGGCTCGGTTTTCTTTCGCTGGCGAGATCGTTCGCGGGACTCGCCGCTCTGTTGCATGAGTTTGGTGACCACCCCGGTCCATCCCGTCTGATGGCTGGCGCCTACGCCGGCCCCGGAGTCGCCGTGGAAGTATTCGTGAAACAGGACCAGGTCACGCCAGTGCGGGTCAGTCTGGAACTTTTCGAGATTCCCGAACACTGGGCGACGGCCGCTCTCGTCCTGAAGGAATATGTTGGTCATGCGGCGTGATAGTTCTCCCGCGACTTCCCACAACGTCATCATCGTTCCCGATCCGGTGGGAAACTCGACTTTGAAACCTTCGCCGAAGTAGTGATGGAATTTTTGCAGCGACTCGACCAGCAAATAATTCACCGGGAACCAGATGGGTCCACGCCAGTTGGAATTGCCCCCGAACAGGCCAGTCGAAGATTCGCCGGGCTCGTAGTCCACCCGGTGTTCCGCACCCTGGGCTGTAAGTTTGTACGGATTGTCCTTGTGGAACTGTGACAGGGCGCGAATCCCGTATGGCGAAAGAAACTCGCGCTCGTCCAACATGAACCGGAGAATGCTTCGGAGTTGGCCGGCATCGGCGATGGACAGCAGCCTTCGGTCCCCCATGCCCTCGGTGCGCATGCAGGCCAGGTTCGCCGTGAGATCAGGACGATTGTCGATGAACCACTCCAGGCGCTTCTTGAAGTCCGGCAGTTTGTCCAGAACGTCCTGCTCCAGCGTCTCCACGGCGAACAACGGGATCAGCCCCACCATGGAGCGGATCTTCATGGGGAACTGGTTGCCGTCGGGCAGCTTGAGAACGTCGTAAAAGAAGCCGTCTTCCTCGTTCCACAGTCCCATGTGCTCGTCGCCGCGATGACTCATGGCGTTCGCGATGTAGATGAAGTGCTCCCAGAATTTGCTGGCCACGTCTTCGTAGCTGGGATCATCCGCTGCGAGTTCGAGAGCAATGGCCAGAAGGTTCAAGGTGTACATCGCCATCCAGCTGGTTCCGTCGGATTGTTCGATGTATCCACCGGTCGGTAGCGGAGCGCTGCGGTCGAACACCCCAATGTTGTCAAGGCCGAGGAAGCCGCCCTGGAAGATGTTCATGCCGTCCGCGTCCTTGCGATTCACCCACCAGGTGAAGTTCAGCATGAGTTTGTGAAAGACACGCTGCAGGAATGCTCGATCGCCTTTTCCTTTGCGCTTCTTGTCGATCTTATAAACGCGCCAGGCGGCCCAGGCGTGCACCGGAGGATTCACGTCGCCGAATGCCCACTCGTAGGCGGGAATCTGTCCGTTGGGATGCATGTACCACTCGCGCAGCATCAGCGTGAGCTGCTCTTTCGCGAAATCGGAATCGACCAGGGCCAGCGGGATGCAGTGGAATGCCAGGTCCCATGCCGCATACCACGGGTACTCCCACTTGTCGGGCATGGAAATTACGTCAGCGTTGTACAAGTGCGTCCACTCGTGATTGCGGCCGCGGCGACGTTCCGAGGGTGGGGGAGGGTTACCGGGATCGCCTTTGAGCCAGTCTTTGATGACGTAGTGATAAAACTGCTTGGACCACAACATTCCGGCGAAGCCCTGGCGCATCACGTTCTGCGCATCGGACGAGAGGTCTTGCGGAATCACTGTGGCATAGAACTCGTCGGCTTCGCGTTGCCGTAGGGCGAAGGTTTTGTCGAAGCCGGCAAAAGCGTCTTTGCCTTTGAAATCGGAGTTCGTAAGGCGAAGGCGGACAACCGCGGTCTCGCCCGCGCCGATCGTGAGTGGGTAGTGAGCGGCGGCCTTGGTTCCGCTGCGTGCCGGATTCACCGCTTCCTTGGCGCGGTGCACGATGTAGTCGTTGATGCCATCCTTCACATATGGACTGCGGTTCTCGACTCCAAACAACCGGTGGGCGTTGGTTTCGTTCTCGGTGAAGAGAAGCTCTGGAGATCCTTCACAATGCAGCCAGCGATTGCCGGGCTGATCGTGATTCAACTCGATCGCCGGGTTGGGAGCGGGCCGCGCCTCATGCAGCTCGGGGCGCCGGGTTGAGTTCCTCCAGGACCATGTGTTGCGAAACCACACCGTCGGCAGCAGCCGAATGTTGGCGGCTTCCGGGCCGCGGTTTGCGACTGTGATCTTGACCAGAATGTCTTCGGTGTCGGCTTTGGCATATTCGACGAAGACATCGAAGTAGCGATTGTCGTCGAATATTCCAGTGTCGAGCAGCTCGAATTCCGGCTGGTTCTTTCCCCGCTGGCGGTTTTCCTGCACCAACCGACCGTAGGGAAATTCCCCCTGCGGATACTTGTACAGATACTTCATGTAGGAATGCGTGGGCGTGGAGTCGAGATAGAAGTAGTACTCCTTCACGTCCTCGCCGTGATTGCCCTCGTTGCCCGTCAGGCCGAAGATTCGTTCCTTCAGAATAGGGTCGCGCTCATTCCACAGTGCGAGGGCGAAACAGACCATCTGCTTCCGGTCGCTGATGCCGGCCAGCCCATCTTCATTCCAACGGTAGGCGCGGGACCGGGCCTGGTCGTGAGATAAATATTCCCACGCATTTCCGTATGGGCTGTAGTCTTCGCGTACCGTGCCCCAGGCGCGTTCGCTGAGGTAGGGCCCCCAGCGCTTCCAGTGTTTCCGCCGTGCTCCGGACTCTGACAGCCGGATCTCTTCCTGTGTCATGAGAATTCTCCTAAAGCCAAATCGCGTCCGCAAAGCAGGCTAATTCGGCGATGAGCGGCCGATCGCCGTCTTCCTCAATTACAGGGGACAATTCAACTTCACTTCCACTCTCCCGAAGAACGGACAGCTTGCGGTATTCGAGTTCGAGAGCGCGTGTCGTGGTGAACGCCTTGCTTAAAATGTCACTGCTCATAGTTTCAGCCTCTACTTTTCCTCAAGTTCGACTGCGTGGCCGTCGGGATCGCGCACCATAAAAGCTTTAGTGAATCCCAACTGTCCCGTTTGATTCGCGACCACGCCAGAAGAGACAAAGGTGACGCGGCTGGTTTGCAACTGGCTTGCTGCGGCAGCGGCGTCCTGGCTGACTACAATGGTTTGCCGGTGAACGATGTCGTTGGCGTGTTCGTCCTGCGGGAAGGGCCGACCATCGCCAGGCGCCAGATACTGGAGCAATTCAATCCCGGGCCCGCTGGCGGCTCGCAACGCAGTAATTCGCAGATGGGCGCCAAACACGTTATTCAGGTGCTCCTGCTCGGTTCCGTAGTTCTCGCTCTCGCCGGCCACGCGCATGCCGAGCAGATCGCGGTAGAACCTGACGCTGGCGTCGGTGTCCCAGACCACGATGGCAGTGTGGTCTATACCAAGGAAGAGTTTCTCCGTGGGACGATGCCACTTTCCCTGGCCTTTGTCGGCAGGAAACTGCAGGACTTCTATCGGGTGCTGATCCGGATCTTTAAAGTAGAAAGCTGAAATGCCCGCGGCATTCTTGTTCCAGTCCGGAAGACGCTGCGGTTGCGTGGACGCATACTCCACCTTGTTCTGGCGCAACCAGGCGTAGGCTTTGTCCATGTCGCTGACGATGATCGCGATGTGTTGAAACCAGCGGTCGTTGCTGCGCGAATCAACCGGGATCGGACGACCCTTCGGCGCGAGATACTCGGTGAGTTCGATGAACTCGTCGCCCAGCCGCATCCGCACCACGCGCATGCGCAACCCGAACACACCCTCGAGATGCTCGAAGTTCTCGCCGGCGACTTCGGTGTCCGAAACCTTTTCGAAGGTGAGTACCTTGGAATAGAAATCGATTGCCCGGTCCATATCGGAGACGGTAATGCCGATCGCATCTACGCCATCGATCAGTGCGGGAGTCTGTTGCGTCCGGGCTTGCGGAACGGCCAGCACCGCGAGCAGCGTCAGGACTACCGCTGCTAGATAAACCGGCCGAATTGACTGAGACCTGTGCTTCATAACGGTTTACGTGTAGCGCCGGCGTCCCGCCGGCTGTCTGGTGGGCGTCCCGCCCACCCTTCGGGGGGGGCGGGGGGGGGGGG
>DASQHA010000036.1:0-2019 GCA_035632335.1 Terriglobales bacterium
GCTTCGCGTGAGAGCCGCTCAGAATACGATCCGCGCGCTGAACTGCGCCACGCGGGGCGCGTTGCTTTGCCCGCCGATTTTTCCGAAGTTGGAGGACGTGACGTTGATCGCCGGGCCCGAGAACCTGACCCAGTTGAACAATTGAACGCATCGGCCTGGAACTCCAGCCGCCAGCTTTCCCGCACGTGGAATTCCCGCCGCAGGCTGACGCTCTGGTTGGACGAGCTTGGGTTGCGAAGCCCGTCCACGAGCGTGCGCGGCGTACTTCCGTAAGTGAAGGGAGCCGGAGAGAGGAAGGCATTCTTGTCCAGGAAGGCCGGCGGATGGGGCCCCAGCAGATCGCCGCTCCCATAGCTGCCGTTGATGCGCACCGGCCCGGAGAAATTCGGGTTGTAGTCGGCGTAGCAACTGCCCGCGTTGGGAGTGTTGCAATTCGCGCCGATCGATCCGAAGCCCGAGCCCGAGCCGTACGTGGTGATTCCGGAAAGCTGCCAGTTGCTCGCCAGCCTCTCCACCACGGCGTTGCCCGCACCTATCTGGCCCTGCCCGAACGGGAGCCGGTAGACGAAGAAGGCCGTGATCACGTGCGACGGTAAAATCGACTGGGCCTTCTCGGTGCCCCAGTTGTAGGCGCTGCGGCTGCCGGCAGTATCGTCGAATCCCTTGCTGAAAGTGTAATAGAAGTTGAAAACCAGCCCGCGCGACAGTCTCTTCGCCAGGCTGGCTTGGAGCGAGTTGTAATTGGAGTTGCCGACGTCTCCCCATACGTCGCTGACGCCGGAATACTGCGGGAAGGGGCGCAGCATCTGGCCGATTGTGCCGTTGTAATTCGAGTAGGGCAGCTTGATCGCCGGGAAGATTTTCTGCGCGGCGGCGACGTTGGCCGGCGTCGCTGCCGCGCGCAGCAGGTTGCCCAGCGCCAGGTACTTCGGATCCATCTGGCCGGACCAGAAGCCGCGCCCGCCGCCGCCCAGGAAGTGGCCGTTGCTCCCCACATAGTTCACGCTCGCCGTCAGCGTGGAATTCAGCGCGCGCTGGAGGCCGAAGTTCCAGTTCTGATAGATCGGGGGACGCCCTCCCAGAGTCGGGTCCCCGTAGGTGACGCCTCCCGCTTGCGGAGTGGTTGTGGTGTTGCCGGTGTTCAGGGTGGGGCTGAAGAAGGGGGCTTTCTGATACGCGGGCACTCCGTTGTCCCAGTAGAACGCCGGGGTATAGCCATCGTTGTTCACGAAGGTGGGACTGGCGCTATAGCCGAGCAGGCCCGTTCCGTTTCGCGCGCCGCCGCGGCGGCAAGTGCTCGAGCAGCCCCGCGGCAAAGGCCAGATGATGGAACGGCGTCTCGCCGCCCGCCTCCCCATGGCGCTGTTTACCATCAACGCGAAAACCGGCGAACGCAAGGTCATCCTCAGGGCCACGGACTGGCTGAATCACTTCGAGTTCTCACCCACCGACCCCACACTTCTCATGTTTTGTCACGAAGGCCCGTGGCACAAGGTGGAGCGCATCTGGACCATGCGGACAGATGGCACGCACATCACGAAGGTCCACAACCGAACCATGGCCATGGAGATTTTCGGGCACGAGTTCTGGAGCGCGGACGGCAGCACCATCTGGTACGACCTGCAGACGCCGCGCGGCGAAGATTTCTGGCTGGCCGGTTACAACGTCGAGACCGGCGAGCGGACCTGGTACCACCTGCAGCGCAACGAGTGGTCCATCCATTTCAATGTGACGCGCGATGGAAAGCTGTTCTGCGGCGACGGCGGCGACGAAGGACAGGTCGCGCACGCGGCGGACGGCAAGTGGATCTACCTTTTCCGACCGGAGCTGATCCCGAATCGCGGCATACAGGACAAGAGCTTCATCAACCCCGGCGTCTTGCGCGCGGAGCGCCTGGTGAATATGTCCAAGCACCAGTACAGGCTGGAACCGAATGTCAGCTTTACGCCCGATCAGAAGTGGGTTGTGTTCCGATCCAACATGTTCGGGCCAACGTATGTTTTCGCGGCCGAGGTGGCG
>DASQHA010000037.1:0-12521 GCA_035632335.1 Terriglobales bacterium
GGCCTCGGGGCCGAGCACGCGGGCGATCGCGCCGGCCAGCCTGCGCCAGTGGCTCGCTTCTTGGACAAGCTGCTTGCGGCCGGCCCGGGTCAGTGAGTAGAAGCGCGCCTTGCGGTTGTTGGAAGAGACTCCCCATTTCGCGCTCAGCCAGCCCCGCGTCTCCAGGCGCTCTAAGGCGGGGTAAAGGGCGCCGTGGTCGACGAGTAGCACGTCTTCAGATTGTTCCTGGATGGCGCGGGCGATCGCCTGGCCGTGTTGCGGGCCGAAGACCAGAACGCGCAGGATGAGCAGATCAAGAGTGCCTTGCAGCAGGGCTGTTCGATTTTTCTCGTCTCGGGTAAGCATTCGACATGAGTATAGGGCACCTTGGGTAAGCTGTCAACCCGAGAGATTACCGGGCCGGGCCGCCCGGCGTCAGGCTACAATGGAAGTGATTCGGGCACGTAGCTCAGACTGGATAGAGCGGTCGCCTCCTAAGCGACAGGTCGGCAGTTCGAATCTGCCCGTGCCTACCATTCCGTTGCACTAAGGGCGCTTGGTGCCCGCGGGTTTCCTTGGAGCAGGGGCGAGGTCTGTCCATTTGGCCAACCACGAAAAGAGCCGCCCGAGGCCGAGAAATTTCCAGCGCATCATCCGGTCGAGTCCGGATTCAATTCCGTCCTGAAGGAGTGCATACAGCGGGAGGAAATAGAGCGGCAGCACCGGAAAAGCGGTCGCCGCCGAAGCCAGCCGCAGGCGGTTGCCCATCGCGCAGGCGATCAACCCGGCGAATCCCGACCAGATCATCCATGCTCCGAAGAGCAGGCCAATCCAGCGGAGGGCAGCAGATTTCAAACCGAGAGATGTGGATGAACGGTCGAGTACGAGCGGCGCGAGCGAGGGGAGCATGACGAAGAGAAGGATCCACTTGGTCCAGCCCCATTGAGAAATGGCGTGTGCATCGCCGGGGGTCAACGAAACGCTGTGCCTTAGTTTGTCAATCGCGTTCAGGATTCCGATATCCTCGAAAATGTCGCAGAGTCCAGCGACCAATACGAGCAGGGCGGAAACGACGCCCAGCCAGGCCCATGGTCGCGGAAAGCAGCGGAAGAGAAGCAACGCGGTGGCCACAAAGAAAGCCGCATACGCAGGAATCAGTCCGAAATCAAAGTACTGCGCCCACGCGGCTACCTGACGGTCGGACTCGACTTGTTTCGATTGGTCGTCGGGCCTGCCCAGGACCTCATAAAGATCGTCCGGCCCGCTAGGAACTTCGAGCGCGAGACCCGGGTTACGCAGGCCGTCGTGCAAGACCGGTTTGCTATAGCCTGGGCCCAAGGGGCCGGAGCTGATCAAAAGGATGATTGCGGCGACGATCTCAGTAGCGAGGGCGAGCCAGATGATGACACGGATGTGGCGAGGACCTGGGGGTGCGGCTAATCCGGGCATGGTTCACCTTTCAGGAACTTGAGGACTTTGGGCACATCGGTCTGTTTATTCCAGGCTTGGCGGAGATCCCACACGTCTTCCGGCGTCAGGTGCCAGGAGAGAGGCTCGGAACGGGCGTGTCCGCGCGTGACTGGCGGAACATACTGAAACAGAGCGGAGCAAACATTCTGGTGGCCCCAGCGTTGGCGGATCAGATTGAGCTCGAGCTCATTGTGCGAGAGCTGGCCGGTGCCGCGGACTTTGAGCAGCGTCGTAGCCGGAAGCGAGGTCTGGAACAGGAACCCGCGCTCATTTCCGGGTGGAGCCTCCTGGTCGGGAGGGCTGGAACGAATCTGGAGGACGAGTATTCGGGGAGACTGGGGCTCTGATTTCGGCGGGCAGTCCGAGCCCGGGCTTCCGCAGTTGATTTCCGTGAGCCCGCGATCCATCCACTCGCCCAGGCTGGCCATTCCGTAGGCGTCGAAGTAGCCGCCGTCGACGACGTGTTCGGCGGGCTGGTGGAGATCGTCCTGGAGGATACGGGCGGCGGGTGAGACGTAGGGAAAAGTAGCCGACAAGCGCACTGCGGTAGCGACGGGCACATCAGCATTGCAGTAGCGGTGATGAAAATCGATGCGCCCCCTGGCTCGCGCCGCCGCCAGGAAATTTCGGAACACGTTGGGATCCTGGGTGGCGGTGCAGGGCTGCTGGTCGTCGAGATCGGTAGTGGAAAGCAGGAGGCGCTCGCCGTTTTCGACCAGCGTAGCGTTGAAGATAACAGCCGGGCGCAGGCCCTCTTTCGCGTCGGCTTTCCACTGCAACAGGGGTACGTCGAGGCCGGCGCCACGCTTCAATGAGTTTTCGAGAGCATTGCCACGGTCGAGCATCAAGCCGCGGCCATTCATGAGCCGCCAACGGTGAAGGGGATCGGCGGGATTGTAATCGAGCCCCTTGAGAAAGGGGAAGAGATTGAGCACCAGGTCCTCGTAAACCAAGGCGGAAGCGATCTCGTCGAGGCTGGAGGATTGGGCGGCTTGAACGACGCAGTCTGACTCGAGATTCTGGACGTGGGGGCCGCAAGGATCGTTTTTGGGCGGGTGGCAGGCGCGAAGGAAGTACATGGCGCCGACGGAGCCTCCCGAAACGGCGCTGATCAAACGGACGGAATCGGCGAAAGCGAGATGCTGTTGGCTGGCCGCGAGCTGTAGACCGCGCAGGACTCTGGCGGACCAGGCGGCCGCCTGGATCCCGCCGCCGGTGACGGCTACCACGATCACCGGCTTATGCTGCGCCTTTTCGAGGATGTCTTTGGGAGACAGGATGAAGTTGGCGCCGGTTGCGGCCGTCAGCCCCCGATAGAAATGGTCGGATTGCGGAAACGAAGAAGTAAACGTCGCGTAAAGTGCGATGGGCAGGAAGACCGGAACGCGGTAGCGATCGAGGAAAAAGGTGATGCCCGAGAAGGTCCAGCAGAGCAGGATGCCGAGCAGCAGGACCATAGCCAGAGTGGGAAATACAGGATAGGTGCCGTAGGAGGCCGGGTTGAAAACGCGGCTCTTGAAGAGCCAGACGATCGAGTAGAGCGCAAGGGAAATGATGAACAGCAGCGCGGCGAAATTGTGCCTGGCGAGCACGCGACCGGCAGAGTCCACATAGCCCCTGCGACTGCCGGGGATGAAGCGGTCGAGGCGTAGTGTGGCCAACCAGACTGCTGTCACAACGACGAAAAGAATGCCAAAGCTCAGCGGGTCTCTTCGCAGGACGGTGGCCAGCACCACGCCGGCGATCGGACTGAGTAGGGTGATGATGCGCTTCGCGGACATGGCAAGCTGGCGCGCCAGGTAGATCAGGAGGAGGAAGGCCAGGATGCCGGCGATATTGCCGGCAAAGGCAGAGATGAGGCGGCTCTTGAGCGAGCAGCCCAAGAAAATCAGAAGCACAAGGAACAAGTTGGGGAGGATGCAGACCAGTTTCACGCCAGGGGTGTTATGGATGCGCGAGAAGCGAAAACGACTGTTGCCCATAGTGAGCGTGATCCAACTGGATACGGTGAGGGATGCGCCAAATAACAGCGTCATCACAGTCAGAAAGGCAAAGCGCAGCAGGTTGATCCATTCGTTTTCGCCGCCAATGCCCACATCGTAAACGCCGCGCAACAGTGGATTCGCGGGCGCGTCCTCGCTGAATCCGCCTAAAGTCAGAAGGAGAGCGGCGACGAACAGCACGAAGGGCACACGAAGAACGTACAGGTAACCCAATGTCTTGAGCAGCCGGGCAACGTCGGCACCAAAGCTGGATGAAGAGGCGAACTTCCGAGCTCCGCCAACCGTCATAGTGGGCAGATTATTCCAGAACGCAGAGGCTTTTTCAAGGCTCAGGTTCTTGATTATCGCGAGATAGGCGCTAAATGCGACGTCGCGGAAGAAAAATACAAGGCGATAGGACGGTGCCGCAGCACATGGCATCGCGCGGGATAATGATCTAAGAGAAAGGCACGAAGGTGGCACGCACTTTCCTGTTGGTTAGGTACCTAGCCCCGATGCTGGCCGCAGCGGCGATTCTGCCGGCGATAGCGGCGAACGCGCCGACCGAGCGCGTGCTCAAGGAAGTGGAGCGCCGGTACAACCAGGCCTCGACGCTTCAGGTGGCGTTTGCCGAGACTTACACCGCTCCCAGCCGTGCGCCCCGGACGGAAAGTGGGACGCTGTATTTGCGCAAGCCGGGGCGGATGCGGTGGGATTACTCTTCGCCGCCGGGAAAGCTCTTCATTTCCGACGGGAAGAATGTGTACCTGTACCTGCCGAGCTCCAACCGCGTAGAGAAAATGAAGCTCAAAGAGACCGAGGACATGCGCGCGCCGCTGGCCTTCCTGCTGGGGAAACTCAATTTCGAGAAGGAATTTCAGAACATCCAGCTCAGGGCCGAGGGTGATGGAACGCTGATCACGGCCGAGCCGAAGGCGGGCAACCTGCCGTATTCCAAGGTGGAGTTCTCGGTATCGCCTACCTTTGAGATCCGCAAGCTGCGGGTCAGCAACCTGGACCAGTCGATCCTGGATTTCGCTTTCAGCGCCGAGAAGCTCAACCCGCCGCTGCCGGAGACCATGTTCCGGTTCCAACCGCCGCCCGGAGCGGAAGTGGAAGAAGGCGAGTAGGCTGGGGCGCGATCAAAGTACCGTCATCGGAAGTTCATCACCGAAAGACGTAGGTAAGTACGATCTTAGTTGACATACTGTAATTAGCTGATCCTCTCGTAGCAGAATACCCCTAACTATTTTCAATCTTGTGTGCCTGGCGGTGCGCCCGTAAGTTTGTAGAGAAGCGCACCGCCGGCTTCCTCAGTTTCGCCGCGCATTTGCCGATAAGGCTTTCAGGGATTGCACACAGAGCCATGACAAATCTCTTATTGGTCTTTTTCTTTCTTCAGGCCGCCGATTTGGCTACGACGGCAGTGGCGTTGAATCTGGGCGGCGTCGAGAACAATCCTTTAGTGCGTGTTTTCATGTGGATGGGGCCGCTGGCGGGCTTGATCGCGGCAAAAGTCGTGGTACTGCTGGTCGCGGCAGCTTGCGCAGTTTCACGGCAGCACCGGCCCTTGCGCTTCGCGAATGCGGCCTTTGCCGGGATCGTAGTTTGGAATCTCAGCGTGATTGCCAGACTGCTGGCGTAACCGTCGGTCGAACTACTGCTCCTCCTGAATTAAGCCCCATTGGTCGTCGGATTTGTGGACGTCCATCCCGTCCACGGGCCGGCATGCCGCTGAGCAGAGGTGCCCGGAGTAGAGCCTCCGGAAATGGCGCAGGACGTTTTCATTGGCTTCCGCCAGGGATTTGAAGGTCCATGCGCCCGCCTCCTTCGAGTCCCAATGGAGAGAAACCCAGCCTGCTTTCGATGGCCTGACCAACAGATGTACCGGGCCGTCCCGGGTCTGATGGATGAAACTAATGGGTCCATCGGAAGCGATTCTGCGTAGATCATAGCGTGGTTCCATAAAGCTGCCCGTGTAGAATCCACGCCTGGGGAGTCCGCGGCTTCCGTGTGCTCCTCGCGGTGCGCGGGTTCTACCCTTACTTAAGGTAGTGACGGGGGCGGCTAAAACATTTCATCAAGCGGTGTGTGCTCCGCGGCCGCCAGGCAGTCATAATGGTGAGGTATGTCAGCGAGAAACGGAGACAAATCGCGGCACGGCAGGCAGAGGAAGCAAAAGATTGCGAGGCGCTTGCGCACGCGCGAGTTGAGGAAGCGGTTGGCAACAGGCGCTGCGGAGGAGCGATCGCCGGCCTCGCGGCCTTAGAGCCCGAACTGACCTTCACGGCTTCTGCGCGGTCATCGGGCCGCTGATCTTCAACAGGGAATCTTCGCGCCGTTCCTCGTGCAGCCTGGTGACGGTTTCGAGTTCCCTGTCAGCTTCTGCGGCATGGCCCGTGGCGCGCAGCACCCCGGCCAGCCGGTAATGAGCATCAGCTCGAGCAGGCGCGATCCGGATGGCTTCCCGAAATTCCTTCTCGGCCGCTTCGGTTTTATCCTGCTCGGCAAGCAAAACACCCAGGTCGTAGTGCGCTACCCGCAGGTCCGGACGAGCACGTACGGCGGTTTCGAGCCTGGCCGCGGCCTCCTGGCGCCGGCCGGCTCTCATGAGCAGGTCGCCCAGATAGGCGCTGGCTTGTGCGTTCGCCGGATAGCGTTTCAGCTCTTCCCGAAGCTCGCGCTCGGCTTCTTCGTAACGCTGGACCTTCCAATACAGAAAGCCCAGGCCGAAGTGGACATCGGGCTGGGTGGGATCGGATTTGACGGCTGCTTCGAATTCTGAAATGGCGTCCTCGGTTCGGTACGTTCCATCGAGAGCCTGACCCAGCAACATGTGTACGGTTACCGAGTCCGGGTCCATTTCGAGGAGCTTCTTGAAGCTCGCGATGGCCTCCGCATACTGGCCCGACCGCAGGTAAGCCTGCGCCAGCAGATAGGGCAGCTCCTTGTTCTCCGGCTGTTGGAGGGCCACCAGCTTCAGTCGCCTGGCAGCCTCGGGAAAGTCGCCTGCCCCGTAGTAGCTCATGGCGAGCAGCGTGACCACCTGGGAAGTCGAGTTCCGCGCGTTCTCTTTTTCGAACGCCGGGATCGCCCTGCGGAACTCGCCGAGCTTGAACCAGGCGAGCCCCAGGTTCAGATTCACCCCGAGCGCGGAAGGATCGAGCGCCAGGGCTTCCTCATAGGCTCGAATGGCTTCGCGGTACTTGCCTTGATGTGCCAGATTAAGACCGGTCTCTGCTTTGGCGACAGCCGCCTGTCGTTTCGTCTGCGCCAGCAGACCGAACACCAGGAACACGCAAACCAGCTCTCTGCGGGCCATCTCGAGTTCTATTTGATGATAGCGTGGCGGGCGCAGCGGGCCTCCCGCCGGTCAACAGAGAGGCCCGCCGGATGAGCAGCCTAGAACAGCAGCTTGAGTCCCATTTGGAAGACCCGGGGATCCCAAACGGAAGTGACGGCGCCGAAGTTACTTGCCGCAAAAGTGCTGCTGATGCCGTTGAACTGGGTGTGGTTGAACGTGTTGAACGATTCCACGCGGAACTCCAGCTTGCTGCCCCGCCTTTCGCTGAATACGAAGCTCTTGAAGAGCGAGACGTTCCAGTTGTCGCGTCCCGGCTGCCGCACCGCGCCGTTGGGGAAGTTGCCCCATGCCCCCAGAGCCGGCACGGAAAATGCAGCAGGGTTGAACCACTGGTCCACCGTCTGCGGATAGCTCGCGTGTCCGGTCCAGTCGGGCCGGTTGGTGGCATTGGCCAAGCCATTGCTGCCTTGCGATCCGCCCAGATTGATGAACAGGGGCAAACCAGTTTCCGCCGTCACGATACCCGATACTTCCCAACCGCCCAGAGTAGATTTCACCAGCCTGCTCTGGGAACTGTTGAAAAGTGGGATCTGGTAAATGAAGTTAATGAGCGCGATGTGAGTCCGGTCAAGTCCGCCGGGGCCGATGTCATAGGCCCGGTTGTAAGGATTGGAGACTCCGCTGAGGTCACTGGAGCCGCCCGGGTCAATCACGCGCGAAAGCGTATAAGCGAATTGCAGCGAGAGATTGTTCTTGACTTGCGCATGGAGATTTACTTGAAGCGAATTGTAATGTGAGTTCTGCGCGTTCTCGGAAAGCTGGATCGAATGGAAGCCCAGATAGGGGACGACGGTATTGTACGCCACGGTTCCATTGATCAAAGCAGGCAACACGCTCGTCGGTGGGAGGTTGGTCTCGCGATAATCGTTCTGGTGGCGGTTGGTGTTTCCGACATAGGAAATAGCGACGACCGAGCGGTTCCCTAGTTGCTGCTGAACGCCGACGCTGTACTGGTAACTCGCAGGCAGCTTGTAATCGGTGTAGGCAAGCCCTGTAATGCTGCCCACGGTGATGGGCGCAGTCAGCGTCTGCCCGGTCAGCAGGCTGAGGTTGGGATTCGAGAGAGACACGTTGTTGAATGTAACGTTGGTGCTGAACGGCTCATTGGGGCCGGCGTTATACATGTCATTGCCCTGAATGCGCTCATACATGATCCCGAAGCCGCCGCGGACGACGGTCTTGCCCTGCCCGGTAAGATCGTAGGCGAAACCCACCCGCGGGCCAAAGGCGGCCCAATGGTTTTTGACCAGCCCGTTGGGAATCCCGTTTTGGCCCGCGATGCCGATTCCATTCAGGTAGAACTCGACGCCGTTCAGAATCGGGTTGGGGCTGGTGCCGAGACCGGGGCTGTTGGGGCTGATATTGCCGCTCGGCAGAATGATCGCCGCATTGGCCGGATTGAAAAGGCCGGGATAGAAATTCGACATGCGGTTGTGCTCTTCATAGGTATGCGGCACCCCGTCCCAGCGCAGGCCAAGGTTCAGAGTCAAGCGAGTGTTCACGCGCCAGTTGTCCTGAACATAGGCGGCCCACGAGACATTGTCCCAGTAGCCGTGATCTTGAACTGCCAGCTCGGTGTAGGAGTTGGAGTAGCCGAGCAGGAAATCGGCGAAATCGTTGCCGGTGTAGCTGCCATTGAAGCTGAAGGCGCCTTGCGTGTCGCCGAACAGATCCTGCACCTTTTTGTAGATGGCCCAGCTCCCGCCGATTTTGAGCTGGTGCGATCCCCTGGTCCAGGAAACATCGTCGCGAATCTGATAATCGTCGGCCTTGTTCTTCCAGGGCCAACTGGAGACGTCGAAATTGGTTCCCGTCGAACCACCCAAAGAGATGCCGGGAATGCGGTTCAGGTTGTTGCCGGTAAACAGCTCGGGAATGGTCAGGCTGCTGGGACGGACGATGTTCCCCTTGGGAACAATGTTGATGCGGTTGCCGTTGTAGTTGAACGAAGTCTCGTTGAGCAGCGTGGGGCTGATCGAATAGGTGGCATGAATCACGCCGCTGTAGGACGGGTTACCGAAGATGTCGCTGGCGGTGGGGACGTTATCGCCGCTCCACTGCGACGTACCATAAGCCTGGCTGATCGCCTCGTCCACCCAATGCCCGAAAATCCAGAATTTCTCGGAAAACTGGTGATCGATGCGAATAATCTCTTCGCGGACGTCGGTGGGAAGCTTGTTGCCGCCCACAAACTGTGCTCCATTGTTCGCCGCCGGGAAGATTCCGGCGCCCAAGAGTACCTGCGCGTTGGGATCCAGCAGAGACGCCGGGATGGTGTTGTTGGGAAATGCCTGGCCCGGCGCCAGTCCGAGTGCGGCGTATTTGCCCTGCAAGGCCGGGGATAGCTGGTTGGCGTTGGGCACGTGAATCGGCGAGTTGATCTGCCCGCCGTACTCGCTCCCGAGCGGAACCGTCTGGTTCACCACGCCGCCCTGAACCAGCTTGCGCCACTCCATGTTGTAGAAGAAGAATGTCTTGTTGCGGTCCCGGTTGTTGTAGATCTTCGGAATGATCACCGGCCCGCCGACGTTGAAACCGTAAGTATTGAACCGCAGCTCGGGCGCTTTCTGGCCGGCCGCGTTGGTGAAGAAGTTGCCGGCGTCCAGCTTATCGTTGCGCAGGAACTCCCAAGCCGAAGCGTGCAAATCTTTAGTTCCAGACTTGAAGACCATGGTCAGCGTTCCCGCGGAGGATAGGCCGAAGTCAGCACTGTAATTCGAGGTGAGCGCGCGGAATTCCGCGATCGAATCCACCGAGGGCATGATACTGATGTTGCCAGAGCCGCCCCGGTCATAATCCTCGCCGCCATCCACCATGTAGAGGTTGTGGGAGACGCGCAGACCGTTGAAGCTCACCGTGCCATCCCCGCCCACCGGCACCGGGTTCTGGAAATCGACCATGTTGCTCGAAGCCCCGGCGGTGAGAGTCGCCAGCGAGTAAATGCTCCGGCCGTTGGTGGCGAGTTGCGACACCTGCTGGCCGGTGATCACGTCGCTGACTTCTCCCGATTCGGATTGAACGGTGACCACCTTGGCCTCCACGTTGACCGTTTCGGTAGTGCTGCCGAGCTCCAGCTTGAGGTCCACGCGGGCGCGGTCGCCGACCGTCAGGACGACATCGGTCCGCTCCGCCGTCTTGAACCCGGGGGCCTCGGCCCGAATCGTGTAGTGACCGATATGCAGGTCCGGAACCACATATTGGCCGGCTTCGGTGGTGTTCAGGTGGCGCACCTGGCCGGTGCTGGTATTGGTAACCGTAATCGCTACATTCGGAATAGCCGCGTCCGACGGATCGGTCACGGTTCCGACAATGGTTCCTGCTTCCTGGCCGAATGCCTGGCCGGCCAGACCTAGCAGCAGCAACAGCACAGTCCAGATCCAGCCGAATTGTCGTGTCAGTTGGTACTTCATGATCTGATTTCCCCCCTCTTTCGAGTAAATGTAGTGCGCCCCGCGAGGTCGTTCAGCCAGACTTCTCGCGCTGCAATCAGTAATAGATTTCAACTGGCTGAGTTCTGCCAATCCTAGTGGGATCGAGCGCACATTTTCCAGGAGAATACGGTAGTATACGTGCCCATGTTTCTTAGATTCAGTCCATTAGAGCTCCTCGGCTGATAAGCGTGCGTTACGTTCACTGCCGTGTTACATCGTTTTGAAACATGCCCTAGGCAGGTGCAAGTGCTGGTGATACAATCTCCTCTAACCTCCAGGGGGTCTGGTGTGACACCAGGTAGAGTCACAGCCCGATGGGAACCGCCCAATACAGTTTGGGTTCCGAAGACCGAATCCGATCAACAGGCAGTGCGGGAGCAACTGGAGCGCATTCTCGCGAGTCATGCCTTCCGGAACAGCAAGAAATATCCCGCCTTGTTTCGTTATGTGGTGGAGCACGCTTTGCGGGGCGAAACCACGCAACTAAAAGAACGGACGCTGGGGGTAGCAGTCTTCGGGCGGGATCCGGACTATGACACGAGCTCAGATCCGATCGTTCGGACCACAGCAGGCGAAATCCGCAAGCGCATTGCGCAATATTACGACGACGCGCAGCGCGAAAACGAAATCAGAATCGACGTGCCACCTGGCTCTTATGCTCCGGAATTCCGGCTGCCGCGGAGACCGTGGCCCGCAGCAGCGAAAGGCACCACCGTCGCCTCCGCGGTACCCTGGAAGAGCAGAAGATGGCCCGCCTACACTATGGCCTTGGTTGGGGCTCTGTCCATCCTGATCGCCCTAATGGTCTTGAAGCCGGCGCCCACGCGGACCGCGCTCGATAAGTTTTGGAACCCGGTGCTCGCGTCTTCGAGCCCGGTGCTGCTATGCATCAGCCGGGGCAATGTTGATGGTGAGGCCGACCCCTCGAGCGATCCCGGCGCGGAAGCCTCACCGGAGGTCAGCGTGGATCAGGCCCTTGCACAGGACCAGGTACAGTTTGCGGATGCCAAGACACTCGCCCGGTTGAGCGGATTTCTCGCCTCGCGCGCCAAGAAGTACAGCATCCGCCGCGTGGCGTCGACAACCTTCGGCGACTTGCGGGAGGGCCCAGTCGTATTGATCGGAGCCTTCAATAACAAATGGACCCTGCGGCTCACCCAGCCCCTGCGATTTGGGTTCGAAAGCGACCGCGAGGCGAAACACTATTGGATCCGCGACCGGGCCTTCCCGCAACGTCGCTGGATCCTGACTGCCGGCGCGGCCTACGGCAAACTCACCGAGGACTATGCGTTGATTTCCCGGGTCTTCGATCCGACCACCGGCAGGATCGTGGTGGTCGCGGCCGGAATTTTCAACTGTGGCACGGCCGCCGCGGGTGAGTTCCTGACCGATCCCGAACTCATGGAGCAAATGACGGCCGGTGCCCCGGAGAATTGGGAGCGCCGGAATATCCAGATCGTGATTGCGACCAAGGTAGTCAATGGCAACACAGGTGTACCGCGGGTCCTGGCCACCCACTTCTGGTAGCCGTTTTGTACAATGCGAGCCGGTATTGGACAGGCAGGAATGCCTGTCCTACGATCGAGGGAAGAGGTGCATTTATGCCGACCGTACAGGAGGGCATCACATATCAACACCTGACCTTGACGCGGGAGGGCCGCTTCGCCGTCGTCACGCTGAACCGGCCCGAGCGGCGCAATGCGCTGTCGCTCGAATTAATGGAGGAGCTGATCCGTTGCCTGGAGGAAATCGGCGGCAACGACGAAATCCGCGTGGTGATTCTTGGAGCGGCCGGAAAAGTGTTTTGCGCCGGTCATGACTTATCGGAGATGACCGGCGGCGACATCAACGGGTACCGGCATATTTTCGACGTGTGTACGAGGCTGATGGAAAAGGTCCAGTCGATCCCGCAGCCGGTGATCGCCCAGGTGCAGGGGATCGCAACGGCGGCGGGTTGCCAGTTGGTGGCAACGTGCGACCTCGCGGTG
Source organism: Terriglobales bacterium (assembly GCA_035632335.1). Lineage (GTDB taxonomy): Bacteria > Acidobacteriota > Terriglobia > Terriglobales > Acidobacteriaceae > JAIQFF01. Next base: position 12,215 of record DASQHA010000037.1, read on the forward strand.
GCGTCGGAAGAGGCCGCGTTCGCGACGCCGGGCGTCAAGATCGGCCTGTTCTGCACCACGCCCATGGTGGCGGTTTCGCGCGCGGTGGGCCGCAAGCGCGCTCTCGAGATGCTGCTCACCGGCGATCTGGTGAACGCGAAGACGGCGGCCGAGTGGGGGCTGGTGAACCGCGTGGTGCCGGCTTCGGAGTTGGCCACCGAGACGCGCAAGCTGGCGGCGCGGATTGCAGAGGCGAGCTCGCTGGTCATCTCTCTCGGCAAGCAGGCCTACTATACGCAAATTGATCTCGATCAGCCCAAGGCCTATG
>DASQHA010000038.1:0-32568 GCA_035632335.1 Terriglobales bacterium
GAGACGCTCGCCCGTGCCGGTGCTCACAATTGGCCCGCTGGTCGCCCGCATCCGGCCCATCGAACGATTCAATTCCGTGCTCTTCGCCACGGATTTCACAACCCAGTCGCTGGCGGGGCTGCCCTATGCGGTCTCCATGGCGCGAGAATATCGGGCTCACCTCGTCCTGCTGCATGTCATCCGTCAATTCAAGAAGGAAGAAATACTGGGAGAAGCATCCGCGGCCGAGGTGATCCACCACATGGGCCAGCTGTTATCGAAGGAGGCGAACCTCGGGAGCCGCCCGGAATTGATGGTGAAATACGGCGAGCCTGCGGAACATATCATCGAGACGGCCGGGCAGTGCGGCGCGGATTTGATCGTGCTCGGCATCCACCGGGGTGATCGCCTCGGTATAGCGACCCATGTTGAGGGGACAATCGCGCACGAAGTGGTGGTCAAGGCTTCCTGCCCGGTCCTGACCGTCCGGGGCTGAACATCCCGACTCTGCAAGTTTCATCCCCAAAGACTTCAGCCTGCCGCTGTCACGCCAGGCGCAGCATGCGTTTGCCAAGTTCGACCAGCACCAGGTAGGTAACGGTCGAGATGGCAAGAAACACGAAGAACGGCGCAGGTAGCGAAACGAAGCCGAGCAGTCGGGCAAACGGCGAATAGGGAAGGAAGATCCCGGCCGCCACGATCAGTATGGTGGTGACCGTCAGCGGCAGGCTGGGCCGGCTCTTCAGCGGATTCCCCATGGTGCGGATCACAAAGATCACCAGCGTCTGCGTCGCCAGGGACTCGACAAACCAGCCGGTGTGAAATTCCGGCTGGCCGGCATGAAAAAAATGCAAAAGCACATAAAAAGTGAGGAAGTCATAGATCGAGCTGATCGGTCCGATGACGAGCATGAAATTTCTAACCATCTTCATGTCCCAGGGACGGGGCTTGCGCATGTATTCGTCGTCAACATTGTCGGATGGAATTGTCAGCTGCGAGGCGTCGTAGAGGAAATTGTTCAGCAGGATTTGGGTGGGGAGCATGGGAAGAAACGGCAGAAACACTGAGGCCGCGGCCATGCTGAACATGTTGCCAAAATTAGAACTGGTCCCCATGAATAGATACTTGAGCACATTGGCGGAGGCGCGGCGGCCCTCGATGATGCCGCTGTGCAAAACGTCCAGTCCCGGCTTCAGCAGGATGATATCGGCGGCGTCGCGCGCTACATCGACCGCCGAGGCGACGGAAATGCCCACATCGGCGGCATGAAGGGAGGGAGCGTCGTTGATCCCGTCGCCCATGTAGCCCACCACGTGGCCGCGGCGTTTGAGGGCATGAATGATGCGGTGTTTCTGCATGGGGGTTACGCGGGCAAATATGGTGGTTTCTTCTGCCCGGTGCTCGAGCGCCGTGTCGCTGGTCGAGTCAAGGTCATCGCCCAGCATGACCGCGGGATTTTCGATGCCGACTTCCAGGCAAACGTGCCGCGCCACCAGTTCGTTGTCGCCGGTCAGGATTTTGACGTCCACTCCATCGCGCTTCATGGCCGCGACCGAGGCTCCGGCATCGGGGCTTGGCGGATCCGCAAATGCGAGATAGCCGGCGAAGACGAGGTTGTGTTCATCGGCGGCTGAAAATTTGCCGCGAGGGTCCACCTCCCGATATGCGACGGCCAACAGCCGGAAGCCATGACTACTCAGCTCATCAAAGGTCTGCCGGCAGCGGCTCCTGAGATTCGGGTCAAGGGGAGCGACCCGGCCGTTACTCTCGTAAGAACTGGAGAGTTCGAGAATTCCCTCCGGAGCGCCTTTCACGATCAGAAGTCCCGGGGCTTCTTCGGATGCGTTTTTCTCCTTAACCACGATCGAGAGCCGGCGGCGTTCGAAATCGAATGGAACCTCGTCGCATTTCAAGTAAGGGTCGGCATCCGGCCGGTGGTTCTTCAGAATCGCAAGTTCGAGCGGACTGCGGATGCCAGTCTCGAACCTGCTGTTGATGTAAGCCAGGGCCAGGGCGCGGTCGGAGGGGTGGCCCAGGTAGTCCACCGAGGACTCCAGGACCATTTCACCGGTTGTCAGGGTGCCGGTCTTGTCGCTGCAGAACACATCGATGGTGCCGAAATTCTGAATGGCGGGCAGATGCTTGACGATCACATGGTTCCGAGCCATCCGAATGGCGCCGCGGCCGAGGGTCACCGAAGTGATCATGGGAAGAAACTCCGGCGTCAGGCCCACTGCCAGGGCCACGGCGAAAACGAAGGACTCGAATGCGTCCTTGTGCATGGCGATGCGCACCACAAGGATGAAGAGCACGAGAAAAAAAACGGTGCGAGTAATCAGTAAGCCGAAACGCCGCAGGCCGCGCTGGAATTCAGTTTCCTCCGGCCGGTCGGCGAGCCTCTCCGCGATGGCTCCAAATGCGGTGTGAGTTCCCGTGGCGACCATGCGGGCCACGCCGGTTCCACTTACGACCGAAGTTCCCAGAAAAACCAGGTCGGGGGCTTGCGGGGTCTTCTCTTCCACTTTCCCGGCAGCGCCCACCTCTTTTTCCGCGGGCATGGATTCGCCGGTGAGGGCAGCCTGCTGTACATAAAGATCGCGTGCCTCGATGAGTTGGCCGTCAGCGGGAACCAGGTCGCCGGCCGACAGGCGCACGATGTCACCCGGCACAATCTCCCGCCGTTTGATTTCCTGCCAGACGCCGTCACGCAAAGCGGTTGCGGTCAGGCTCACGTGGTCCTGCAGCCTGTGAATTGCTCGTTGCGATCGATAAGTTTGAACGAAGTCGATGGCGACGCTGAATACGACAATGACAAAGATCAGCTCGGCCTCAATCTTCTGACCGAGACTCGCGGAAATCACGCTGGCCACGAGAAGAATGACGACCAGAGGATTCACGAACAGGTGCAACAGCTCCAATGCAAGGGCGCCCCGTCGGGTGGAGGCGGGATCGTTGGGGCCGTACTGGGAGAGGCGAGCTTCGGCCTCTTGCGAGGTCAGGCCAACCCACGGGGCCGCAGGGCCATGAGCGTCCTGGCCGGACGCTGAGGGTATGGAACTCATCGAGCTCTAGCCTCAGGCGCTACTTTTGCTGGAGCGTGATCAAATATTCGGTCACGTTCTTAAGCCGAACGTTGCCCAGGTCCTGATCATAATCGATTTGGTGGAAGATCGGCCCCCACACCGGCATCGCCCGCGAGCCATGAGCGGTCGGGACGCCGTCTCCAGCGATGATGCTGCGCACCCGGGCAGTGGGAAAGGTGCCGCCGTTTCTTTTTGCGATGGTAGTAAGTTGCGGAAGCGCGGTCTTCAGTGCGGGCGCGGCCGGACCGTCTCCTTTGCCATTAACGCCGTGGCAGGCTGCACAATAGCTTCTGAAGATTTTCTCTCCATCCAGCGGAATCACTGCGCCCTGGGTTTGAGCCGGAGGTGCACTTTGGGATATTGCAGTCCCTGAATTAAATGCGAGCCACAGCAATGTGATGCAGCAAAGCGCAAGACTGAGAGCAGACAATCGGCCTGACGGCATAAGAGCCCTTTCCGTGGAGAGTGCGCATTGAGCTTAGCGCTACAGACTCTCTCTTCTTGCACTTATTTATAGGTCCGATGCAAGCGCAAGCCTATGAGGGCAGTTACTTCAGGATGTGATCGACGTCACAGCCCACCCCGGAAGTATCACAGGTCGAGGACCGCTCGAATTGCGGTTGGATCGTTCGGCGTTCGCATGCGGAAGCCGAGTTTCCTGGCGATCTTCTTCATGGGCAGGTTATCGGGCAGGATTTCCGCATCCACGCGGGCCAATTGTTCGTCGCGCGCGATCTGTATCACGCGACGGAATAGTTCTGTTCCCAGGCCCTGGTGCTGGCACTGGTCCGATACCAGTACCGCAACCTCTCCTTCGTTCCTGGCATGCGACTTGACCAGCCTGCCTACTCCCAGAATCCGATGCGCCCCGGTTGCGTCTCGTCGCTCTGCGACGATCGCCATCTCGCGGTCGTAGTCCACAAAGCAAATACGCACCAGGCGATCATGCGCGACCCGCGAACTGAGGCTGAGAGAGTAGAAATAACGCAGGTACACGCTGCGGTCGGAAAGAGTTTCGTGAAATGCAACCATTAACGGTTCATCTTCCGGCCGAATTGGCCGCAGAGTGACAGCTTCGCCGTTCTTCATTACCCACGAGGAAACGTACTGTGAAGGATAGGGCCGGATGGCGGGCCGGGGAAGATGATCAGGATCGGTTCCCGGCGCGTGCAGTACCACCCGGGCGTCAAGGGCGAGCAGCCTTTCTGGCGAGGCCAACAGGGGATTGATGTCGATTTCCGAGATCCACGGCTGTTCGACCACCAGTTGACTGAAGCGGACGAGCAGACCTTCCAAGGCGGGCAAGTCAATCGGCTTGCGGCCGCGCACGCCCTTGAGGGCTATGAAAATGCGGGTTTGCTCCATCATGCGCTGGGCGAGGGTGCTGTTGAGCGGTGGCAGGGCAAGGGCGCGATCGCGATAAACCTCGACCAGCGGGCCGCCGGATCCGAACAGGATGACCGGGCCAAACTGGGGATCAATGCTGCTGCCGAGAATCAACTCGTAGCCTTCCAGGCGCACCATAGGCTGTACGGTGACGCCGGAGAAGTGATCGAGCCCGACCAACTTCCCCACCGTGTTTTTGATCGCCCGAAACGCCGAGCGCACGGCTGCCTCATCTTCCAGGTTGAGTTTCACTCCGCCCACGTCAGTCTTGTGCGTAATCGTCCGGGAGAAAATCTTCAGCACGACCGGGTAGCCGAGAGCGTGGGCACAGGAGGCCGCTTCGTCTTCGCCGCGGGCGATCCGCGTCTCAACCGTTGGAATGCCGTAGCGCGACAGGACTTGTTTCGATTCGAATTCATCGAGCAAAACGCGGCCCTCGCTGCGGGCGGTCGCGATGATAGTTTCGGCCTGATGGCGCGCGGCGGAATCGAGCTCGCCGCCTTCCGCCATTGTTGGTGTCTCGTAGAGCCCGCGCAGGTGATAGCTATAGCGCCACATGTAGGTGAATGCCCGCGCTGCGGTGTCGGGATAAGGGAATGTGGGGATGCCGGCGGCATTGAGGATCGCTTCGCCCGGGGCTACGCTGGCGCCGCCCATCCAGCTGGTGAGCACGGGTTTTCCGGACGACCTGGCATATGGTTTCAAACGTTCTGCGACGGCGGCCGGATCGGTCATACCCTGGGGAGCGAGAACCACCAGCAGGCCGTCGCTATTGGGATCGTTGGAGGCGATTTCGAGGGCTTTGGCATACCGCTCCGAGTCGGCGTCACCGAGAATGTCGATGGGATTGTTGTGACTCCAGTGCCGCGGCAGAAATGCATCCAGCGCCTGCAGCGTTGTTTCCGAAAGAAGCGAGAGTTGTCCGCCATTGGCCACCAGTGCGTCGGTGGCCAGAACTGCGGGTCCGCCCGCATTGGTAAGAATTGTAAGGCGCGGGCCTTTGGGGCGCGGTTGCTTGCCCAGCACTTCCGCCATGTAGAACAAATCTGCGATGGCGCTGACCCGCAACACGCCGGAACGGCGAAATGCCGCATCCAGGACTTCATCGCTTCCAGTTAAAGCGCCGGTATGCGAAGCGGCGGCCCGGGACGCGGCTTCCGAGCGGCCCGCCTTGATCACAATCACAGGCTTCCGCATGGCCACTTCGCGCGCGGCCGAGAGGAAAGACCTGGCGTCCCCGACCGACTCCATATAAAGGAGAATGCTCTGGGTGTTCGGATCATCGCCAAAGTGATAAATCAGGTCGCCCCACCCAACATCCAGCATGGAACCGGTCGAAACGATGGCGCTGAAGCCAACCTGCTCCAGCTGACCCCAATCCAGGATAGCCGTCAACAGCGCTCCGCTCTGGCTCAAGAAGGCCACGTTGCCGGGGCGCGCCGCGTCCTTGGCGAAGGTCGCGTTCAGGCTGACGGTGGGATTCATGATCCCCAGGCAATTGGGGCCAATCATGCGCATGCTGCCGCGGCGCAAATGTACTTGGATCTGGCGTTCCAGTTCGACGCCTTCCGCCCCTCTTTCGCGAAATCCCGCCGAGATAACCACTGCCGCCTTGACCCCGGCGTCCACACATTCGCCGATGATGCCCGGGACGGTCGCGGCCGGCGTGGCAATTACCGCCAAATCAACTTTTTCCGGAACTTCGCCGATCCTCGCGTAAGCCTTGAGACCGCAAATTTCGGAGTGCCGCGAATTCACCGCATACACCTTGCCCTGGAAGGAAGGATGGCGCAGGTTCTCGAGCACAGTCCGTCCCACCGTGCCCTGACGCTCGGTGGCCCCGATCACGGCCACGGAATCGGGCAGAAATAATGCATCGAGGCCGGTTTTGACGGCTTCACTCGCGACAGTCACCAGTTTTTCCTCTCCGCGCAGGGGCGCTCCAATCCCAAGCGATCCGCCACCCCAGCGAAATCCGACTTATACGCGACTCCACTTCTGTGGTCTGGTGATTCTGATCACAGAGGTGAGTGAGGGGCGCCGCTGCAACCAAAGTCCTGCCTTGAGCAGAATCACTAACACGTTCCAGGGATAGTACAAGTTCAAATCGATGACACAGTCAACACTCGATAACGCCAGCCATTCTTCGAAACCGGTCGATTTTGACCAGATTTTGCCGCTATCCGAACGTGACAATCTCACCGGGTTCTGTCTTAACACCTCTTTGGAGGAGGCAGTCAGATGCTCAAACGCCGTCAGGTAACGGTACTTCTTTTCTCGATCGTGTTTTTGGCCTTATTCGCCAGCGTTCCAGCCCCGGTGGCCGGAGGAGCAAACCTCGGCCACCCAATCTATGCCATTCCCGCTTTCTCGCGCCAGTACGGCACATCCTGCAGCACCTGCCACGTGGACTTCCCCAAGCTTAACGATTTCGGCAAGGCGTTCAAGGATGCCGGTTTTAAATTTCCTAAAGATGACGAAACCTTCATCAAGGTCCCGCCCGTGATGTTGGGAGCTCCGGCGCAGAAGGAACTGTGGCCTCATACCATATGGCCCGGGACTATTCCTGGATTACCGCCGGTGGGGCTGCGCTTCAATACGTTCTTCCAGGTGGTGGGCAGAAACCGGAACAACTTCAATCTGCAGGCTCCCGGGGATCCAACCGCTCCTTTCATTCCTCGCACCGATTTTCAGTCTGGCCTGTTCAGCATTTTCATGGCCGGCAACTTTGGGGATGACATCGCCTTCTGGGTGGATGACGACCTCAGCGTTGGCGGCTCCGGCGCCGACGGCGGTCTAGGGGATGGCTATCTGAAGTTCGTGAACATTGGTCGGCACTTGAAACTGCCCACCGATTCGTTCAGCGTACGGATCGGACAGTTCGAGCTCGATCTTCCCTTCAGTCCGGCGCGCAGCTGGAACCTGAGCGGTTGGGACATCTACGATCAGGCGAATATCGGCACGGTGAATTCGATCCTGGGCGCGCCTACGGTCGCCAACTCTTTCGCCATGTCGAATGCAGCTCAGGGTGTGGAGTTCAGCGGAGGACACGCCTACCGCGGCTATCACTATTCGCTGGCTATCGTGAACCAGAACACGACCGGAGGGACAGCCGCCGGAAACAACGTTCCCCCGGAAGTGGCCTATACGTCAGACTCCAACTTCAAAGACATTTACGGCCGTTTCTCCTATCGTTTCAACCTGGAACGCGACCCTGCCAGCCGGAACGAGATACAGGCGGCGGGAGCCTCCGGGCCTCGCGATCATACCTATATCAGTCTGGGGACGCTCTACTTCTATGGACGTTCCGTGCAGCGGTTTCAAGGCCAGGACACCACCGGAGTGGCAACCGTGTTGACGGCGCGGGAGCCGTTCTATCGCGTGGGCGGAGACTTCAGCTTCAACTATCGCGCCTTAAACCTGTTTGGACAGTACATGTACGGACGCGACCAGAACCTGCTGCCGCTTCTGCCCGCCGGGCTACCGTTGCCCACCGGCCTTCTCAGGGGGAGCCCGGCCAGCTTCAGCGGCGGCTTCCTCGAAGCAGATTACCTGGCGCTGCCATGGTTGATGACGATCATGCGTTGGGATGCGGTTCACTCCACTGCCGATTTGATTAACGGCATAGGCGCCACGCCAGATACGGATATCGGATCGTTTGTGTCGCCGTTCCGCGCGACTCGAAATCGCTTTACCCCGGGCGTGCAGTTTCTGGTTCACGCCAACATAAAAGCGTCCTTCGAATACCAGATACGGCCGCAGCAGATCGTCTACGACCCGACAACCGGCAAGCCCCTTACCAATCCGTTCCGGACCAACTCGGCAATTGCGGGACTGGAATTCGTTTATTAAATCGGGGAGGTCACCCTTCCCTTACCTGAATTGAAAGAGGAGAAATCATGAAACGTAATGTTCTGGTTCTGATCGCAGTCGTACTGAGTGTTACTCTGACGGCCAGCGCCGGCAGCATCAGCGGACAAGTCTCTGGAGTCGCAGGACAGTCTGTGGTCTACGTTGACGCCATTTCGGGGAAGACGTTCCCCCCGCCCACGCAGCAGCCGGTAATGGACCAGAGAGGGTTGGCCTTCCAGCCGCACGTCATGGCGGTTCAGGTTGGCACCACCGTCGATTTCCTCAACAGCGACAGCGTCGCTCACAACGTCTTTTGGGCTTCCGTCGGCGGCAACAAAAAGCTGGGCCATAACCTTGGCACCTGGCCGCAGGGTCAAAAGAAGTCATTCAAATTCGACGCAGCGGGCGTGGTGCCATTGTTTTGCAATGTTCACCCCGACATGTCCGCTTATCTTGTGGTCGTACCCACGCCCTACTTTGCTACTTCGGATCCGGCTGGGAACTACAAGATTGAGAATGTTCCGGATGGAAGCTATACCGTGACCGCTTGGCACGAAGGGGCGAAGAACCAGTCCAAGCCGGTTTCGGTATCCGGCGACGCGAAGGCGGATTTCACTCTGAGTAAGTAAGGAAGGGAAGCGGGGGCGCGGAGGCGGACTGGGCGGTCGATTCCGCGAGAGGCAGAATGAAAAACTCGTCAGGAATATCGGTGAAACGGCTGCTGGTGATTTTCGCACTGATCTCACAGCTACCTGGTCAAACGGCCGGAAACAAAGAAATTGCAGTCACGCCCGTAACGGGCGAAAGCTGGATCAGCCATCTTCATAAGAAGTTCAGTGACACCAGCATGGGCAAGACCTGGCACGCAGGGCCAGCGGCTCCAGGACCCGGAGAGGACTCCGCGGTCTGGCAGGAGAAGCTCTCGCCGGGCTTTGAGGCGCGCAGCATGACGCTTCACGGTTCCGATGTCTATCGCCTGAATTGCCGGGGATGTCACACCGCGTCGGGACGCGGCGCTCCTCCGGAAATCAACTCCGTTATCGATCCGGTCCGCTCCACATCGGTAAAAATCATCATGGAAAGAATGAAGAAAGTCGGCATGGACATGAGCCGGGCCAATGCGACCGTACTTGCCAAGGAGGCCGATACTGCGTTGCTGGATCGCTTCCACAAAGGCGGAAAGGACATGCCCCCGTTCCCACAATTGAGCCAAACCGAAATCCGGGCTCTGGTTGCCTATTTGAGACTTCTAGCCGGCATCCCGGGGGCAGAAAAGCAACAAGTCGCCATCACCGAGTCTCCCGCTCGTGTAGGCGAGCAAATCGTAAAATCCACATGCCACATTTGCCACAATGCCGTGGGACCGAATCCCAGTCCCCAGGAAATTCTGGAAGGCGCAATACCCCCGCTCGGTACCCTCACCGCGCGGACGACTCTGTCTCAGTTCGTCCGAAAGGTCACCTTCGGAAACCCAATCACCATGGGTGCGCCGCCGGAGCCATTCCGCGGCAGGATGCCCGTGTTCGACTACTTGAGCCAGGACGAAGCGGCAAATGCGTACTTGTACCTTACGCTTTATCCTCCGCAGCAATAGGAGAGCAGCATGAGCAGTGCGTGCCACCATCAGACAACCGCAGCGTCGAATGTCCCGCGGAACCTGGGTCTGGAATGGCGCAGGAAAAAATGCCGGCTCGCACGGTTCCTTACTATTATTGCCATAATTACCACCGCGGGCAGCGCCGCCCCGGCACAAGTTCTCACGCCGGTGGAAATACGAGACCCGGATATGCGTGCATTGCAGCAACAATACATCAACGATTTGAAAGCGGTAGGTCAGGACATTCAAGGATTGCGGCTCAAATACCATTTCTATCTGAATCGCAAGTTGGATCTCGACGAATCGCAGCAGGACCATGCAGATCAGCGCTCGATTCGATTTGATCGCTACAACGGCCAGACCGTACTGGCAATCACCGGCAACTATTACGCAGCCTACCCCGAAAAGATTGCGGCGGAGCAACGGGCCCGCACCACTTTTCTGAGCGTCGTCATGCCGATTCTGAAGTCGGAAGTCCCGCGCTTTCAGACCAATCACCAGGTGCAAGGCTATGCTCTCGAGATTTCCCATCACGTCGTCGGGAACGTTATGGGGGTGGTTGTGGAGAGGCCGGAAAATCTAATGGTGTATCTGCCCCAAAGCGGCGCTCTCCAGCTCCTGGGCTCCCGGGATGAGAATGTCCAGCAGGCGGGTTTGTTGCAGGGCCAGATTTTTCTCAACGCCCAGCCGGTCAATATCTGGCTGAATGGAGAAGGGCCCCAGCCGTCGCCGGGTGCCGATCAGAACCTGAGGCCCACCGAACGAGCGGAGCTGCCTGCCGGAACTCAAGTTGCCCAGGGCGTCGACCTGGGCACCAGGCCAGCAGAGCCGACTATCGCGGCCCCTCCAGCAGCAAGACCTGACGTCGTTGCAGCAGCGCCGGCGCGGGACGCGTCACCGCAGGCGCTGGCGACGCTGCAAGCTTCCAACCAGGAAGCGCTGGCCAGGCTTGTGAAGGAGTTGGACCCTCAGGCGCACTTTGTCGCCTACGCGGCGCAGAGCTTTGTGGCTTTCCGCCAGGGTATTTACCTTGAGCTTTCCTTCAACACAACTCTGCCGGAATCAGCGGCGGGATCGCGATACAAACTTGCTGCAATGGCATTTGATGAGCACGTGGCGCACTTGGTCCGTCCGACGCTAGCCTATTTCAAGGAAGAGTCGAAGTTCGATGGCATCAGTTTCAGCACCACGGTACACCTGGCAGGCCGGTCGCCCGCGGCCGGCAAAACCGAAGCCGTTGAATTCTTCTTTCCCTTCGCGGCCCTGCGCTGCTACGAGAAATACGATTGCACCGGCCAGCAACTCATCGACAGCGGGGTGGTGCTCATCAACGGAGAACGCGTTGCCCTGGACCTGCAGGTTGCTGAAGCCGGCCTGGGCCGCTGACGCGCCCCCTGGGTCTTCGGCAGAGACACACCTCGCCGATCCGAACCGGCCTTATTAAGCAACTGCCGCTCGCCGCTTCTCAGGCAGGATCTCGGCCTCGGCTTGCGCCCAGTGTTCCAGGGCGTGGCCATCGACCCTTCCCTGCTGCTCATAGAGCTCAAAAGCGCGCCGCCGGACTTCAGCCGCCAGTTCGGTCTGTGTGCATCCTTCATTCCTGGGCCGGTTTTTCTGTGAAACCTTGGGTTCTTTCACGGAACCACCTCGCCAAACTCGTAGAATCCATCTCTTTCTTCTTTCGGTTGGAGGACCGCCGCGAATGGAGCCGTCAGCACCGGGCAATGGGCGCTGGCGATGACCTTGTGAGCAGTTGTCCACGGCAGATGCGTGGCGGCTCCGAGAAGGCCGGCTCCAGCCCGCACTCCGAGCACGATGAGATCGGCCCTGGAGGCCAACGCTTCCTGGAGAATGCAGTCCGCGGGCGGGCCGAATTGGACTGAGGGCCGGGGTGAGCACCACAGCCGAGCGTCCTCCGGCACCAGTTTCTCCAGTCTTTGCAGCATGAGCTCCAGCGGTTTCGGCCGGCGATCGCTGTCCGTGAACTTCTCGATCACATGAAGCAGAGTCAGCTTGGCCTGGAATTCCTGCGCCAGGGAAGCCGCAAATGGGGCGGCAGCGAGGGATTCGGGGCTGAAATCGGTGGCATAGACGATCTGACGCACTGAAATCTCAACCGGCGGGATGTCCTTTTCTACACCTGCGAGCTCCGGCAACTTGGCCCGTCCCGAGACTTTCGGGCCCACCGTGAGAACTGGACATGGCGCCTGGCGCAAAATTTCTTCCGCCTTGGATCCGAGTAGCAGTTTCCCAACGCCGGTGCGGCCGTGGGTTCCGACGATCAGCAAGTCGATTTGCTGGGTCCGGACAATTTCGGAGAGACCGTCCCAGACCTTCCCTTCACGAACATAAGTATGGGGGGTCAGAGTCTTCAGGGACGCGGCCAGGGCCTCCATCTGCTGCTGGGCATCAGCGCGGGCGGCTTCGTGAATGGAGTTCGGGGTCACCGGGCTGTCAGGTACGGAAGGAATTATGTAAGCGGGCGACAGCATATGGGCCACATGCAACTCGCTGCCATAACGCCGGCTGATGGCCGCCGCGTAGGGCAAAGCGGCGGCGGAAGCCTCGGAGAAATCGGTGGCCAAAAGGATGTTCTTCAGAGAGATACCGCTGTGACTTGATACCTCCAATAGCTTCATAAGACACCTCCTGGAATTGCCTTTTAATCTCTCATCTCTTTTCCCTCGGGCCTGTGCCCCTTCTCACCTCGATTTGTGACTGCGCTCACCAATCTGTCCTGCTAGAAGAATTGGCATGAAGGCAAAAACCGCAAGCATCGCCACATACACCATCCCGGCAACCGGATCCCGGCCTGCCAGGTAGTCAGCAACAGTGAGCCCCCTGATCCAAAGCATGACGGTGAATTCGGTGAGAAGTAAGAGCGCAAGGGCGAAAACTCCGGCCGCAAGGCTTTCAAACCTTGATAGTTGCAGGCCAGGGCGGCCGCCTACCCAGCGCGCCGCGAGAACAATCACCACGAACATGATGGGCGCCTCCATCAGTTCGGCCTTCCTCGTGCCGAGGCTCGGGACGATCCACAAGGTGCGGATTGTTCCCAGCACGAAGCCGGCCCCAAATACGAGCGCGAAATAGAGGACGCCAGCGTGCAGAATCTGCAGGCTCGGATGACGATTGCCCGGCTGCCGGCCGTTCACGGTTGCACTTTGCTATCCGGCGGAGGGGTCTTTTTGGCGAGGAACCGAACGTAGTTAACCAGGTCCCAGAGGCCATCCGATTTCAGACGAGTGCCTTCGGGCGGCATATCGCCTTTGCCCTGCTTGATGATGTAAAAGAGCTCTCCGTCAGTTCTGTCCTTCAGGGTCGCTGGATCGGTAAAGTCAGTGACCTTCAGCTTCATATCGGCCGCGACATCGCCTTTGCCGTCGCCGTCTTTGCCATGGCACATGGCGCAATCGTATCCGTACCACTTCTTGCCTTGAGCGATTGAGTCGGGAGTGGGTTTGACCGGATTGACCTGATGAGCGGCTTCCTCGGGGATCACGTAGGGCGCGGCCGGCGCTGCTTTGGGCTTTTGATCTTGCTGTCCCGCGGCAACGAGCCCAAGAATGGAGAACAAGCAGACAGTCAGTAAGGTTTTCAAGATGCTCCTCCTACAATGCCTGGTTCAGCCTGGTGGCCAACTATTGGTTCGGGATTTCCAATTCCTCCTGCGAGGCGCGTTCCACATCTGGCTTTCCCGTCCGTATCACTTCCTGCACGGCCTGCTGATCTTTCCGGATCCGTTCGGCCAGAGCGCGGCCGGCGCCACAGGACTCAGCCACCTTTTCCGCGGCGGCAAGGGCATGGCCCAGGAGAGCGTGCGCCACCTCGAAGTGTTCGTAGTCGCGATGGACGTTGGCGAGCACATTGAGATCTCGCGCGAAGGCCAGCCACCGCTGCTGGCCCAGCAGGTCGGCGCCGTCCGATGGTCGGGTAGAGCGCTCAACGTCGCGCTGTTCGCTGGCCTGCTCCTCGATCTGGCTGATTTGTTTGCGCAACCAGGCTGAGAGGGCCTCCTCCAGCTCCAACTGGGTTCCACAGCGATAAAAGTAATCGATGGTTTCGCCTTTGTCGGTGAGCGGAATGAGCCGGCATGGCGAAGCCTGGTCTTTGAGCTCGCTGGGAACAAACTGCATCAGCAGACACTCGCTGCAGGGATGCGGCCGGGCGGGATCGCCAAAGTTAGGGCACGTGAGCGAGTCCTCGAAAGCCAACTGGCGACGCCATGGAGTATGAGGAGAGCGGCCGTAGCCTCCATCCTCAAGAAACTTCAACTCGAATTTGAGGAGATCCAACAGTTCGTTCTGGTCGTGTGCCATACGCCACCTCGCTACGACATCAGCATCGCAGAGACAGCCTGGGGACGCCGTGGCTCTCCTCACTCGCCATTGTGATTTCGATCACACTCTTCAACTTGAAGTTGATTGTCGTAATTCCTGGAATTCAGCGCCGCGATGCTCCCGCATCGTCAGGCGATAACGGCGTTCTGCCTCTGCCTTGATCAGGCGGAGCGACACCCGGCGAATCAGCTCGACGCCCGGCGAAACCAGCGACCAGTAGCGCCGGAAGGCAGCCCGCGCAGTCGGGTCCGTAGTGGCAACCCGGGTCTCGGTGCGCGCCACCGACGCGCTGGCGCTGATCGCATCGGCGCGCAATGTCCAAGCGATTTTGGTGTAGCCGGGCTCGTGAAACCCGGCAAATTCCGCGGGCGGCAGCGGGCGGAAGACCGGATTGGCGACCCACGGACGGGTCACCGCGCCCAGGGCGATCTCACGGCCTGGCACCTCGCCCAGCACTACCCATCCCAGCTCTTTCGCTTGCGCCAACAACGTCCGGGGATGGCGCAGATTGTCGGGATGACCGCCCAGAACCAGCTCTCGGCCTTTGAAAATGCAGCGCACGATCGGGGATTGCAGCAGGTCCATTTCGCCTGCCGCAGCCAGGGTAGTCTCGGACGGCGCGGCAACCTGCACCGAATGGCGCTCCACGACTTCATACTCGGGAATAAACTGATCGAGTAAAGAGTCAATTTCTTCGTTGGTTGGGCGTGGCGGATGCCCATACCGCAGCCAGGTGAATGCAGCGTGGGTAGCGTATGCAGCGGCGGCGAATCCGGCGCCGGCCGCGAGGTACCGCAGGGCTGGCCGGCCATGTCTGTTTGCCGAGGTCATGACCTTTCCTTTCGAGAAGAGGATCCGCCGCCGTAAGTGGCAGATTCACGATTCATCTCAGCCGCGTACCGTGAGCACCGGGCATCGCGCTTTCGCGACCACCTGCGATGCAATGGGCCAGGGCGTGTACTCTGCCAGAGCGCCCCTGGCCGGCTGCCGCACTCCCATTACGATCAGGTCCGCTTTCCGTTCCTCGGCGAGCCGCAGAATGCCGTCTTCCGGGAACTCAAAGCGCACCACGAACTCGGGCTTGCACCAATTTTCCGCGTCCGCCGGCACCAGGGCGCGCAGCATCTCACGCGCGCTCGCCTCTTCCGACTCCCGGTACTGGTAAGGTGTGAGTGAGATCAGCTGCAGGAAAATCAAATTAGCCTGATTCTCCTCGGCCAGCGACAGGGCATAGGGCAAAGCCTTCAACGAGGCCTCGGAGCCGTCGGTGGGGAAGAGAATGGTCTTGAGTCCCCATTTGGCGGCGCCCAATCGAGGCACCTGGGGGCCCACGGTCAGCACCGGACAATTCGCTCTCCGGTATATCTTCTCCGCCTCCGATCCGAGCACCAGCCTCTTCAGTCCCTGCCTCCCGTGCGTTCCCGTGACCACCAGATCGATCTGCTCGTTCTGAATAACGTCTGCGATCATCTTCCAGACTTCTCCGCGCTCTAACAACACTTTGGCGGGTCTGGTCTGCAGCGTGTTGTCGCCGAGAGCAAACTCTACCAGTTTTGCCTCGGCTTCCAGGTGAGCCGGGTCGGCCTCGACGGGAAGGGGGTCCAGAGGGACACTGAGCATCGGTTCGGGGCTAAGAGCATGCGCAACGGTAATCTTCGCCTCGTATTGGCCGGCTAACGCTGCTGCATACTCCAGCGCGGTTTTCGAAACCTGCGAGAAGTCGGTCGTAACCAGGATTTTGCTCAACGAGATGCGGGTATTGGTGCCAAGGGCCTCCATAATATTGCCTCCTCGAAAGATGGCTTCCGGGTCAACTTATAGGTGACTGCGGAAAATCGTGCGGTGACCTCGATCACTCCAAGCGGTGACGCCGACCACGGCCCTTGCGAGCCCCACCGGGTAAAAAGGGTATTCGACGCGATCGGGAGAATAGAAATGACGCAGAACAAAGCGGTTATGGACGGGAATGAAGCTGCCGCCTCGGTGGCCTACCGGCTCAATGAGGTTATTGCCATCTACCCCATCACTCCCGCGTCGCCGATGGGGGAGTGGGCCGACCAGTGGAAAGAGGAGGGAAGCAAGAACATATGGGGGACCGTCCCCACAGTCATTGAAATGCAAAGCGAGGGAGGCGCTGCCGGAGCCTTGCACGGTGCGCTGCAGGCCGGTGCGCTCGGCACAACCTTTACTGCCTCCCAAGGGTTGCTTCTGATGATCCCCAATATGTACAAGATCGCCGGCGAGCTGTCGCCGACCGTGATCCATGTAGCGGCCCGCGCTCTGGCCACCCATGCGCTCTCGATTTTTGGCGACCACAGCGACGTCATGGCCGCCCGCGCCACCGGCTTTGCGATGCTGTGCTCGAATTCCGTGCAGGAAGCGGGCGATTTTGCCCTGATCGCGCAGGCGGCCGCGCTCGAATCCCGCATCCCCTTCCTGCACTTCTTCGATGGTTTTCGCACCTCCCATGAAGTAAGCAAAATCGTGCCCCTGAGCGATGACGATCTGCGTGGACTGATCGATGAGACTCTAGTTCGGCAGCACCGGCAGCGGGCATTGTCCCCTGATCACCCGCTGCTGCGTGGGACAGCGCAGAATCCCGACGTATTCTTCCAGGCCCGCGAGGCCATCAATCCTTTTTACCGGGCGTGTCCCACCATCGTGCAGGATGTAATGGACCGCTTCGCCCGGCGCACTGGCCGGAACTACCACTTGTACGATTACGTCGGCGCTCCCGACGCGGAACGGGTGATTGTGATGATGGGCTCCGGCGCCGGTGCGGTCGAGGAAGCCGTAGAACATCTGCTGCAGAAAGGCGAGAAGGTCGGTGTCCTTAAGATCCGGCTTTACCGGCCTTTTGCACTGGAAGCTTTTATTTCGGCCCTGCCGAAAACCGTGCGCAGCATCGCCGTCCTGGATCGCACCAAAGAACCGGGCAGCCTGGGCGAACCACTCTACCTCGATGTGGTCACTGCATTGAGCGAGTCGCGGGTAAACGGCGCGGACTCTCGGATCGTTCCCCTGGTGATCGGCGGCCGCTATGGCCTGGCCTCGAAGGAATTCACGCCGGCGATGGCGAAAGCCACGTTCGATGAACTGAAGAACTCAACTCCGAGGAATCACTTCACGGTCGGGATTCACGACGACGTCACACTTACCAGCCTGGCGTATGATCCCGAATTTTCCACCGAGGATCCGGCCACGGTTCGCGCCTTGTTCTACGGACTCGGCTCTGACGGAACTGTCGGCGCCAACAAGAACTCGATCAAGATTATCGGAAAGAATACGGACAACTACGCGCAGGGATACTTCGTCTACGACTCCAAGAAGGCGGGATCGGTGACGGTTTCACACTTGCGTTTTGGCCCGCGCCCGATCCGCTCTTCCTACCTCATCACCCGGGCCAGCTTTGTGGCCTGCCACCAGTTCCAATTCATGGAGCGCATGGATGTGCTGAACTGCGCCGAGCCGGGGGCGACGTTTCTGCTGAATGCGCCGTTTGCAGCCGACGAAATCTGGGACCACCTGCCCCAGCAGGTGCAGGAAATCATCATTCGGAAGAAACTCAAGTTTTATCTGATCGATGCCTACAAGGTCGCGCGTGAGACTGAAATGGGCAACCGCATCAACACCATCATGCAGACCTGCTTCTTCGCCATCAGCGGGGTCCTGCCGCGCGAGCAGGCGATCGAGGCCATCAAGAACGCTATTCGCGACACTTACGGAAAGCGCGGCGAGGCCGTCGTAGCCAAGAACTTCGGTGCCGTGGACCACACCCTGAGCCATCTCTACCAGGTCACGGTTCCCACCGCAGCGACCAGCCGGCTAAGAGTTCTGCCTCCCGTCCCCGAGCGCGCGCCGGAGTTCGTGCGCGACGTAATTGGCCCCATGATCGCAGGTCGCGGAGACGATCTTCCGGTGAGCGCCATGCCCGTCGACGGCACCTTTCCGACCGGCACCGCCATGTGGGAAAAGCGGAATATCGCGCAACAGATTCCGGTCTGGGACGAACAGCTCTGCATTCAGTGCGGGAAATGCGTGCTGGTTTGTCCGCACGCGGTCATCCGGGCCAAGGTCTACGATGCTTCAATGCTGGGGAATGCGCCGCAGGGCTTCAAGGCGGAAAAGCCGCGCTGGCGGGAATTTGAGAGCCTGCGTTATACGCTGCAGGTTTCGCCGGAAGATTGCACCGGATGCGAACTTTGCGTCGAGGCCTGCCCGGTAAAGAGCAAGAGCGAGGCCAAACACAAAGCCATCAACATGCAGCCACAGGCACCTCTTCGCCAGGCGGAAAGCGCGAATTGGAATTTCTTCACCAAACTTCCAGATGCCGACCGGAACCAGCTGGCGCACGGTCAGGTCAAGGACGTACAGCTTCTGGAACCGCTCTTCGAATTTTCCGGAGCGTGCGCGGGATGCGGCGAAACACCTTACATCAAGTTGCTCACCCAGCTTTTTGGCGATCGCCTGCTGATTGCGAATGCTACCGGCTGCTCGTCGATTTACGGCGGCAACCTGCCTACCACGCCATACACCATCAATTCTCAGGGTCGAGGGCCGGCCTGGTCCAATTCGCTGTTCGAAGACAACGCCGAGTTCGGTCTGGGTATGCGGCTGGCGGTGGACAAGCAGGCAGACTATGCGCGCGACCTGGTGACGCAACTGGCCTCGCACCTGGGTGACGGGCTCGCGAACGGGCTGTTGAATGCGGATCAATTGACCGAAGCCGGCCTCGAAGCGCAGCGGGAACGCGTGGCTGAACTCAAGAAGAAGATCATTTCTCTGGATTCGCCGGCAGCGCGAGACCTGCTGATGGTGGCCGACGCGCTGGTGCGCAAGAGCGTCTGGCTGGTGGGCGGTGACGGCTGGGCCTACGACATCGGCGCCGGCGGACTCGACCACGTTCTGGGTTCCGGAATGAACGTCAACGTCCTGGTGCTCGATACCGAGGTCTACTCGAATACGGGCGGGCAGATGTCCAAGGCCACGCCGCGCGCCGCGGTGGCGAAATTTGCCACCGGCGGCAAGCACGGCGGCAAGAAGGATCTCGCCATGGAAGCCATCAGTTACGGATCCGTCTACGTGGCCCGGGTGGCCATGGGGGGCAACGATACCCACACAGTGAAGGCGTTTCTCGAAGCGGAAGCCTACAACGGGCCTTCGCTCATCATCGCCTACAGCCATTGCATCGCGCATGGTTATGACATGAGTCAGGGGATGGCACAGCAGAAGGCCGCCGTACTCTCCGGCTACTGGCCGCTGGTGCGCTATAACCCCGACCTGCGGCTGGAAGGGAAAAATCCATTCCAGCTCGATTCCCGGGCACCCAGTATTCCATTCAAACAATACGCATATCAGGAAGCCCGATACACCATGCTGGCGCGAAGCAATCCGGAGGTGGCTCGCGAACTGCTGCATCTCGCTCAGGAGGACGTGCACCGGCAATGGGGTGTCTACTCCAACCGAGCTGCCATGCCCGGGAATGCCGAAACACCCGGCCACGCTGCTCCCGATCTGCACGCGTCCACGCCGCAACCCGTCACCGCAGGGGGGAAGAAATGATCGACATCACAACCACCTATCTCGGTTTGCCCATGAAATCCCCGATTGTTGCCTCGGCGTCTCCGCTTTGCGAATCGCTGGAAAACATACGGCATCTTGAAGACGCCGGCGTGGGCGCGGTTGTGCTGCCCTCCCTTTTTGAAGAGCAGCTCGACCGGGAGAGCTATGCGGTTGATTCCGATCTCTCACGCGGCAGCGAGAGCTTTGCGGAATCGCTCAATTACCTGCCGGAATTACTTACCTACAATCTTGGCGCGGATGGCTATCTCGAGCTGATTCGCAAAGCCAGGGAACGAGTCTCGATCCCGGTGATCGCCAGCCTGAACGGCGTTTCCCCCGGCGGATGGGCCCGCTATGCCGCCATGATGGAGCAGGCCGGGGCCGACGCGATCGAGTTGAACATTTACGCCATCATTACCGACCCCAACATATCCGGCGCTGATGTCGAGCAGAATTACTGCGACCTGGTGCGCCAGGTCAAAGCCAACGTCAGTATCCCGGTTGCGGTCAAGTGTTCGCACTTCTTCAGCGCGTTCGCGCACATGGGAAAACAGTTGGACGCGGCCGGCGCCAATGGACTGGTTCTCTTTAACCGCTTTTACCAGCCGGATTTCGATATTGAATCGCTCGAAGTGGTGCCCAGCCTGACGTTGAGCCGTCCCCAGGAGTTGCTGCTGCGGCTGCACTGGGTCGCTATCCTGTACGGATGGGTGCGCGCCGATCTCGCGATCACGGGCGGGGTGCACAGCGCCGCGGACGTGCTGAAGTCCATGATGGCCGGCGCGCATGTCGCGATGATGACCTCCGCACTATTACAGAATGGCATCGGCCACGCGGCTTCGGTCCTCAAGGACCTGGTGCGCTGGATGGAGGAGCACGAATACGAATCGGTCCGCCAGATGCGGGGCAGCATGAGCCAGCGTTCCGTATCGGATCCAGCGGCTTTCGAGCGGGGCAATTACATGCGCGTTCTCAGCTCCTACGTGGCGCAAAAGGCGCATTAGTTGAGGGCTGCCGGTTTGAGCCTTTTCGGGAAACGATGTCGCTCCGCTAGCGGGGCTTTGAGGCTCTTGACTGCCTGGCTTCGCGGCGGCGCTGTCCAAACGCCTGGTCTCTGGCTGTCTTCGACTTCTGTCGCAGCTTTTCTGATTCCGATATGATCTCGGCCTCCTTCGCATCCGTTCGGCCCCTTATTTCACGATCTTCTCCCGTGTCTGCCATGGCTCTCTCCTTCGAGGCCGCTCTGGTGCGCCCGTCGTTAGTCTAAATGGCCAGCGCGGATGTGACATATCTCACCGTGGGTAGTAATCACGGTCACAAGCTGCCGGCGAAAATCCTTCATATACTGCAGACGTCCGCTGGTCACAACGGTGGGTGACCGGCCTCACAGTATTCGCAAGCGCCCTGTCTTTATTCTGGTTATTCAGGGGGGACTTTCGTATGGCAGAATCGCGTAACAAAAGGGTGCTCATCGTGGACAACGATGAGCAAGAAGCACGAACGCTGGGTGTCATGTTAGAAGATGCAGGGTACGCTTCGAGTATGACCTGGAGTGGGCTCGAAGCCCTTGAGCTTTTGCGGTCCGGGGGTTACGACATAGTGCTGGTCAGCAGTTACCTCCCCGATCTTTACGTGGGCGATTTCTTCGATCGTTTAAGTCACCTGCCGGTGCAACCCTGTTCGATCGTCATGACTGAGGGGCGCCCGCCGGCGGCAACACTCTTGGAAATGAAGAGCATGATCGGGGAAGAAGAATATCAGTAGACTCGAAGCGCGGGCGCGAACATCGTCGTTCTAGAATGGCAGGTTGAAGTCTCGAAGGGAGTTCCTGCGTGAGAGCCGCCATCCTGACGTCGCCCGCCAGTATTGCCGAGCGTCCCCTTCGGATCGAACAAATTCCCAATCCTTCGATCTCGGCTGGGCAGGTCCTCTTGCGCGTGCGGGCCTGCGGAGTCTGCCGAACCGATCTGCATATCGTCGAAGGCGAACTCCCGCCCCTTGGCAGAAAGCTGATTCCCGGTCACCAGATCGTAGGCGAAGTTATCGATGGCGCGACGACGGACGTTCCTTCAGGCACGCGCGTCGGGGTTTCATGGATCGGAGGCATCGATGGGACCTGCTGGTATTGCCGGCATGGCCTGGAAAACCTCTGCGACGCGGCATCTTTTACCGGCTACTCCGTTAACGGCGGATATGCCGAGTACACAGTGGCTCGTTCCGATTTTGTTTTTCCCTTGCCTCCAACTCTCGATGACCTGCATGCCGCCCCGCTTCTGTGCGCCGGCATTATCGGTTTTCGCAGCCTGCGGGTAGCGGGAGTGGAACGCGGAGAACGCGTGGGCCTGTTCGGCTTCGGAGCTTCGGCGCATCTCGCGATCGCCGTGCTGCGCTCCTGGCAGTGCGAAGTGTATGTTTCGACGCGCGGCGCCTCGCATCGCCAGCTGGCGGAATCACTGGGCGCGACCTGGGTTGGAAAGGAGAGCGACAAACCGCCTGTCCCTCTGGATCGCGCCGTGACGTTCGCGCCCAGCGGCGATGTGGTAGTGGCGGCGCTGAGCAGCCTGCGAAAAGGCGGGGTGGTCGCGATCAACGCGATCCATCTGGACCGGATTCCGGAGTTTGACTACGACCGCCTGCTTTGGGGCGAACGGCAACTACGCAGCGTCGCCAACATGACGCGATCCGATGCCCGGGATTTTCTTCAGATTGCAGCTGATATTAAGCTCCGGCCCAAGGTGACGGTTTTCCCGCTGGATCAAGCCAACGAGGCGCTGTTGGCGGTGAAGAGCGACGCAATTGACGGCGCTGCCATAATCGTTCCCTAGGCCTCGAAACCTTAGCACCCACCCATCCGATTTTTGCCCAACAGGTACTCAGCAGGTTCGCCCGTGAGCGTGATTACCCGCGCCTGTGATCCGAGTCACATCTATCGCGGCGGCGTGAGGACAAACTGGGATCGAACTGAGGGGAGGCAGAACATGGCGAGCCCCAAGCGCGATCTCCTGGAAGTTTTACGGCTGGAACTGGAGTTCCTCAAAAGCGGCGGCTACCGGCAGGCATCCTCATGGCGCCCGCAATTCATCTTCGAGGATTCCCCCACGTGCTTGAACTTCGGGCGTGCAGAGCATAAGAGACCGTGCTCTGAGTGCGTGCTGATGCAACTCGTGCCCATGGAAATGCGCGGGGCAGCCGTTCCTTGCCGGTACATACCGCTGAACGCGAAAGACGAAACCATCCACTCCCTCTATCGCTGCGGCACGCCGGAGGAACTCGAAGCGGTCCTGAGCGAGTGGCTGATGAATATGATTCAGAAGCTGGAGCTCGAGCGGATTCAGGGCCATATTGACGGGCACAACGTGACGCCGAAGAAGAGCGCATAGATGGATCCTGGAATTAAGACGCGATGTCTTACAACTGTTCCAACCCGGATTGCAACCGAGCCTTTGACTACCGCAGTGGACGGACATTCCGCTTTCACAACGATCAACCGGAAAGTCAAACGCCTGAGACCGCCTGCCAGTGCGTGAGGCATTTCTGGCTTTGCGACGGGTGTTGCCGGACGCACGTTCTTGAGTATCATCTCGCTCTGGGCGTCGTGATCCGTTCGCGACGTGAAGGCTTGTCGGGTTTGCCCGCGTTTCGCCCTGTCTGCTGCTGTGCGAAGTCCAGGCTCAGCCCGTGCCTCTCAGAGTGATCCCAGGCCGGAGCGGCCTTGCTCTAAAGACGCGCGGGTGCTAAGTTCCTCCGTGATGCGCCGCCCTACAAGCAGCTTCAGCGGCAATTTGAGCCAGGGGGATGGAAGGTTCCGGCGCCTGCTGGAAGCCGCGCCCGATGCCATGGTCATCGTGGACCAGACCGGGCGGATGGTGCTGGTCAACTCGCAGACCGAGAGAATGTTTGGTTACACTCGGGAAGAGCTGCTGCAGCAGCCGGTTGAAATCCTGATTCCTGATAGCGTTCGCGGCAGACATGCGCAGCATCGTGAGGCGTACAACGAATCCCCTCATCCGCGCCCCATGGGTACGGGTCTCGAACTGTTCGCCCGACGCAAAGATGGCAGCACATTTCCGGTTGAGATCAGCCTGAGTCCCCTGGAAGAGGAAGGCGGTGTTCTGGTCACGGCGGCGATCCGCGATGTGACTGAGCGCAAGCGTGCCGAAGAAGCCCTGCGGCAAAGCCAGGAGCGCTTTCGCTCCGTGGTGGAAGAAGTCAAAGACTACGCGATTTTCATGCTCGATCCCGCGGGGAGGATTGTGAGCTGGAATGAAGGCGCGCAAAAGATCAAGGGTTACGCTGCCGAGGAGATCATCGGGCAGCACTTTTCAAGATTTTATCCTTCCGAAGACATAGAACGGGGCAAGCCGGACGAGGAACTGATAGTGGCCGCCGCGGAAGGCCGATGGGAAGAGGAAGGCTGGCGGCTTCGCAAGGACGGTTCCCGCTTCTGGGCCGATGTAGTGATCACGGCATCGCATGATAAAGACGGCACGCTGCTGGGTTTCACCAAGGTCACTCGCGACATCACGGAGGGAAAACGCGCGCGTGAAGCCTTCCTGCTGGAAGTGACGAACGCGCTGGTTTCAAACCTCGACATCCGCCAGTTGCTGTCCGCCATCGCCTCGTGTGTCCGCCAGGTAAAGCCCTTCGACTATGCGACCCTGGCGCTGTATGACGCGCCGACCCGGCAGCTCCGCATGCATGTCCTCACATCTCCGGCCGGCGATGCGCTTAACGGTGCCGGGGAAGAGCCGCCGGTTTCGCTGGGCAACTCACCGGCCGGCTGGGCCTACACGACTCGCAAGCCGCTGCTGCTCAAAGGCCAGTCAGGAGAAAAATGGCCTTTCGAAATGCCGCCAAAATTCGCCGATCAATCGTTAAGGTCCGGCTGCTGGATTCCCTTGATTGGCCGGGAAGGCGTGATCGGAACGCTCAACGTGTTCAGCCGGCTCGCGGGAAACTTCACCGATGACGACGTGAACGTGCTCTCGCAAATCGCCGGCCAGGTGGCGATAGCCCTGGGCAACGCCCTGGCCTTCCGGCACATTTCAGAACTCCGGGACCAACTGGCTGAACAGAAGCAATATTTGGAAGATGAGCTGAAAACCGAGTTCAATTTTGAGGAAATTGTCGGCCACAGCAGGCCGATCCGGCGCGTCCTGAAACAGATCGAAACGGTCGCGCGCACTGATTCCACGGTTTTGATCCTGGGAGAAACCGGCACGGGGAAGGAATTGCTCGCCCGGGCGGTCCACAATTTGAGCCTGCGCCGCGACCATAGCTTCGTTCGCGTGAACTGCGCATCTATTCCCGCCGGCTTGCTTGAGAGCGAGCTCTTCGGCCATGAAAAAGGAGCCTTCACCGGCGCCATTGCGGCGCGCGTCGGACGGCTGGAACTGGCTCACCAGGGCACGATTTTTCTCGATGAAGTGGGAGACATTCCGCTCGAGTTGCAGCCCAAACTGTTACGGGCGCTGCAGGAAAAAGAATTCGAGCGGCTGGGCAGCACGCGCACGATTACCAGCGATGTTCGCATCGTCGCCGCCACCAACCGTGATTTAGGCAAACTGGTGGCCTCGGGACAATTCCGCAGCGACCTGTATTATCGGCTGAATGTTTTTCCGGTCACGGTGCCGCCGCTGCGCGAGCGGCGCGAGGACATCCCTCTTCTGGTTCAATACTTCCTGTCGAAGTTCTCCCAGCGGATGAAGAAGAATATCGCAAGCGTGCCGCCCGAGGGGATGAAGGCGCTGTGCAATTATTCCTGGCCAGGCAACATTCGCGAACTGGAACATGTCATCGAGCGCGCAGTCATTCTGTCTCCCGGCCCCGAACTCAGGGTCCCGGCGTTCGAGCCCGTTTCGACGGAGAATGCGCCTTCGACTTCTTCCGCCCTGGAGGACATCGAGCGGGCGCACATTATCCGTGTGCTGCGCGAAGCCAAGGGCAAGGTCGGCGGACCCGGCGGCGCGGCCGAACGCCTGGGCATGAATCGCACAACCTTAAACTCGCGCCTGCAGAAACTGAAAATCTCCCGCAAACAATTCTGAACCTGGCTGCCCGTGAGTGCCTCGAATCACCTCCAGCCGTGATCTCGATCACCGCGCATGTTGTTGCTTTCTGCGAATCTGTACTCGCAGCGCTGGTTTCCACAGATTTCCTGCCTATTGCGAGACGCAGGACGGACTTCAGTGCCGAACCGCTGAAACCAGCGCTGACACCTCCAGAAAACGAGAGGACATCACCATGGCGGAAACTTCCATAACCGTACCGCGGGCCGAGGAAAAGCCGGTTGCAATTACTCCGATCGAGCGTCTGATGGATCGGGTCAACAAGCTTTCCGAGGCGATCACGCAGAGGGCATACCAGATTTTCGAAAGAAGCGGACATGGACTTGGCCATGATCTCGATGACTGGTTCAAGGCTGAGACCGATCTGCTTCATCCCGTCCATGTGAACATCACTGAGTCGGGAGAGAACTTTGAGGTTAAGGCTGAAGTGCCTGGCTTCAACGAGAAGGAGATCGAGGTCAGCGTCGAGCCGCGTCGCCTGACCATCACCGGCAAGCGGGAGACCGAACAAAGGGTAGAGAAGAAGGGCAAGACGGTTTATTCGGAATCTTGTTCGGACCAGATCCTGCGAATCGTCGATCTGCCGGCCAACGTCGACGCCGAGAAGACAACGGCGACGTTGAAGAATGGGGTTTTGCATTTGACAATGCCGAAGGCAGCCAAGGCGAGAGCGATCGAGATCAAATCGAAGGCCGCGTAAGCACTGATCTGGATGTCGGCGGGCGAGTGCCGGGAACCCGGTTTCGCCCGTCCGGCAAATACTGATTGACGCCGGATGGATCGAGCAGGGCTGACGCAGTTTCGCCATCTGACGATATGTCGTCTCGTCAGTTCTCATCTTTCTGGGTTCGTTTCCGAGTCATAAATTCTACGTATCTTGCTGTCCTGTAACCAGTTGGATTCCTACACAAAGCAATAAAACCCTCTGGCAGTGACCGTGCTCTCACATTCGTGTGCTTAAGATCACCATCCAGAACTCATCCAGCGGGGTGACGCTGAAACTGGATGGCAGCCTCAAGGGGCCATGGGTGGACGAGTTGCGAAGGACTTGGCAGATCTCGACGAAAACGGCGGCGGGAAAGCCCATCAGCGTGGACCTGGCGGGGGCGACTTTCGCTGACGCGCTGGGACGAAATCTGCTCCTGCGAATGCGGAAAGACGGCGTCGCTCTCAGCGGAGGCTCGAGCTTCCTCCGGCAGCTCCTGGAAGATCAGAAGACCAAACCCGAATGGCTTCACAAAGAAGGGAGAACAAAATGAAAACGCACGTGCCTTACGGACTGGAAATCGCTGAGGACTGTGCCACTTGCCCCATCCGAAAAGAGGGATTTTTTTGCCAGATGACACCCGAAACCATGGCGGAGTTCCAGAAAATGAAATTCACCAGCCAGTATCCCGCCGGGTCAGTCCTGTTTGTCGAGGGCCAGGTGCCGCGTGGCGTGTACATGCTCTGCAAGGGCCGCGTGAAACTGACCATGGCCTCGCCATCGGGAAAAACCGTGATCGTGAGAGTGGTGGAAGCGGGCGAACTGCTGGGCCTGCACTCTGCCATCTCCGGTGCCCCTCACGAAGTCACGGCCGAGACTCTTCAGCCGTGCCAGGTGGATTTCATCCGCCGCGATGACTTCAAGAAACTAGTGCATGAACATGGCGACGCTTCGATTAATACGATGCAACAATTCAGCAATTATTACCGCGGCGCGTGCCACCAGATCCGGTATCTCGGCCTGACCCCTTCGGCGACTGAAAAGATGGCAAGCTTCCTGCTCCAATCAGCGGTCAACGGACAGGAAACCCCTAAGGGCATCCGCTTCAACTTGAGCCTGACGCATGAGGAGATCGCCCAGGTCGTCGGCGTGACCCGCGAGACCGTGACCCGGGCGCTGACCGAGTTGAGAAGCAAAATGCTGATTTCCACCAAAGGCCCGAGCGTGCTGATCAGGGATAAATCGGCACTCGAGGCGATGGTCCTGGCTTGATGCGCATGCCAGCCAGGGGAAGCGGAGCCAGCGTACTTCCGCTACCCCGGCTGGCGTGAGGTCAGCACCGGGCAGTGCGCCTGCAGGACGACGCGATACGCGACGGTATTGCGGAAATGAGTGGTCAGTTCTCCAGCCTGGCGTACTCCCAGCCCGATCATGTCCGCGTTTCCAGTTTGCGCATGCGCCAGAATCCGCTCCACGGTGTCCCCAAAATCAACCACGAACTCCGCCGGGCATCGCGGATCGATATGAGGAGAAAAAATGCTCTGCATCTCCTGGCGCAACGGTTCCGCCAGGGACTTCGCATCCGGGTTCGAGGCGGTTTCAATCGGCAGGACGTGCAGCAGCGTCAGGGACGCTTTGTAGTCTGACGCCAGCGAAGCCAGGTAAGGAAATACCGCCTTGGATTCGTCGGAGAGATCAGTGGGAAACAGGATGTGCTTGATTTCAGCTCCTTGCACTGAACGCTTCGAAATATTGGGTCCGACAGTAAGCACCGGGCAGGGCAGATTGCGGAAAAGCTCTTCCGCCACCGATCCCATCACCAGGTGCCGCAATCCGGTGCGGCCATGCGTGGCCAATATGGCGAGATCAATGTTCTTCTGACGCGCCAGCCGCCGCAGTTCCTGCGCAGGATTTCCTGATATGACCAGGGCCGTAGCGGGCAGCCCGGTCAGCTCTCCGGTGGTGAGGAGCTTCCGCGTCCTGGCTTGAATTTCACGCTCGTCCTGGCGCTCCAGCACCCCAGCAGCTTCGGGGCTGATCATTGCGTACGCCGCGGGCGTCCAAACGTTGACCACAAATACGCGGGACCCATACTTGCGGGCAATGGCCGAAACCAGCGGAAGAGCTGAAAGCGAGGCCTCGGAAAAATCAGTCGCGAAAAGAATTCGCTTTACCGCAATGTCGGGAACAATCGGAATCACCACAGCATTGGTTTTCATGACGTTCACCTGCGGGTATCTTCGGCCAGGGAGGCTTTCGCTTCAGTGACGAACCTCACCCGCGCGCGTGAGCAGTGTCACCCGGCATCGTTTGACCGCGCGGAGCATCCTGTCGAGACTCTTTCTCCTGACGGCGGACGACCGAACCAGGCTCTCGGGGGTTTTGGTCATCTTTGCGGATCCGGAAGAACCGCGATGTGGTCGCGGTCTTTGAACGGGAGTTTGAGTTTGTGAACGATTTCCGGCCAGAACTCCCGGAGAACATCAAAACCCATGTCCCCGGCAATGCTGACGCCCACCCGCCGGGATAGTGGTCCTATACCGCGGGAGTTTCCCGGGTGATACGTGTTGCTCAGGGTCGCCGAGGCGGCAGTGCCGAGCCATTCCGAGAAATTAAACATTCTGCGTCCGGAGTCGCTCTCCGCCACAAAAGCATGGGAAAGCGCATGCCCGATGCGAGCGCCGGGAGTTCCTTCCAATCTTCTGTAGTAGCGCGGATCCTGCCGAAACATGACCGGAAACAGATAGGTATGAAAAAAGCCGCGAGACACCGAGTCCGCGAGAGTGGCGCCGTATCGCTTCGCATAGCCAGCCGCCCCTTGTCCAAAGCTGGGATCGTCGTCCCCGGCCTGCGCGAGACCGGAGTCCAAAGCCGCCCCCACGAAGTTGGTGGGCTCGATGCTGTCTTGTTTGAAGAGGTGAAATTTCTCGGACGCGTCCAGGGCGCACAAGGTCAAACCCTGTCGAATCGGGTGCACCGTTCTGATCTCCGGCTTTCGCGAAAAATACACGACCAATTTGTGAAGTGGTCCTTTGTAGTCGGCGGCTGAAAATAGCGGGGCAGGTTCGACGCAAACAGGATTTGCCGCCGGGCTTGCCTGGGCGTGAACCGGTTCCTGATGAACGGTGGTACCCTGCGACCAAAGAAACGGGATCTGGAAGAGCAGGGCGATGACGAGAGCTCGAGACATCGACGTTGCCGCACGCAAGTTCACGGTGAGCGATCTCCAAGGCGCTCCGACGGTTGGCCGCGGCCTCCGCGGGTGGAGATGCCCATGCTCACAAGGTTCAGTCGTTCGGCAATGAAAACCTCCATCCCGAATGAATCGTATCGCTTCTTCCCACGTTGAAAAGTGATGCGGGTCACACGCGAGCGTGATTGGAGATGATGGCCGCGGGAAGACCGAAGATCGCGCGCTGATGTCCTGCCGCGACCTGGGAAATGGCTCCCGACGCGGTAATCGCGATGGGCTGGTTCTCTATTTTGACTGGCACAGTCACCGGCGGGATCTTGAAGGAAACCTGCTGGCCGCCCGCGCCTGAAAGCGGCGCACCCAGGGTGAGCGCCGAGACAAGAACAGCACAGCCAAAATTCCAGACTCTGCATTTCATGCGAATCAGCTCCAGATACGTGAGACGCGTCCTGAAGCTCTGGATGCAGCGCCAATCAGAAGCTAAATGTCACCTGCAAATCGAGGCGGCGATTCGCGGCGCCGGTCGAGAACGGCCCTCCCTGCAGCGCGTTGGCGGTGTCAAAGAAGGGCGAGCCCAGAATTCCACTGGGATTCGCCGTATTCACATTATTAAAGACGTTGCGGACCGAAACGCCGAGGGTGAGACCGAAACGGCGGTCCGAACCGGCTGACATTCCGGGCGGCCCGCCGCCGCCGCCGAACAGCGGCCCGTGAGGACCGCCTCCGCCCCGGTGACCGCCTCCAGGACCACCCGGGCCGCCGGGCCCGCCCGGTCCCGGGCCGGCGGTTGCACCCTTCAGTTTTGGACCGAAGCCAAAGGTTTTGGTCAATCGCAGGTTCAGCACAAAATGGGCAGCGCTCGTCCCGAAGTTGATGGGAAGAATCCGTTGCTGGGTTATCGCCAGATCCGGCCGGGCATCAAAGGTCCCCAGCCGCGTGCAATAGACGTTGGGGTCGGTTGGACTGATCGTGGTTGTTGCGCACGTTGCAGAGGAGACGAATCCAGGACGATCATTGAACACTGAATCGCCGTTCAAATCGTTAGGCGAGGTAACGTTGAAAGGCGAACCCGCGCTCGCAATCATGAACGGGCTGAGTCGAAAGGCATAGGGCAGGGCGATGGTGCCGCCAAAAAAAAGGCGGTGGCGCGTGTCAAACGATCCCCGGCCATAATCCTGGCCGATGTTGTAGGAATTGGAAGGGAAACCGGAAACCCCGGAGGTATCGCTGTTGGCATAGTTGAGAGTGTAGAAGCCGAACACCTGGACCCGGGTCCCCACGCGTACATTGCCGTTGACGATCAACTGGTTCTGCTTGAAATTGCCTTCGGAAACGTAGCGGTAGATATTCCCCGCGCCAGGATCGGGGCGGGTGGTGCTGCCCGGCGTTCCGGGAAACGGGGCGTTGGCGTTGATGGTGAGCAGCTGATCGAAGCCGCGGGAATTCAAATAGGTGACCGACAGAGTCGCGGACTTGGTAAGCTGCCTCTCCGCGCTGATCGCCGACTGCAGCGTGTAGGGGGCGTGCAGGCCGGGATCAATCTGGTAGACCGTCGGGGTGGTGGCGCTGGAGGCGCCGCAAGTCGAAAGATCGAGGGGCACGCCAATTCCTGGAAAGCAGGTTGGATTGTTGATCACAAACTGCTGCTGGGTAATGCCGTTCAATCTCTCGGCCTGCAGCAGCTGCTCGGACTGAAATCGATCGTAGAAAATCCCGAAACCGCCGCGCAGGACAACTTTCGGCGGCGCGCTCTTCCCGCCGATTCCCCAGGCAATTCCCAGGCGCGGCGCCCAGTCGCCGTGATCGTGAATGTCGTTCTGGGTCTCAAAGCGCAGGCCGGCGCTGAGCGTAATGTTGGGCCGCACCCTCCAGTCATCCTGAGCGTACAAGCCTGCGTCATACGTTGTGACGTTGGCGCTGGGCAGGCCGCTGGTAAACGATAGCTGGGTGGCGTAGGGCGTTCCGCCCGGAACCGCCAGTTGCTGTACGGCAAATTGATATGAGATCGGGCACGGCGTGGCCGGGTCGGCGCCAATGTCGCAATTGGGATTCGAGGGCGTGTCTTGCGCCGCATCCAGGGAGGAAAAAATAAAGGTGCCGTTGAATCCGGATTGCGAAAAGCTGGCGTCGCGCACAGCCCGCACGCGCCCTCCGAACTTGAAAATGTGGGTGCCGCGGACCACCGACGTGTAGTTCTGCAGCTCGTAGTGGTCCTGGTGATCGATGATGGCGCCCTGGCCATTACCGCCGGTGGTAAACGCCCCCAGGACATTGACCGCGGGCGTTGTGGTCACGGGCAGCTGGCTGTCGCGTTCACGTAGATACTGGAAGTGCGTCTCGTTGACGACTTTCGCGCCGAAAATCTGGGTGTCGCTGATCTGGAAAGTGTGCTCCGTGGATTCCGAGTCGTAGGCCTGGGGCGAGAGGTTGAACTGCCCGATTCCGTCGTTGTTCTGGGCGTCGCGGAAATACTGGTAGCGCGCGGTCAGCGTATTGTTCTTGCTGATCTGGTAGTCGAAACGCGGGCTGAGGTTGGTGCGCGTCCTCGGGTTGGGCACCGCATCAGTAAAGGGAACGGCGCTGCTGCTGTCGTTGGGATCGAGGATGACGGCGTTGATGGCGGCAAGATCGTTGATATTCCGCCGATCGATATTAAAGAAAAAGGAAGCCTTCTTGCCCAGCGGGCCACCGATGCTTCCGCTGTACTGCGTCGAATCGTAACCGGGCTCCGGACCCGCGAAAGGATTCGCGGCATTGAACGCAGAATCGTTTCCATCGACATAAAACTGCCCGTGAATTTTG
>DASQHA010000039.1:0-12027 GCA_035632335.1 Terriglobales bacterium
TGTGTTCCACCATCACTACGGCATCGGCGCCCGGGGGCGCGGGCGCGCCGGTCATGATGGCCGCGGCCTGGCCGGCTTGGAGTATCGGCAGTTCCTCGCTGCGAGCGCCGGCTTTGATTTCCGCAATCACTTCGAGAGCGGCGGGGATCTGGGAGAGATCGGCGGCCCGCACCGCATAGCCGTCGCGCATGGCCCGGGGGAACGGCGGAAAATTGCGGTCAGCGAATATAGTCTCGGCCAGGACTTGTCCGGCGGCGGCGGCTTCCAGCAGTTCTACCAGTTCCTTGCCGCGAGGTCGCAGAGGCACGGCGTGATCTTCGACCAGGTGACGGGCGTCCTCGAAACCGAGAATGAGCGACGGCTCGGGCACGGCAGCCATGCGGAAGATCATACGACAGGAATACTTCGAGCTTCGCGTATTGTCTCGGCTGGTAACCCGACCCGGTTGGCATTGAGCATCTCTTGCGATTCGACGACAATCGAGTTACGGATTCCCGAGTCTTGGGGGAGAGCTGTGCTTTACCGACATGCGTTTGGAGTCTGGCTGCTGGCGGCCGCCTTGACGACGGCCGCCGGGGCCAAGGACATGGCATTGGTCTCCAACAAATCGAATGGTGTGTCTGACGTCAGCATGACCGAGCTGGTCAAGATCTGCAAGGGGCAGACCAACCGCTGGCCCAAGGGCAAACCGGTCACTCTCTTCAGCCTCAATCCCGCGTCGAGCGAGATGAAGATGGTCCTGGAAAAGGTTTATGGCATGTCGAGCGACGAGGTCAGCGCATTGATCGCCACCGCCAACCACGGCCGAGCGAACCACCCGGCGATCGTGCTGGTCAACTCTGACAAGGCCCTGGTGGAGGCTGTGGAATCCACGCCGGGCGCGGTCGGGCTGGTGGACGTATACTCGATTACCAGCGGCATCACGGTGTTACGGGTTGAAAGCAAGCTTCCGCTCGAAGCCGGATATCCACTGCATGGGAACTAGCGCGTTGACAACAAGCAGCGCTGCCGCTCCGAGGCCGGGACGCCCTCGGGACAGCCGGCAGGATGCCGGCGCTACCCGGGGCGCTTCATGAGCGCTTCTTCGACCGACCGCAAATCTGATTCCAGAACGTCGCGCCGCTTTCCCCGCTACACCCTCGATGTTCGTGTTTCCATACAAGCCTTTCGCGCCGGAGAGAGTATTTCGTTTTGGGGACGATCGAGCGAACTGGGGGAAGATGGCATTGGCGCAACCTTGACCGGCGAACTGGAGCCCGGGGAAGTTGTCTCCATGGAGCTGTTGCTGCCCCTGGCGCCGTTCCCCATCAAATTCCGGGCGCTGGTGCGATATCGCGACGGACTACGCCACGGCTTCGAGTTCCTGGCGCTGACCGCAACCCAGCGCGACGAGATCCGGCGGCTCTGCGAAACGCTCTCCGCCGGGACCTAGTCAAACCGCGTGGGGACAGCCGCCCTCGGCTGTCCGGTCGAGCGCAGCTCGACATCTTTTGCGAGACCAGAATCGGCAAGGCGTTTTGCCGGCACCAAATCGCGGTGCTCTGCTGTGGGAATAAGTACCGTCAAATCAATGGACTTTGGTTTGTCGCATCCGCCGGACGCCATGCAACTTTTCCCGGCCAAATGCGTCCTACTTAACAGATACTGGAAACCAGACATCCGTAACTGGCGGTTTGTGCGTACGCCTTTCAGGAGCTTCCCCTCATGCTGATCAAGAAGGCGGCCGATATTCCATCCTCCGAGATCACCCCGAAAAGCCTTTACCTGAACCGGCGGAAGTTTCTGGCCGGTACGGCGCTGGCGGGCGCGGCGGCGGTGGCGGCCGGAGTGGGCCTGCACGAAATGGCTTCGCCTTCGTCCGTGGCGCAGGCCAATACGAAGATTGACGGCATCCAGAAGAGTCCCTTCTCGACCACTGAAACCATCACTCCCTACAAGGACGTCACCAACTACAACAACTACTACGAATTTTCGACTGACAAGTACGAACCCGCCGGGCTGGCCAAGGACTTCAAGACGCGTCCCTGGACGGTCACCATCGACGGCCACGTCAAGAAGAAGCAGGTACTCGATGTGGACACGATCATCAAGATGGCCGCTCCGGAAGAGCGCATCTATCGGCATCGTTGCGTGGAAGGCTGGTCGATCGTGGTGCCGTGGGTGGGATTTTCGCTCAGCGAATTGATCAAGCGCGCCGATCCCCTGCCCAAGGCGAAGTTTGTGGAGTTCACCACGCTCCTGGACCCGCGGCAGATGCCGGGACAGCGCGGCCGGGTCCTGCAATGGCCTTACGTCGAAGGCCTGCGCATGGACGAAGCCATGCACCCGCTGGCGCTCCTGTGTTTCGGCATGTATGGCGAAGTGCTGCCCAACCAGGACGGCGCCCCGCTGCGCATGGTGATTCCGTGGAAGTACGGCTTCAAGAGCATCAAGGCCATCGTTCGCATTCGCTTTACCGGCGACCAGCCGGAAAATACCTGGAACCTGTCCGCGCCCAATGAATACGGCTTTTACTCCAATGTGAACCCGAATGTGGACCATCCGCGCTGGAGCCAGGCCACGGAGCGCCGCCTGGGAGAATTCCGCAAGCGGCCGACGCTGATGTTTAACGGCTACGATCAGGTGGCTTCGCTCTATTCGGGCATGGACTTGAAAAAGAACTTCTAGATTGGGAGCACATCCAGATTTGATGTGGGCGCGAGCGTCCCGCTCGTGCTGACGCTGCACCGGCGCTGCCGCACGAGCGCGGCGCTCGCCCACAGTACAAAGCTCATGGTGCGATGGTTCAAACCCGTGGTGTTTCTTGCCTGTCTCGGGCCGCTGGCGCGGTTGGGATGGAAAGCGTACATGGGACGCCTGGGGGCCAATCCCATTGAGGTCATCACCCATTCGACCGGCGACTGGATCCTGATATTCCTGCTGGTGACGCTGTCCGTCACTCCGGTGCGCAAGCTGACCGGGCAGCTCTGGCTGATTCGCTATCGCCGTATGTTCGGGCTGTTTGCGTTCTTCTATGCGGTGCTGCATTTCCTGACATACATCTGGCTGGACAAATTTTTCGATCTGCATGCGATGTGGGCCGACGTTATCAAGCGCCGCTTCATCACGGTCGGCTTCACTGGATTCGTTCTGCTGATTCCGCTGGCGCTGACTTCCACGACGGGCTGGATACGCCGGCTGGGAGGCAAGCGCTGGCAGGCCTTGCACCGCCTGATCTACCTGAGCGCGATTGCCGGCGTGATCCATTATTGGTGGCTGGTGAAGGCCGATATCAGCAAGCCGGCGCAATACGGCTTTGTTCTGTCACTGTTGCTGGGGTATCGGGCGGTGGCGTGGTGGCTGCGAAGAAATAGAGATTTGAAGGCAGCCTCGGTTGTGTCCCCCCGGGCGGACGTTGCGGAAGGGTAGGCGGGTGGGTCACTTCGGCTTTATTTCCACGTTCTTGCGCTGGCCGGGACGGGCGGGACGCCGGTCTTCCACAACTTTATCTGCGCAACTGTGTTAAACACGATAAGGACTCGTCTTTCTAACGGCTATGTAAGGAGTAGTGCGGCTACACTGCACATTTGTCTATGAAAAATTTGTATCTGTGCCTTGGCCTGGTTGCACTCGTTATCTGCGTGGCTTGTGGAACAAACAGTGGCGGCGTCCCGGGATTCATTCCGAACGGAAATTTTTCCAATGCCAGCCTTAAGGGGCAGTACGTCTTCCAGATCGAGGGATTCGATTTCAGCAATCCCAATAACGTGGTTCCCTACCGCGAAGCCGGCGTGTTTACCGCCGATGGCAACAAAGGGATCACCACCGCGACGGATGATCTTTCCGAGGGCACGGGCGTGTTCACCACCGTCAGCACAGGAACATACTCCATCGGCAACGACGGCACCGGCTTTGTGAGCTTCAACAATGCCCTGCTGGGGACAATCACGTTAGAAGTAACGATGGTCAGCGCATCGAAAGTCTACCTGGTCGAGGCCGATACCCTGGTGAACGCGGGCGGGCTGGCGGAAAAGCAGGACTTGACGGCAATTACCGCCGCTCCCAACGGAACCTTCGTTTTCCGCGAGCATGACCTGAACGTGAACACCCAGCAATCCATCGCCAGCGTGGGCGCTTTCACGCTTGCCGGCGGCATCGCGAGTAATGGAAACAAAGATGTCAATCTGGGAGGAACTTTCAGTTCCCTGACCTTTACCGGCTCATTCAACGCGCCCGACCCGGCCACAGGACGCGGCACAGGAACGTTCACCGACAGTGCCCTGGCCACGTCGAGCTTCAATTACTACATTGTGGACGCCAATAACATCCGGTTCCTGGCCGGCACTACCAATGTCGCGGGATCGGGCCGGGCTGAGCTTCAGAGTGGAACGCCAACGCTCTCCGGCAGCTACGCCTTCGGGAGCAAGGGCGACACCGCTTCTCTGAGCGGCGTGAACATGGCGGGCCGCTTCACGGCCAGCGGCGGCAACATCACCTCCGGCGCGCGCGACTCGGTGCAGGATGGCAACTCCGCGACCAACATCAGTTTCACCGGATCCTTTACGCCGCCGGCGGCCAACGGACGCACGCTCCTGACCCTCACCACCGCCGCCAACAGCAACCTGGTGGTATGGATGGTCAATCCCGCGCGCGGACTTTTCCTGGTCAATGATCCCAACACCGTCCAGGACGGGAGCCTCGACCTGCAACAGGTTTCTTCGTTCTCGAATTCCACCATGAACGGACAGTTCGCATTCGTCATGGACGGGTTCGACCGGGGCGGCGCGAAAGACCGGGTAGGCACGCTGCAGTGGGATGGATCCGGAAAGCTGATCCTGAACGAATTCTCGAACGCCGCGGGTTCCCCCAACTCGGCGGTCCTTTCGGGAAACTATTCGGTTTCCGCGAACGGCCGGACAGGGGCCTCGATCAGCACTATTTCCAACAACCTGATTTTTTACCTGGTCTCTGGCAATGACGCCTACATCGTGCAGAACGATTCGGGTGTGGAGCTTAACGGAACCATCAGCAAGCAGCAGTAGGACATTTCAGATTTGAGATTGCGGATTTTCAGATTTTTGATCAGGCACTCGCCCTGGCTTCAAGTCTGAGATCTGAGATCCGCAATCGCGAATTCTTCCTCAGCCTCGTTCGAAGGCGTGCTTCTGCTCCAGTTCGGCCAGGGCGGCGCGCATGTCGGCTTCAAATTTTTCCGCCTGCGCCATGAGAGAAGCGTTGGCCGAAGCCCACTCGCCCTCGAGAGTCATCAATTCCTGATCGCGAAGTTTTTGGGCCACCTCGATCAGCCGCGCCGGAGAGGTTTCGAGGAACAGCGCTTCGGTGGGATCGCCAACCCAGACCGGTCCGCCCGCGACTTTGGTCTGCCAGAAGACTTTGCGGGCCACCAGCAGCGCTATATTTTCGTCGGTGGCCTTGCCAAACACCCACTTGCTGCGTTTGAAATCATAATAGCGGCTGGAGAACTGTACCGGCACCCGCTTCCCCGACTTCAGAAATTCGATCTGCCGGCGATCGACTTCCTTGCGCAGGGCATTGATGACCGGCGCCTCGATATCTTTCGGCTCCAGTGACGGCATGACTTCGTACACGGTGGCCGACAGATTGACCGACACCGGCGCATGCAATCCTTCAGAATTCTCCAGAGCGATGTCGGCGTGCAGCACCCAGAAATCCGCTCCCGAGGTGGACTTGCGAAACGGCCACTCCAGATGGAAAGACAAGGGCAGGCCGCTCAGGCATACGTAGACCTTCTTTTCCTGAGGTTGGTTCGCTGGGATAAGGCTATTCATAATGAGATTCGCTATTTTAACTGTCGCCGCTCCACTTTGGGGCCTCTGCGCTCTAAGAAATTGGGTTTGGCTCGGCAGAGAAGCCTGTAAGCTCAGCCTATTCTTGCCACGATAACTTCTCTGGCTCGTGCCGAGGGTGATGCGAGCTTAGCCGAGCCTTGCTCGGCTTGGGCGGGTCGAAGACCCGTCCCTACATGATTGGCGGTGGGGGCCCGGTCTTGGGTTCCACTTTTCAGCATTTGCCGATTGAATCAGGAGGCTCAGACGAATTTTTACGACGATTCTTCCCACCTGTTTACTGTAGAGGTTCGTGTTGAACGGCACGCCTGTCAGCGTCTCAAAATGAAAAGGCGGCCTGGTGGCCGCCTTTTTTTCAACTTGGGATGGTCGTATAAGCGCGGGCGAGTCGCCCGCGGCCACACACCACACACACTTACCGGCCGGAGGCTGCTCCTGCCGCCTGGGGGTGCATCGAGGCAATCTTCTCCAGCAGGGCGTTGATGCTTCTGCCGGTTTCGAGGGTGGCGTCGACTGCGGGATGGCCCTCTCCGTCGGTGTGCGTAACCAGGAGGCGCGTCCCGGGCTGGGCTTTCTTGACCATATAGGCCAGATGGTGCCGGTCATTCTTGGTCAGGGTGGGGCCGAGAATCACCAGATCAAACTTTTCCTTCCGCAGGGTGTCCTGCACCTGCTGGCGGCCTTCGGCCGGGGTGACACTGTAGCCCGCTTTTTCAAGCGTAACCGACTGTGAAGCAAGGACTTCCGGATCGCCTTCCGCGTACAGGATCCTTAGTTGGGATGAAGACTTCGAGGTGTTTGCCATAGTGGAGTTGGGCCGGCCTTTCTCTTCCCGGCTGACCTGCCACGTTAGCAATCCCCTGCCGCCCTGAGAACGTCACCGAAGACCAATGAGAAGTACACCGAAGACCATCGCCCGACCGGGGCATCAGCGGCTGAAGCCGCATCGGAACAGATCATGCAATGCAAGCGCTAAAGCGCCGCTCCACACAGAATCAAGATTCCGCATTTCCGATAGCCGGCGCCTGCTACTGTCGCAGGCCCATCCAACGCTCCGAAAGTACGATGGAATTTCCTGGGTTTTGCGGGTCAAAGCGGACGGAGGTGGGGAGTCCGAGGCGGCAGGAGTGAAGATTGATCAGCTGGCGGAGATAGGTTACATCCTGCGAAGCCTCGTAGGACACTCCGGCAACGTCGTACTGGTAAATCAGGAAAGTCGAGGGGCGCTCGCGGGTGCCGGGCATTTCCTGAACGTCGATCACGGTGCCGTCAGTGATGCGGCCGATGCGATCGAGCCAGGCCCGCCGCTCCCGCTCCAGGTCTTCCGCGGTCTTCGGCTTACGGCGTAACAGGAAGTAGGCCAAAGCCAGAACAGCGACAGCCACCAGAATCAGAGCATACAGACGAAATGAGATCATGGTTTACGCGATCAGGTAAGGACGTACGGAAGTCCCGCAAACAGAATAAGGCCTGAGAGAGAATCGGGGAAGTTGTTTCAATGTAGGCGCGAGCGCCCCGCTCGTGCGGCAGGTCGGGAACTGCGCAGGCCAGGTGGGGACCGTCGTCCTCGGCTGTCTGGCTGCGCCATGCATCCGCTTTCGGAAAAACTCTGTCGATCTGCGCTCGACCGGACAGCCGGGGGCGGCTGTCCCCACGTGGTCCGTGGTGGCACGAGCGCGGGAGCTCGCGCCTACATTGACGCCTCACGGCACCTGCTCACTTGCCTCTTGCGACTTCGCGCTTTCGTTGTTGCGTCCATCCACCGCGGATACCGAGTAAAAGTACTTTTTGCCAGGTTGCACGTTCGAGTCACGAAAGGCGGGAATCTTTACCGGGTCCGGGTTGAGTTTCACCGGGGGTTCATTTTCCTCGTGGCGGAACACGTTGTAGCCGGCAAGGTCGGCCTCAGTGTCAGGAGACCACACCAGGTCGACAAAGGGAGCTTGACCGACACCGGAAAAAACCGCCTGCAGTCCGGTAGGCACGGCTGGGGGGAAAATGTCGTGGGCGAAAACCTGGACCACGGGAGTGTCGTCGCCCTCCACTTCAAACTCGGGTTTGCCGGGCACGGAAACAACGGTCAAGA
Source organism: Terriglobales bacterium (assembly GCA_035632335.1). GTDB lineage: Bacteria > Acidobacteriota > Terriglobia > Terriglobales > Acidobacteriaceae > JAIQFF01. Next base: position 7,894 of record DASQHA010000039.1, read on the forward strand.
CCGAGGCGCGGTAGTCGTAATGCTTCTCCCATTCGAATGTCTGGTCCAGGAATTCGGGGGCCGCGCCATCGGCCTGAGAACAATCCGTCAAGGTCTCGTCGCTGATCTTCGTATCGTTGGTCTTCGTGTCGCTGACCTTGGCAGCGGAGGGCTTGCCTTGCTCGCGGCGATAGATGCGCAGTTTGTGCGCAATCCCGTCCGCAGCTGAGACGGCCGGCGGACAGTCCCATGAAAGCAGCACCCCATCGCTTTGGACGCGGGCGCGGAAGTGGCCGGGCGGAGGCAGGGTCGGCGCGGACGGGACTTGCACCTGGTTGGAGAGTCCGGCGCTGCGTCCGCTTTCGTTCTGCACCGAAACCGCATAGGTGATCTCAGCGGTGGGGTCTTGTTCCTGTATCGCCGGCGAAAGAATATCGGTGTAATTGGCCTCAACTTTTGCGGGCAGGACGTCTCTATGCTGCGTTGCGGACGCAGGCAGGGAAAATTGCGCGGCCGGGATTTCCGCGATCGGGTTCTTGCAGTCCGCCAGGGGACCTTTCAGGCTTCTGCAGATGCGCGTCGCACCCGGGTGGCGCACGCTCTGGCGGTCCGTGGTTTTAGCCGGAACGGTCCAAGCCAGGTAAACTTTGTCGCCCTTGCGTGCCGCGCGCAGATCGGTGACCGGCTTGGCCAGTTCCAGGGCAGGCGGGATGGGAACGCCCGGCGCGCCGCAGGAAACGAGCGCGGCGCAGCCCAGCACGCAGATCAGAACATTCCAAGCGGATCGCTTCATCGCGAGAATAGACAGGTTAACAGAACGAATGGAGATCCCCGGGCGGCACTCGGCTAGAGCACCAGGTCCTTGACGGCTTCGCGGAAGACGCGGCTGTGCTGATCGACATCGTCAGGATCGGTCTGCGGCGACATCAGCGCCATGTTGTGGAACGGAGTCAGCAGGATGCCGCGGTTCATGGCATACAAGTGCATGAAACGCTCCAGTTCGAAGTCCATGGCGTCATGGGCCTGGGCGCCATTTCTGGGCGGGGTGGCAGAAAACTGATATTCGGCGCGGCAGCCCAGGCGGGTGACGTGCCAGGGCATACCAAAGTCAGTGATGGATTTTTGCACTCCCGCGGTCCAGCGCTCGGCGGGCGGGATCATGCGCGCAAAAGCGTCCTTGGTGAGGACCTTGGTCAAGGTGGCCCGCATGGCGGCGAGGGAAAGCGCGTTGCCCGCCAGGGTTCCGCCGATGCCGCCGGTATCGCAATCTTCGAGGTTCTGGTCTTTCGCGATGGAGTGCGCCACCGCCTCGGTGAAGCCGTAGGCCGCGCCCGGAACTCCGCCGGCAATCGCCTTACCAAAAATGAAGAAATCGGGATTGAGATTTTCCGCCCGGGTGTAGCCGCCCGGGCCGGCACAGATAGTGTGGGTCTCGTCGATGATGAGCAGGGTCCCGAACTTTTCGGTGAGCTGCCGCAACGCCTGATGGTAGCCGGGTTCAGGATGCACGATCCCCACGTTGGTCATGACCGGCTCGGCCAGCACGCAGGCTACATCCCCGGGCGCCAGAGCCTGCTCCAGCGCCGCGACATCGTTGAACTCGACCACTTTGGTGGTGACCGCGGGATCGACCGGCGGCCCGATGTTGCCGCGGCGAGCTTGCGCGACGCCGTCTTTCAGGGTGATGAAACTCTCATCGACCGTGCCGTGATAACACCAGTTGAAAACCAGTATCTTGGGACGCCTGGTGATCTGGCGCGCCAGCCGTATGGCGAAACGGTTGGCGTCGGTGGCGGTGAGTGCAAATTGCCAGTAGGGCAAGCCGAAGCGCTGCTGCAATTCTTCCGCGACGAAGATCGAATCTTCGGTGGGTAGCATCAGCGTGATGCCGCGCTTCATCTGGTCTTCCACGGCTTTTACGGTGGCGTAGGGAGAATGCCCGGTCATGGCGCCGGTGTCGCCCAGGCAGAAGTCGATGTAACGGTGCCCGTCGACGTCATAGAAATGGGAGCCCTGGGCTTCGCGGACGAAAGGCGGGAAAGCGCCGGCCCATTTGATCATCCAGTTCATGGGGACGCCGCCCAGCAATGATTTGCCGGCGCGTTCGAACAGGGCCTTGGACTTGGGTCGCTCATTCACGAAGCGCTGCTGCTCGCGCTGCATGAGGGACTTGAGGCGCTGCCGATCGATGCCTTTCATGGCCGTTGGCGGAAAGCATAGCAGAAGAAAGCCGGTTTTTTTAGCTGGTGTGGTCGCGGGCGACTCGCCCGCGCAGCTATGCAGTCTGAAGAATGAGGTTCGGCCGTGGCCAGACCCACCTGTATTCGGCAGGGTACTTCACCAGGCCCGCTCTAACCGGATTTTCCCAAACATATGCGGCCCTGTTCGCGAGGCTCTCGTCTCCCCGTAGCACATGATCGAAGGACTCGTCCTGCCAAACCTTGCCTCGCCGGCTCAGAGCCTTGTTGATGCGATGAGCAGATTCACTCTTGATCGCATGCATGATTTGTGGAATGGAAAAGGAACCGTCTTCGTCGGCCAGGGGCGTGAGAATCAGGTGGACATGGTCTGGCATTACTACGGCAGCGTGCAGAATGCATTTCCTGCTGTGGACATGTGTGCAGGCTTCGAGAGCCATGTCCCTGGCGAGGTTGGGGAGATGCCAGCGCTGATGTGTGGCAAAAGTTATGAAAAGAGCACGGTTATCTTTTTGGATGTGAGGCAGGTATCGGCCTCGGTAATCGTACCGGCGTGGCATGGCTGAAATTAGCATGAAACAGCGCGCGGGCGAGTCGCCCGCGACCACATGGGCAGTGCCCGGTTCCGAAGTCGGAAGGGTTGGGTTGTGTGTAGGCGGGCGACTCGCCCGCCTCTTACAGAATGTAGCGCGACAGGTCCTGGTCTTTGACGATGTCGGCCAGCATCTTGCGGACGTAATCGGCGTCTACCTTGATGTGTTCGCCTTTTTTGTCGGGCGCATCGAAGCTGATCTCATCGAGCACGCGCTCCATGATGGTGTGCAGGCGGCGGGCACCAATGTTTTCCGTGCCTTCGTTTACCCGGAAAGCGTAGCGCGCGATTTCTTCCTGGGCTTCGCGGGTGAATTCCAGCTTCACGCCCTCGGTTTCGAGCAGGGCGACGTACTGCTTCACCAGTGAAGACTTGGGCTCGGTGAGAATGCGGATGAAGTCTTCCATGGTGAGCGATTGCAGTTCCACGCGAATGGGGAAGCGGCCCTGCAGCTCGGGGATCAGGTCGCTGGGCTTCGAAACATGGAACGCTCCGGCGGCGATGAACAGGATGTGGTCGGTGCGCACCATGCCGTAGCGCGTGTTGACCGTGGTGCCTTCGACGATGGGCAGAATGTCGCGCTGCACACCCTCGCGGGAAACGTCAGGACCGTGGCCGCTTTCGCGTCCGGCGATCTTGTCGATTTCGTCAAGAAAGATGATGCCGGAGTCTTCCACGCGATCGATGGCCAGGCGGGTGACCTGGTCCATGTCGATCAGGCGCTGTTCTTCTTCCTGGATCAGGTACTCGAATGCCTCATTGACCTTCATCTTCCGCTTCTTGGTGCGCTGGCCGAAGAGGTTAGGCAACATGTCCTTGATGTTTACGTCCATCTCCTCGACGCCCTGGTTGGAGATGATTTCGAAGGACGGGAAATTGCGTTCGCGGACGTCGATTTCTACGTTGCGGTCGTCGAGCTTGCCTTCACGCAGCTGCTGGCGAAGTTTCTCGCGGGTGCGGCTCTGCGATTCATGGCTGGAAGAAGCGGTGGCCCCATCGAGCACCAGGCCGCCGGTCGATCCCTCGGCGGCGCGGGGAGTGGGAGGAGGAAGAAGAATATCCAGCAGGCGCTCTTCGGCGTTGAGCTCGGCCTTGTCGGAGACGTCTTCCAGCTTTTCTTCGCGCACCATTTCGATGGCGATCTCGACCAGGTCGCGAATCATGGATTCGACATCGCGTCCCACGTAGCCGACCTCGGTGAACTTGGAGGCTTCGACTTTGAGAAACGGCGAGTTGGCGAGCTTGGCCAGGCGGCGCGCGATTTCCGTTTTGCCCACGCCGGTGGGCCCGATCATGATGATGTTTTTGGGAATGACTTCTTCCGCCAGGTCGGGGGTAAGCTTCTGGCGGCGCATGCGGTTGCGC
>DASQHA010000040.1:0-9331 GCA_035632335.1 Terriglobales bacterium
GGGCTGCGGAATTGCGGCCACACCCGCATAGTGTTGGGATAGGGAAAGAGCCAGTAAGCGAGCCAGGGGCGTCCCACGTGGATCAGCGGAAAGATGCCCGCGCTGGCCACGGCAAACAGCGTCATGGCTTCGGCAAAGCGGTTGATCGAGTTGCGCCACGACTGCCGCAACAGCAGCAGGATGGCGGAGATCAGCGTGCCCGCGTGCCCGATTCCGATCCACCAGACAAAGTTGACGATGGCAAAGCCCCACCCGATGGGGATGGTCACGCCCCAGATGCCGACCCCCTTCACGAACAGGTAGCCCATGGCGAACAGCAGCATCATGGTCAGCAGGAACATGACCCCGAAGCCGATGAACCAGGAATCGGAGGTAGGACGAGTCAGCACGATCGAGCTGATCTTGTCCGTGACCGAACCCAGGGTGTATCCCGGCTCAATTACGGGTGCGCGTTCGTTTTGGACTGGCTCTTCCATCTTTAGCTGCGCTCCGCGGGCGAGTCCTTTGCCCCTTCCAATTCCGGATTCGGGTTGCGAATGTCGGCCAGGTACGTCGTGCGCGGCCGCGTGTTCAGGTCGGCCAGCAGGCCATAGTTCCGCGGCTGGGCCTTCAATTTCGAAACCCGGCTGTTGGGATCGTTAATGTTGCCGAAGACGATGGCGTCTGCCGGGCACGACTGCTGGCACGCCGTCTGCAGTTCGCCATCCTGGATCTTGCGGTCTTCGCGTTCGGAATCGATCCGGTGCTGATTGATGCGCTGCACGCAGTAGGTGCACTTTTCCATGACGCCGCGGCTGCGCACGGTCACGTCCGGGTTGCGCATCATCTTGTACTGCGAGGTTTCCCAGTCCTGGAAGAGCAGGAAGTTGAAGCGCCGCACCTTGTAGGGACAATTGTCGGAACAGTAGCGCGTGCCCACGCAGCGGTTGTACACCATGTCATTCAGCCCTTCACTGCTGTGCACGGTCGCGCCCACCGGGCAGACCACTTCGCAGGGAGCGTTCTCGCACTGCTGGCAGGGCACCGGCTGGAAATAGGCCTTGGGATTGTCGCGGTCGCCCTGGTAGTAGGCATCCACGCGAATCCAGTGCATGTGCCGCCCCAGCACGGTCTGCTCCTTGCCCACCACAGCGATATTGTTCTCGGACTGGCAGGCTACGATGCAGTTGTTGCAGCCCACGCAGGCGTTCATATCGACAGTCATGCCCCAGGCGTAAGCCTCGGATGCATAAGGGTAGGGCTTGTACAGAGTGAGGTCCTTGGGGGGTTCCTCTTCGCGCGCGAACTCTGGCTCCTTGCGGTACTCCTCGATGCTCGCGGTGCGCACCAGCGGACGGGCGCCGGTGGCCGTGTCCATGGTCTGGTAGCCCTGTGTGGAAGCCAGCTTGTACGTGCCTCCGGCTTTGCGGATCGCAACTCCGCTGGTGAACCAGGGCGTGGCGCTGGTGCGGAGAGGATACATATCGAAGCCCGCGCCCGTGCCGACCCGGCCGGCGCGGCGACGTCCATAACCGAGAAACACGGTGACGGAATTGTCGGGATGGCCAACCTGGATCCAGACTGGCGCGGTCACCTTCTTGCCGTTGAGTTCAAGTTCGACCAGGTCTTCGGTTTTGATTCCCATGCGCTCGGCCATCGCCGGGCCCATCAGCACGGGATTGTCCCACGTAAGTTTGTTCATCGGCTTGGGCAGTTCCTGCAGCCAGCCGTTGTTGGAGAATTGCCCGTCGTAGACGGAAGGATCGCGGCGGAAATTGATTTCGATGGCCTTAGGATCGATGCTCGGCGGCGCCGGAAATCCCGCAGCCTTGCTTCCAGGCTGTTTCGGCGTGAATGCTGTGCCTTCAACCCAGCCATCGTGCAGCGATTTTCTCCAGAATTCGTCGAAGTCAGCCCCGGAATGCTGTTTCTTCCAGTAGGCCTGAACGATTTCATGGCCGCCGGTGTTGGCCTGTCCGGATAGCATCGCCGCCAGTTCGCACGCGCTCTTGCCGTCGTACAACGGTGCGATCAACGGTTGCACGATGCTGGCCGTCCCGTCATAGGCGCGGGCGTCGCCCCAGGCCTCGAGATAGTGGGCCTCGTTTACGTGCCACTGGCAGAGTTCCGCGGTTTCGTTCTGATAGAGGCCCAGGTGCACCCGGAGCGGGATGCTGGTGTTCTTGAGGGCGTCGGCGAATCCCAAGTCAGCGGGGGCATCGTAGGCGGGATTGCCGCCCATGATGACGAGGATGTCCACCTTGCCGCCACGCATGTCCGCGACCAGGTCCTTGAGCGACTCGGTCTGGTTTACGGGGTTGGCGTTTACAGGATCAGTGTAGAAAACCGTCTTGCCCACATTTCCCAGGGTTTGATTGATCCGGTGGACGAAAGCGTGCACAACTCCCGGTTGGTGGTCTCCGGCGATCACCACACTGGATCCGCGATGACTTTTGAGGTCGGCCAGAACCGCATCCAGGAATTTCTGTTGCTCAGCCCGGACCATGCTCTTGTCGGTGTCGTCTCCGAGCATCATATCCAGCGCTCGCACGAACGATTCGATCTCAAGCGCCCGCACAGGCAGACGATGGTCCGCCCTTGCGCCGGTCGAAGTCGGTGTGCTTTCCACGACGTAGAGCCGGCTCATCTCACCTGCGTCGGGATTGCGCCGCTTGGCGAAATCGCGGACGTAGCGGGTGAAGCCGGGGAATCCTGCGTAGAGGAAATCGGCATCGAGCGAGAGAATGACGTCCGCGTTTTCCAGCTTGTATTGCGTTTCAACCGGCTGTCCGAATGCCAGCTTCGCGCCTTCGAGCACGTTGTCACGGTTGACCGGCTCGTAGACGTGCCATTTGGCCTGCGGATAAACCTTGATCAACGACTGCAACTGGTCGGCCAGCGTGGGCGAGGAAATGGCCGGCGTCAGGATGCGGATGCCCGCTCCCTGCAGGCCTTTCTGGATATTCAGCGGGGCGCGCATGGCTTCGACCAGCGATCCCCAGGAGCGAATGTCGCCCAGGTAGGTGACAGTCTGGGAACGGTCGGGATCGTACATTCCCAGAATCGAGGCCTGGGTGAAAATGTCGGTGCCGCCGAGACTCGCCGGATGCTGGTCATTGCCTTCAATCTTGGTGGGACGATACAAGTGGCTCTCGACCAGTACCGGACTGGCGTATCCGCCCAGAGTGAAGGCGGTCGCAAAAAACAATGGTCGCCCGGGAACCACTTCTTCCGGCTGCTTTACGTAAGGAACAATCGGTTCCAGCGGCTGCTTGGTGCAGGCGGTCATGCCCGCCATGGCCAGCGATGCGCCCATCAGCTTGAGGAAGCCGCGGCGCGAAACCGAATCCAGCCACTCCGATGCGCCCCTGGGGAATTCCCGGTGCAGCATCTCCTGGAAATCCGGACTTCCGGCCAGTTCCTCGAGGCTGCGCCAGTATTCCGGACCCTTGGTCTCGGCTAACTTGGCGCGGGCCGCGTCCAGATCGAGCGTGCCCTTTTTGCTGGGGCAGACGTCCTCGCGGTGCGGCTTGATGTTCTGTTCTCCCATGTGCATGCAAAGCCTTGGTTCAAATTCAGTCGGCGCCCGGAGGGAGGGTGAAGCAGGCCTTCACGCCTGCATACGGCACCCGCCATCGGATGGGCTTTAGCCCGCGAGGTAAGTACCTCAGCGGCTGAAGCCGCGCAACCGTAAAGCTCTTAATGCAGCGCTAAAGCGCTGCTCCCCAAAAAATCAAAATCCGGAACCAAAATCAGAAACCACACCCAAAATCAAAGTCCACGCCCAAAATCAGAATCCAAACACCGATGCGCTAGCGGTGGCACGTCGAACAGCTGGTTATGTCGGTTACGGTGCGCAACTTGTACTTTTTTACCAGTTCTGTTCCGAGAGAAATCTGATCGGTGTACTCTTTGCCGTCGAGTTCCACCGGCTTGCCGCTGGTCGGCTGTTCGTACCGCATATTGAAAACCTGATCGCGCGGCCGGAGATTCTTCTCCGGCGCCCGATGACATTCCAGGCACCACTCCATCTGCAACGACGCCTCGTTATACATCAACGGCATACGGTCCACCGGACCGTGGCAAGTGTTGCAGCCTACACCTTTATTGATATGAATGCTGTGATTGAAATAGACGAAGTCGGGCAAATCATTGACCCGGGTCCAGACCAGCGACTTCCCGCTTTTGTAACTCTCGCGCACCGGTTCCAGCACGGCCGCGTTGGTCCATATCTGCGCATGGCAGTTCATGCAGGTCTTGGTGGGAGGGATGCCGGCGAAGCTCGAAGTCTCGACCGAGGTGTGACAGTAGCGGCAATCGATGCCCAACCCCGCCACATGGTGCTGATGGCTGAAAGGCACGGGTTGCGGCCGGCGCACGCCGGCATAGGTTACGTAGGGAGAACGCTGAATCTCCGCCGCCGCCCAGAACAGCGCCGCCACGACGAATATGGCGCCATAGATCGTCGCTCGCGACAGAGTATTCGTGCTGCGGTGAAAAATCTGCATCGAATGGGAACGTTCCGTACCGCGGAAGCCCGGTGACAGGCAGCCGGTTGGTGCCGCGTTGCGCCATGCGACCACGGGGGCCGCAATCCTAGGGAGCAATAAAACTGGGAATTATAACAGGCAAAAGACGGTGCATCATGGCCGCGATTCCCACAAAGCTTGAAAAATGTTCAGCCCAGTGAAAAAATCCCCTATTTCTTGCGCCGTGGCAGCGCTCCGTCGCGGTTCTACTTCAGGTTCATCACCAGCAGCTTGGGTTCGGTCATTTCTTCGATGGCGTAGCGCAGCCCTTCGCGGCCCAATCCGGAATCCTTGACGCCTCCATACGGCATGTGGTCGATGCGGAAGGCCGGAACATCGCCCGCAATCAGCCCGCCTACTTCCAGTTCTTCGTAGGCGTTGAAGATCAGTTTGGCGTCGCGAGTGAAAAGTCCCGCCTGCAGTCCGTAGGGAGAGTTGTTGATCTGTTTCAGGGCCTGGTTGAAATCGTCGTACGGCTCGACGGTCACCACCGGAGCAAATATTTCCTGGCAGTTTACTTTCATCTCGGGGCGCGTGCCGGTAAGGACGGTGGGCTCGAGCACCGGCCCGCGGCGTTGTCCGCCGCACAGCAGCCGGGCCCCGGTGCGCACCGCTTCCTGGATCCAGTCGCTGGCCCGGATGGCGTCGCTTTCGCGGATCAGAGGTCCCAGGTCGGTCGAATCGTCGAGCGGGTCTCCGGTCTTTAGTTTCTTTACCCCTTCAAGCAACAAGTCGGTGAACTTGGAAAAAGCGGAGCGCTCCACCAGGATGCGCTGCACCGAGATGCAGGTCTGTCCGGCGTAGGAGAAACCACCCACCACGCAGCGGTCAGCGGCGTAAGCCAGGTCGGCGTCGCTGTGCACGATCACGCCGGCGTTGCCGCCCAGCTCCAGGACAACTTTCTTCTTCCCGCAATTTTTCTTGATCTGCCAGCCCACGGCCGCGCTGCCGGTGAAACTGATCAGCTTGATGCGCTCATCCGTCACCAGCAGGCCGGCGTCCTCGTTCGAGAGGGGCAGCACGTTCAGACCGCCGTCCGGCCAGCCCGCCTGCTGGACGGCCTCCGCCAGCAGCAGGGCGGTCAGCGGAGTCTGGGGCGCGGGCTTCAGCACCAGGGGACAACCCGCGGCAATGGCCGGCGCAACCTTGTGGGCCACCAGGTTCAGGGGAAAATTGAAGGGAGTGATTCCGGCAATCGGCCCCAGTGGGAAGCGGCGCACAATGCCCCAGCGCCCGGCGGTAAACTCCTGCCAGTCCAGGGGCAGATATTCGCCGTAAATCCGAGTGCTTTCCTCGGCGGCGACATTGAAGGTGAAGATGGCGCGTTCCACCTCGGTGCGCGCGGCCTTGATCGGCTTGCCCGCTTCTTGCGCCATAGTGCGAGCAAATTCCTGCTTGCGCTCGCTGATGTTCTCTGACACCCGCCGCAGCACGCGCTGCCGTTCAAAAGCGGGAAGCCGCCGGGTGGTGCCGAAGGCTTTGACAGCCGCTGCGATGGCGGCCTCGGCATGTTCCCGCCGTCCCTGGAAGACCGTAGCGATCACGCTGCCGTCATACGGGGCGCGTATCTCGACCGGGTCGCCTTCCTCAATCCACTTGCCATCGACAAAAAAACCTTGCGTGCCCACCGGAGTCGCCGTCATCTGTGCCATGGCGTTTGTTTGACCTCCACCGGAAGTGGAAGGGTCATTATAGGCCTTCCGCGAAGCCTGCAATTGCCTTGTCTTTGTCATGCTGAGCGGAGATGGACCGGTCGCTCGCGACCGGCTCGACGGAGTCGAAGCACCCCTATCGCCGTGACGGAAACCTCGGCTCTGAGCTTCGAGACTGTGATCCAGACCGGGGGGAAGGGCAAAGTCGAGCTGGGCTCGACCGGACAGCCGAGGGCGGCTGTCCCCACGTGGTTCGTGGTGCTGCATTGGAATAGAATTCCCGGGCGAGGAGACGAAGCTGCGGCCATCCATTTCACAAATCGCTGAATTGCTGCGTCAAGGCTCGGTCTCGCCGGTCGAATTGACTGCAGATTGCCTGGCCCGGGTCGAAAAGCTTAATCCGAAGCTGAACGCGTTTATTACAGTGACGGCGGAATCCGCGCTGGCGCAGGCGCGTCAGGCCGAAGGCGAGATCCGGCGCGGCGACTGGCGCGGGCCTCTGCATGGCATTCCCATCGCTCTCAAGGACTTGATCGACACCGCAGGGGTTCCGACTACCGCGGCCAGTCTATTGTTCAAGGACCGGGTTCCAACAGAAGACGCCGAAGTCGTACGCCGCCTGAAAGCTGCCGGAGCCGTGTTGCTGGGGAAACAGAACCTGCACGAGTTCGCTTACGGCGGCAGTTCGATGATCAGCGCCTACGGCGAAGTGCGAAACGCCTGGAATTCGGAACACATCGCCGGCGGCTCTTCGGGAGGCTCGGCCACCGCAGTCGCCGCGGGATTGGGCTACGGTGCGATTGGGACCGACACCGCTGGGTCCGTCCGGGAACCGAGTGCCCTATGTGGCGTCGTCGGCCTCAAACCAACCTATGGACGGGTCAGCGCCCGGGGCGTGATTCCGCTTTCATTGTCTCTCGACCACGTGGGGCCGATCGGACGGACGGTGGAGGACGTTGCGGTAATCTTTGCCGCCATCTCCGGCTACGATCCCGCCGACAAAAACAGCGTCGACGCCCCGGTTGAGGATTACGTCGCGGCCCTGAAAGACAGTCTCCGGCCCTTGCGGATCGGCCTTCCGAAGGAATTCTTTTTTGCGGAACTCGATCCGGAAGCCGCATCCGCCACCAGTCATGCTGTCGCCGGGCTGGCGGCGATGGGCGCCGAAATCCGCGAGATTGAATTGCCGGTTCCGACTGACCGAACCCTGCAAAGCGCCGAGGCTTATGCTTTTCACGCGGAGTTCGTGGCGCGCAGTCCTGAACTTTACCAGCCGGAAACGCTGCGCCGGATTCGCACCGGCCAGAACGTCAGCCCCGAGACGCAGATCGAATCGCGCCGCGAACTGGAGCAGGCGCGGCGCGACATCGCCTCTGCCTTTGCCGATGTAGATATCCTGGTAACCCCGACCACACCGATCGCGGCACCCACGGTTGCGGAACTGAAAAAGAATCCCGAACTTCTGCGGCCGCGGGAACTCCTGCTTTTGCGCAACACCCGCCCGGTCAACGTTTGGGGACTACCGGCGATTTCCGTTCCCTGCGGATTCACCGAAGCCGGCCTTCCCCTCGGCCTGCAGATTATCGGACCGCGCTGGGGAGAGGCCCTGGTTCTGCAAGTCGCCCACGCCTATGAACAAGCGACCGCTTGGCACAAGCGTGAGCCCCTGTCATCCTGAACCGAGCCGAAGAGCCTGCCCCTGGCGAAGCCGACTCCTGTAAACTTCTCAGATTTTTTCCGCCGCTTTACTTTTTAAACAACCAGTTTTGAGTTTCCAGTTCTCGGTTCCCAGTTAGTTTCCGGCGAGGGCCTTATCCATGAAGCCGGCTTCGTCGGTCTTCATTTTCTTCAGGCCGTCGGCGGGCAGATAGACCATGTGCCCCGCGCTGTATGTGGCAAACGAAATATTCTTGCGGTATTGCGGGCTTAGATTCAGGTGATCGACGGTGTAGTCAGCGGCGTAGAAGGGCGTAGCCAGGTCGTAATAGCCTTCCATCACCAGGACTTTCAGGTAAGGATTCTTCACAATCGCCTGGCGTAACGCGGTAGCCGTATCGGGGAATCCACCGATGCCCGAACCCCAGTTCCATGAATTCTCAAAGAAATTCTGATCTGCAGGAAACACCTGGTATGGCATGTCAGTCTTGTAGCCCAGTTCCGTGCGGACGTAGTTGTTGAAGACTGAAGTAAAGGGCGGCAGGATCGCTGCTTCGGTTGGATCGGAGAAGGGCGTGTCCAATACTCCGTTCGGGTCAGGTCCGGTGAAACGGCCATCCAGACGGCCCACCCGCAGTTTTTGATCGAGCAAGAGGTAGTGGGTGAATTTTTCCACGTCGATGCGCAGGTCGGCCTGGTCGAGCACATCCTTGCTCAAGCCGGTGTATCGCGCCATGTGATCGATGACTTTCTGGCGCTCATCGGAGGAGATGGAGTCGCCTTTGGCCAGGGCCTGGGTGTACTCGGTCGCCGCCCATTCCGTTGATTCCTGCCGCGCCTTGTCCATGTCCTGCATCAGGTCCGGCGGCAACTTCTTGTGATAGCCGGCAATCATGGTGAAGGTCGGGATCAGCAGGATGTAGGGTTGGTCGTTACTCTTCGTGTATTCCAGCGTCTGGAAGGTGAGCGCGGTGGAGAGCAGGGTAATCCCATTGAACGCGATGCCCTGGTCAGCGAGATTGCCGGCAATGCCGGCTGCGCGCGTGGTTCCGTAACTCTCGCCAAAGAGGAAAAGCGGCGAACTCCAGCGCTCATAGCGCGTGAGATAAAGCCGGATGAATTCGCTGAAGGCTTCGATATCGCCTTTGACCCCCAGAAACTTCTTGGACAGCTCCGCGTTGGCGGCGCGGCTGAAGCCGGTCGAGATCGCATCCACCAGCACCAGGTCGCTCTTGTCGAGCAGGGAACTGGGGTTGTCCATTACACGGTATGGGGGCGGCGGCAACAGGCCGTCGGGCAACAGGGCCGCCCGCCGCGGACCCAGGGCCCCCATGTGGAGCCAGATCGTGGCCGAGCCCGGCCCTCCGTTGAAGGCAAACGTCAGCGGCCTTTTTTCGGTTTCCTGGCCGTCCAGCGTGTAGGCCACAAAAAACATCTCGGCTTCGATCTTGCCGTCGCCGCGCTTGAGGGGGAGCCTGCCCGTGGTGGCGGTGTATTTCAGCAGTTTGCCGTCCA
>DASQHA010000041.1:0-9815 GCA_035632335.1 Terriglobales bacterium
CCTGTGCTCAACAGGCAAGCGGCCCCGATGGTCAGCAATATTGCGGCCCGTGTCCACTTCATCGCACGAATGTCCCTTTGGCTAGGTGAGGCAAGGTGTACGACCTCATCGGTTTTTGGCAAGTTTTAACCCTCGAATTTCTTTTGCGCCAGTCGATTCATCCACAAGTTCCAACCGCGTGGGCTGCTTGCTACTGAACTTGAGCGACCATCGGAAATAGTAAGAATGCCCGGCTTCCGCGGTGAACGGGAGTTTGTGGGCCATCGTTGCCAAAGAGAGTAGGTACAAGGCATTGCCGGAGCCATCCAGCCGGTGATTGCACTTGGGAACATGCATCGTCCTGGTGATCATTACGCACCCTGCACACCCCGTGGTCGTAACGGTGGCACCGCACTCCTGGTAGAGGGCCGTCAAGTTCGTGTCACAGAGTTCGATCTTTTCGGGAGGCGCCAGGGCCAATCGTCCCCAATCCAAGTCGGCGCAACCCGGAAGGGCTGCCCAGAATCCCGTGGTTGAAGGAATGTTGTTTGATGGCAGTCCGTTAAAGGCGGTGAGGTATTTGCCGGTAATGGGCACGGTCGTCGTGACAACCACTTGTCCCTCCGGCACTTCATAAGCCGCATAGTTGGAGTTGTGTATTTCGGCCAGAAAGTAGTCGTTGATGAAAACGGTGAAGTGTATGGCGGCCCCCAGCATCCGCCCGGGCCGATAAATGTAAATTAGCGCTTTACCAGCGGATGGCGGCGGCGATGGCTTGAATTTCTGCGACCCTGTCACGGTCAGCACAGCCAGGCAAAGCAGCCCGCATGCGCAAGATAAGCGCAGAGCGGAAAGGAAATTGGCAGGCGACCGAGGTTCCATGGGCTTGTTCCTGACCACGATTTGGAATGCAATCGAAGTTTGGCCGATGCTGGCTTGCAGATCGCATCTCTGTCAAGAGATGCAAAGCAGAAATGATATGAAGTTGGTATGAAATCAGCGGCGTCCAGCCTTTCTACCCACAACGATCCGAGATTAGGTGGATTCCTGCCCGGGGAATTGCGAGACCGAGGAGGCCCGTGCTTCCTCTTTTATATCCGCGATGGATCGACCTTCAGACGCCCTAGAGGACCGTCAGCGTGAGCGTGACGGTGTGGGTGATGGTGGAAGCTCCCGAGCCGATGGTTGCGGTTACTGTCAGCGAATAGGTTCCAGCCGGAGTTCCGGGATTTGGCGGGGGACCGCCGCCGGGGAGTGCGCCACCCCCGCATCCTGTCAGTGACAGGGTTAGTAGCAGTGCAACAGCAAGCGCAACCGTGATGCGCCTCCAGGAGGACTCGCCCAACCAGTTCCGGGTGAAGGTCCATACCGCCAACACCAATGCCAACACCCACAGACTATTTAAGCCAACTCGCCACCGTGAAACAGGAGGAAATGGCCGGTCCGGCAGCAAGACTGCGACGGGCATGGTCGTCGCGCAGCTGACTGTGACATTGCTTCCGAAGTTGGCGGGGTTTGGTGAAGCCGTGCAGGTGGTTTCGGAGGGCGCTCCGCTAATTGCGAAGCTGACCGTTCCGGCCAATCCCCCTTCGCTGGCGATACTCAGGTTGTAAGTTGCCGTCTGTCCCGGCTCTACGGTCGCGGAGGTGGAAGAGCCGGAGCCTGGACCAAACGAAAAATCTTCCGCAGTCCCACTGAGATCGACGGTCTGCGTGCTGCCCGCCACGCCATCGGCGTTGTCTATGATGGTGAGTGTGCCGGTGAGCGCGCCGCCGGCCTTGGGCGCGAAGGTTACATTGATGATGCACGAGCCGCTAGCCGCGACGCTGCTCCCGCAGTTGTTGGCCTGGCTGAAGTTCGCGCTTGCGACGAGGCTGGTGATCGCCAGGGCGGTGGAGCCGCCATTGGTGAGCGTTACCGGCTGCGATGCGCTCATGGTCCCAGCGATCAAACTGCCAAACGTTAAGTTTCGGGGGGACAAAGACAGAGAAGAGGCGGCCAGTGCGACCGTGCCGGACACGCTGGAATTGTAGTTGTTGTCGCCGGGGTAGTTTGCGTCCACGAGGTGCGTCCCGGAACCGAGAGGCGAGACAATGGCGCTCGCGGTTGCCGCGGACTGCGGCAGCCAGATGGTCGCGGTGAAGCTGTCAAAATTGATGATTGCCAGGCCCGCCGTGCCGTTGCCAGTGAAGTCAGCGGCAACAATTGCCGTGGGAAAGATTCCCGTTGCAGGGTTCGCGCTTTCCTGTACAAACGTCCCATCTCCATTGCCGATGAAAACCGTTGAGTTGTTACTCGCGACGCTCACAACGGCAAGGTCCGCCTTACCATCGCCGTTGAAGTCGCCCGCTGCAAGGGCGAATGGCTCGACGCCAGTAGGCAAATTCCCGGGCGCCAGGGTGAATGTTCCATCCCCGTTCCCCAGAAGAATCCTAAGCGTGTTGTAGGCAGCATCAGCCATGGCCAAGTCCAGCTTGCCGTCCCCGTTGAAGTCGCCCGTCACCACAGAAAAAGGGGCGCAAGTCAAGTTCGGGTGCGGGGCCGCAGTAAACGTGCCGTCTCCATTCCCCAGGAAAATCGATACGAAACTAAAGTATTCGGACCCCACAGCCAAGTCTGGTTTGCCATCCCCGTTGAAGTCGCCGATCACTATGGACTTAATACCCGTGGGCGTTTCAGGGCTTGCTGCTGCCGTGAAGGTTCCATCGCCGTTCCCCAACAGAATGGTTACCTTAAACGTGATCCCGTCGGGTTCGAAGGGCGCGATGGCAAGATCCGCCTTGCCGTCCCCATTGAAGTCTCCAACCGCGATCTGCCTAGGCCCGAAGCTCGTCGCAGGCTTCGCGGCCACGGGAGTGAATGTCCCGTCACCGTTGCCCAGCAGAATCGTAACTGTACCCGGGAGAAAATGGACTCCAGTTTGACCCACTGGAATACCGCCGTCGGACGCAACGGCCAAGTCGGCCTTTCCATCTCCGTTGAAATCTCCCACCGCTATCGATATGGGATTGCACGCAACGTTCAGCTTGGCCCCCGCTGTGAACGTCCCGTCGCCTTTGCCGAGGAGAACACTCACGGTGCAGTCGTTGTAGGTCACTATGGCCAAGTCCGGGATGCCATCCCCATTGAAGTCCCCCACGGCAACGTCCCAGGGGAAGGCGGTGGTCGTCACGGACTGGGAGTTGCTCCAATTCAGCGCGGAGGCGCCTGCAGCCAGGGGCACTGCGCCCAGGACAGAGTTCCCGCTACTGGTGTCGAGGAAAGATACTTGCCCCGTTGTCGGCGGCCCGCCTCCTGTTACAGTCGCCGTGAGTGTGTAGTTACCCGGATTGCCGCTTTGACCGATCATCGTGGTGGAGGGATATTTGCCGGTCACGGTGAGCGCCGAAGCGCCCGAGGAGCTGCCCGCGGCGGAAACGGTCCCCGCGAAGATTGCTTTGTAGCTGTGGCTGCCAATTGCGGGAATGAACTTCAGTGTTGCCGTTCCTGCACTCGTCAACTGTGCGGTACCCAAAAGATGGATATCCGCGCAGGCGACCGCGCTCGCGTCACAAAAATTCACGCGACCTTGAGTAACCGGCGTGCTTCCAGCCAGGACCGTGGCGGTCAGAGTCACTGCCGTCCCCGAGGTGACCGTGGTGACGGAGGCCCCACCCGATGTCACGGTGAGAGTTGTGGTGGTCTGCGGCGGGGCGGGTGAAATGAGAAGCGCCGATGCAGTCGAGGCCATGCATTGACTCGGCACGGTCTCGGCAACCGTGCCAGTGTCGTTAGGGCAAGCCAGAAGATGATAGGGAGTGTTGGGCCACAGACCGGGAGGGACAGTCACCGTCACAGTGCCGCTGGAGTTTGCGTTTACGGCCAGCGCGGGCACGATACGCGTCCCGAGAGGATGGCTGTTGATGGTCTTCGTCGTTGTGGCTGAAAGGTAGTAGCCGGTAACGGAGCTGGGTGCTGTTGCTTGTCCATTGTTCTGCGTCGTGTCGGTAACGGACAAGCTGTCTCCTACGTTCACCGAAGCGGGAGGCGCGGAAACTGCCGTCTCCACCAGGCTAGCCATCAGCGCAGTTAGGTTTAGGTAGGTGGTGTGACTGAAAGCTCCGCTGGTGCCGGTGACCACGATCGGGATGCTGGTATGCAGCGGGACATTCGCAGCGGAAATGGTCAGTGTCGATGTTCCTGAGCCGGTGATTGACGCCGGACTGAAGCTGGCGGTGATGCCGGTTAGCTGGCCGAGGAATGTGGCCCTCAAACCGACGGCGCCGCTGAATCCGTTCACTCCTGTCACCGTGATGGTAGCGGTCACTTGACCGCCCGGAGAAATGCTTAACGTGCCCGGAGGCGAACTCAGTGCGAAGTTCGGACCTGTTGCCGCCGGCGCAAGCGCATTGATCAGGCTTTGCCCGTTCGGCGAACCCAAGCCGGTCACCAGGTCGTAGCCTGCGACGGCCGAATACAGATTGGGGCTGGCGGGATTGAAGTTGTTGCCCGTAGTGATGTCGTGAAAGTCGTTCGCGTAGTTTGTTCCTTGTGCGATCGCATAGATACTCGGATTTAAGGAGCCGATCGAGGAGCCGCCAGTCTGCTGGTTTGCCAGTGCCAGAAAACCGGCCCACACTGGTGCCGATGCACTTGTTCCCCCTGTTGTTGCACAACCCCCGTTTGCGCAGAAGTAGACGCCCTGCGCTATTGCCGCAACGTCGGGGTAGTTGCGTATGGTCGTCGAGCCCTGGTTCGCGGAGTTGATGAGCGGTAGCTGATAAGTTGGAATCGGGAAGGTGTAGCTGGAGACTCCTCCTCCGCTTTCTGGCCAAGCCGTCTCCGACTGCCATGCACCGGCCGCATTCGTCGTGAGGATCGTTCCTCCCACGGAGGTAACGTAAGCATCGACGGATGGAAAGCGAGAAGGATTGCAGACGTTGCTGAGTCCGGAACAAAGGGGTGTGGTTGCGCCGGCGTCGCCGGAGGCGGTGAAGAAATTCTGCCCCTGAGCCGCAAACTCCTGGAAGATCGGGTCGATGAAGTAAGCATCCATGCCCCAAACCCACGAGCAGCTCAGTTGCTTCGCGATATTATCTGTGGCCATTTCGTTGAGAATATCGGCGTCATACGCACCCTCGTAAACGATCAGCCCGGACAGATTTGGCGCCATCGAGATGGCCAGTTCAATATCCAAGGCCGCTTCCAAGGCACCGGCACTGCAGTTCACACATTGGAATTGATCGATGTCATCCAACACAGCGTTTACGACTGGTACTTTGAGCGGCTGGCTTACACGACTGAAGTACATCTGAATGTCGCTCAGATTATAGGTACTGAACTCTAGTATTCCGACTGTTTGGCCGGTGCCGTCCAGCGTGACGCCCGGAGCGTAAGCCGCGCGGATGTCGCTCCCGAGGAACGCACCGTTTGGCCCCGACCCGGCGGCATTTGGCGTAGCATTCTGGGTGGGCGAAGCCAGCCTCAAGTCCGCGGGCCGCGGTGGCTCGAAATCGCTCAGTCCCTCGATTCCTTGCACCGGCAGGCTCGGGTCCAGGGAAGGCTCCACGTTGGGAGCATGAAACGTGCGGGGCTCCGTCGGATGCTGATACACCTGCATGGTCACGCCGAAGGCGCGCTCAATCGCGGAGACCGGGCCGCTTACATCCAGCACCAGGCGATTGATCGCCGTGTGCGTCACCGTGAGCCCATTCGACTTGGCAAACTGAGCGACGCGGTCGTAGTCGGCGACAGTTGGGCCGAAGCGATCCGTGAATTCCTCGACTGTCAGGAATTGGCGGTAACTTGGACTCTGGGGGTCGTAGAGATCGTGCAACAGGGCTTGGAGTTCCCCTTGGTTGCGCAGCCGCAGCGTGAGCGCAAGGCGTAATGGCTGCGAGCCGGGCAGGCGGCCGACCGGCTTGAGGCCTGCTGGGGCCGCTAGCTGAGTGGAAAGAGCCTGCCGCTGCTGTCCGTGTAAAGGAGCCGCAAACAGGCTCCCTGTCAGCAATACAAGTGGAACGATTGCTGGGGCATACCTCTTCCTGGTCGACATGGTCTTTGTACCTCTTTTGGTCCGAGGTTTGGCATGTTGAAATTTTTTTACGTACAGCAGGAACACACAGACGGAGATGTGCCAATCTTTGCAGCAGATTGCAGGAGAGTCAATCTTTGCCGGAACGAAATGATATGAAGTTGGTATGAAATCGCGCGGTTTCCACTGGAGCCCGTTGGGAACGAACTCCGATTTGCATCCTACCAGGCAGCGGATGTTATGGAGCCCCGCCTCTTTATTCCGCGCTTACGGCATACGCTTTCTTGCCGGTTCGACAGAACTACTCAGATGCGCGGCAGAACTCGAACAGGTGATCTCCCCTGCCGGAGTGAAAGTGGGCTTGTCGGCGAGACCGCAGGGCTTTGTTATTGTCACTGAGAGTCCGGTGTTTTGGGCCCCGCTGCCCGGACCTACAGAAAACACGACCGTGCTCCCGGCCTGCAAGCTAAGCGTGACGCGGAATGGCGCAAGCTGGCCGAGGGAAGTGACGCTGGAACTAAACACAATCTGTCCATTGGCCACGATACCCACCACCGTGCTAACGCCGTATTGAGCGCCGCGAAAGTTGCCAGCTATGGAATACTCGCCATCAGCAGGGGCAGTGAATATCAGATCGGAATATTGGCCGCCGACCCCGGCCACGAGCACGAACTCGTTGGCCAGGAAATCGATGTTAGCGTCATTGTACGCAGGCCCGTCGTTATGCTCCGCGGCGGGTGATGTGCCGACGTTAACCGAGGAGAATACCCAATACTTTGCGTTTGGCCCGTTGATCCCATTTCGTACGGTTTTATCATAGAGCGTAGTAGGATTCGTGAAGCCCGACGAATAGCCGTACGACCATACACCGTTAGGATTACTTTGCGTGGTCCAGCCCTTCTCGAAGGACGCCGCTGGATTATAAGTCCGGGCCACACGAACGAATTCGGTTGTGCACCCCGCCAAGCATCGGACTTTCAGAAACGCGGCCTCTTCTTCCGCACTCAGAGTATGCGCATCTTTGCCCTTTTGATAAAACTGGTCGTGAGCGCTCCGAAATTCTTCACTTGCTGGTGAAACTGCAACCAACTGAAAGTTCCTGTTGAATTCGTAATCCACAGGGCACCCGATGGGCGCGAGGCATTCCAGCACCTTTAGTTTGAGGTTGCCATCCTGGAATGTAGGCTCGATGGCATGGTTGGAACGGAACGACGCCCGGTTCAAATCGCTTCGTGGAAATAACAGGCGCAATCTCTCCTGGGCCACCCCCTTGCTATGGATTTGAAACTCAGGTTGCGGCACCTCCTTTGAGGCGCCATACACGCGGTCAGCATCCAGCACCACCATCGTCGCCTGAGAATCATATCCATGGGCGACGCCCGCGGCGATAATCTCCTCTTTGCCATCGCCATCCAGGTCGGCCACTACCATGTCGAGTAGGCCCCCGGCATGCCAGTACTCAGAAAGGGTCTTACCGCTGGAATCGAGGAGCGCGATTTGGCTCGGCCCTCCCCAAGAGGGATCGCGGTTGCTCACAACGACGATTCGCGGAGGTTCTCTCTCCGTTGCCTTCAGTACTCTTATGGCGGACGTCTTAAACGTGGAAAGAATTCCCTCGAGTTCCGGCAGGTCTCTCCCGGGAGTCCAGCGCCACTTCTCCCTGCCTCGGTCGGAATAGCAGATGAGTGTCGACGAGTGGGGCTGTGACTCGTCGGCGGGCAGATAAGAAAACAAGACGCTGCTATGTCCTTTCCCTTCCAGATCTCCGATCCAGAGTCGCGAAGCCACACCGTTCGCGTAGTACCAGGCCGGCCCAATTCCATCAGGAAAGACTTTTCTCCAAATCTCCTTTCCTTCCGCATTCACAATCACAAGCGCCGAACCGTCCAGGCGGCCGAACTTGGGCGGGTCGTGCACTGCCAGGACTCGGATGGCGGCATAACCCACCATGCCAAGAACAGCGCCGAGCGCGGCAATCGCGCCGATTGTCTTCATCGCGCTGCGGGGAATCGCTTTGGCGCGCGGCAGATGGTTTTCCGCCGCGCGCTGCTCTTCCGCCGCAGGAATTTCGATGCCGTTGCGAGGTTCCGCTACGATCCAACGCTTTTCAGGTTTGCCATCTGCGGCTGCTGCCGAACGATTGGGAAGCAGAATCGTGGTGAGATCGTTCTGACCTTCTCCCTCATAATAGGCTTCCAGCGCATGCCGGAGCCGGTTAATTTCTGTCGCCACATCTGCGGATCTCTTCGTCCTGGTCTCTTCTGGCCACAATTCCTTGATCACCTGGTGAGGTGTCAGGGTGAGCTGCGAATCCATGTTTCTGAAGAGAATTTCCAGCAGCTTCCGGAGCTGGCCCTTGCTGGCGAAGGTCTGGCTGCGCAGGATTCTCTCGACCTGCTGGCTGATAGCGGTGGGTTCCATGGCCCGACAAATTGTATAGCATGCACCAGTCGGAAAGCGCCTGGCTTGTGAAAACAGTCCGCTTGCCGCTCGGGCAAGCGGGTCCGGTCAGTTCGGTTTACTCCGTAATGTCAAAGTCCACGAAGCGATCCGGCGCATGGTTGTTCGCGCCGTCCACGGCCTGCATCATCAGCCGGTAAGAGCCCGGTTTCAGGTCGTCAACTTTCACTTTCATGGCAAAGGGAATCACCGGATTGCCTTTTTGAATGAAGTTGTCGGCGCGCTGCGCGCCAGTCGAGAACAGCTTCGTGTTGGACGCGCGCTCGAAGAGCGTGTATCCCATCCCGACCGCGGGCGGTTTGTCCGACGTCAGCAACGGCTCATAAACTTCTGAGTACACCACCACGTTGTCAGTGTGCTTAAAGCGGTTGCTGCCGGACGGAAAGATCTGCATCCCTGAGACCACCAGGGGCTTGCGGTCCTCCATCAGTACGGAGTCCATGCTCTCAGGAATATCGTTGACCTTGGTCAGGGAGTTCGACAGCGCCACTCCACCCAGGCTGAAATGCTTCCCATCGTACGCGTCAATGGTCAGCGGCGATTCGAATTTCCCAAACGAGTCGCCGCCGCCGGTCAACACCACGGTCAGTTTGTACGTGCCCGGAGCCGCGTCGAACTCGTTCTCGTAGTGATACGGAGCTTTCGTAAATTCTTTCCATTCCTCTTTTTCGAGATCCAGGTTCACAGTGTCGCTGAATTTCGCTCCGATGGTCCCGTCCGCGCGGTAGGCAATTCCCAGCACGTTCAATCCCGCGTGGTATTTGCCTTTCTCCTTGTTGAATTGGAAGGAATCGGAAGGAATCTCCATGGCCAGATTGACGCGCGCCGTGTTCGGGGCCGTATAAAAGAAAGGCGCCTCCATCACCGCGTGGATCGAACCCGCCTGGGCGCCCGTGGCGTGAGCCTCGAGTTGCTTCTCGATAGGCTTGCCCTCGAGCACGTTGGCCGTGCGTACGTTGCAGTAGCCGCTCCGCGCGCGTACGTTGAGACCCCCGCGGTTCATTTTCACTTTCAACGTGTGGCAGCTGCCTTCGGGAGTGTCCGCCGGAGAATATCCAAGAATGTAAAACTCGTTCTGCTCGCGACCGATGCGTTCCAGTCCGCCGAGCAAGTCGTTGGTGTTGAAGATCGTGAAGCCGCCAGTGCCTTCCGCCAGAGCAGCCAGGATCTGCTGGTTGGTCGTTGCCGAAGGTGGAAATTGCGGAACAATCGTCCGCGCCTGCGTGTAAGGAGAGTTCAAATAATTGTTGTTGTTAGGATTCGTGCCGCCGTTTCCTCCGCGGGTACCCCCGCTTCCGCTGCCGCCCGAGCCACCCTTACCCCCGCCCGAGCCGCCTGTGCCGCCTCCCCCTTTACCGCCTCC
>DASQHA010000042.1:0-7370 GCA_035632335.1 Terriglobales bacterium
GAAGAACCAGCGGGTCACCAAGGGACAGGTGATCGCGGACGGTCCCTGCACCGATCATGGCGAGCTGGCGCTGGGACGAAACGTCCTGGTCGCCTTCATGCCGTGGCGCGGCTACAACTTCGAAGACGCGATTCTGGTTTCCGAAAAGCTGGTGAAAGAGGATTACTACACCTCGGTGCACATCGAGGAGTACGAAATCGAAGCTCGCGACACCAAGCTTGGTCCGGAAGAAGTTACCCGCGACATTCCCAACGTCTCGGAATCGATGTTGCGCAATCTGGACGAAGCCGGCGTCATTCGCATCGGGGCCTCGATCAAGCAAGGCGACATTCTGGTCGGCAAAGTTACGCCCAAGGGCGAGACCCAGCTCACGCCGGAAGAGAAACTGCTGCGCGCCATCTTCGGCGAAAAAGCCGGTGACGTGCGCGACGCTTCGCTCTACTGTCCGCCGGGAATTGAAGGCGTGATCGTGGACGTCAAGATCTTCTCCCGCAAGGGCCAGGAGAAAGACGAGCGCGCCAAGTTCATCGAAGGCACGCAGATTGCGAAGCTCGAAAAGAACCTTTCAGACGAAATACGGATTCTTACCGACGAGCGGCTGAAGCGCCTGGAAAACATTCTGGGCGGCAAGGAAGTGCAGGCCGACTTGCACGACGAGCGCACCAACAAGCGCCTGCTCACCAAGGACACAGTCCTCGATCGCGACACCATCGAGCGTATCTCCACCCGCAACCTGAAGCGCATTAAATACGCCGATAAAGATCCACGGGTGAATGAGCAGATCGACGAGATCGAGGAGATGACCTCGCGTCAGATCGACGTGCTGAAAAAGATCGTCAACGAAAAGAAAGACAAGCTGACCAAGGGCGACGAGCTGCCACCGGGCGTGATCAAGCTGGTGAAGGTGTACATCGCCATGAAGCGCAAGCTGAGCGTGGGCGACAAGATGGCCGGCCGTCACGGCAACAAAGGCGTGATTGCCCGCATCCTGCCTGACGAGGACATGCCGTACCTCGAAGATGGCACGCCGATGGAAATCGTGCTCAATCCGCTGGGCGTTCCTTCCCGTATGAACGTGGGACAGATTCTCGAAACCCACCTGGGATGGGCCGGACACGAACTGGGCAAGAAGATCACCGAGATGCTGGCCGAGAACACCAAAGAAGAAGCGATCCGGCGCGAACTGAAGGCGCTGTTCAAGGACACCACCCTGGCCGACACCATTGCCGACCTCAGCGATGAGGAGCTGATGGCAGTGGCGCCGACGCTGACCAAGGGCGTGTACATGGGATCGCCGGTGTTCGACGGGTCGCGCGAAGGCGAGATCAAGGCGTTGCTCAAGCAATCGGGCTTGCCGGAATCGGGCAAGACCTACTTGTACGACGGCATGACCGGCGACAAGTTCGAGCAGCCCGTCACCGTCGGCTACATCTACATGCTGAAACTTTCGCACCTGGTGGACGACAAGATCCACGCGCGGTCGATCGGGCCGTATTCGCTGATCACGCAGCAGCCGTTGGGTGGCAAAGCCCAGTTCGGCGGCCAGCGCTTCGGAGAAATGGAAGTGTGGGCGCTCGAAGCGTACGGCGCGGCGTTCATCCTGCAGGAGCTTCTGACCGCGAAGTCCGACGACGTATATGGCCGCACCAAGATTTACGAGGCGATCGTCAAGGGCGAAGCGGCCATGGAGCCGGGCGTGCCGGAATCGTTCAACGTGCTGATCCGCGAGTTGCAGTCGCTCTGTCTGGATGTGGAGCTGATCAAGGCCGGAGAGAAGAAGCCGGTTTTGAGCGCGGCAGCGGATTAAGAAAATCAGTCGTCGGTCGCCAGTCGTCGGCGACCCCGGACTGGCGGCGAATTGAGTTTTGAAAAGTGAGCCTGTGTGGAAGGTGCTCCCCGTCCTGCAGGCCAGAGAGATGTGAAGGGGATTCGGGCCAGACAGGAAACTGGACACCGGAAACTCGACACTGGTTTCGGGAGCCGCGTAGCGGCGGCGTATGACCGCGGGAAAGCGGAGGACCACCTTGTACCGTTCTAGCCCCTTTGACATGGCAAACCCGATCGCTGATTTTGACGCCATCCGCATCAGCCTGGCCTCGCCGGAAAAAATACGGAGCTGGTCGCATGGCGAGGTGACCAAGCCCGAAACCATCAACTACCGGACATTCAAACCGGAGCGTGATGGCCTGTTTTGCGCGCGCATATTCGGTCCGGTAACGGATTGGGAGTGTTTGTGCGGCAAGTACAAGCGGATGAAGCATCGCGGCGTCATCTGCGACAAGTGCGGCGTGGAAGTGACGCTTTCGAAAGTACGGCGTGAGCGCCTGGGTCACATCGAGCTGGCTTCTCCCTGCTCGCATGTGTGGTTCTTCAAAGGGCTGCCCAGCCGCATCGGGCACCTGCTCGACATCTCGCTGCGCGACCTGGAATCCGTTCTGTATTTCGAGGCTTACGTGGTGGTCGAGCCTGGGGATGCGCCGGTAAAAGATCACGAAGTCATCAAGGACGAAGCCAAGTACCGCGAACTGGACCAGCAGTACCGTCCCGCGGGCTTCAAAGCCATGATGGGCGCCGAGGCCATCAAGGAACTGCTGAAGCGCGTGGAAGTGGAAAGCCTGTCCGGCGAACTGCGCGAGAAGATGAAGCATGAGAGCTCGCTGCAGAAGCGGCTCAAGTATGCCAAGCGCCTGAAAGTGGTCGAAGCGTTCCGCAAGAGCGGCAACAAACCGAACTGGATGATCCTGGACGTAATCCCGGTCATTCCGCCGGAGCTGCGTCCCCTGGTTCCACTGGACGGCGGACGCTTCGCCACCTCCGATCTGAACGACCTCTATCGCCGCGTCATCAACCGGAACAACCGGTTGAAGAAGCTGATGGACCTGCACGCTCCCGAAGTCATCGTGCGCAACGAAAAGCGCATGCTGCAGGAAGCGGTTGACGCTCTGTTCGACAACGGACGCCGCGGCCGCGTGCTGCGTGGCGCCAACAACCGTCCGCTGAAGTCTCTGTCCGACACGCTCAAAGGCAAGCAGGGACGCTTCCGCCAGAACCTGCTGGGCAAGCGCGTCGACTACTCCGGACGTTCGGTCATCGTGGTCGGTCCCGAGCTCAAGCTGCACCAGTGCGGCCTGCCCAAGAAGATGGCTCTGGAGCTGTTCAAGCCGTTCATTTATCACCGGCTGGAACAGACCGGGCACTGCACCACCATCAAGCAGGCGAAAGAGATGGTTGAGCAGCAGGAACCCATCGTCTGGGACATCCTGGAAGAAGTCATCAAAGACCATCCGGTGATGTTGAACCGCGCTCCTACCCTTCACCGTCTGGGCATTCAGGCTTTCGAGCCGGTGCTGGTAGAAGGCAAAGCAATCAAGATCCACCCGCTGGTTTGCACGGCATTCAACGCCGACTTTGACGGCGACCAGATGGCGGTACATATTCCGCTGTCTCCGGAAGCTCAGGTTGAAGCCAGCGTGCTGATGCTGTCATCGCACAACATTCTGTCTCCCGCATCCGGACAGCCGATCACGGTGCCGACGCAGGATATGGTGTTGGGCCTCTATTACCTGACCAAAGGCAAGCCGGGCGCCAAGGGTGAAGGCCGCGCCTTCGCCAACATCGAAGAAGTGCTGCTGGCGCTCGAAGCCGGCGCGGTGGAAACGCTTACCCCGATCCGGTTGCGTTACACCGGTGAAGTCATCGACCTGATGACCGCCTACGACGATCAGGAAATCATCCACACCGAGCCCGTGAACTCGGACCGGGGATTCCTGACGACCACGGTAGGACGCGCCATCCTGAACGATCACCTTCCCGAAGGCATGCCGTTCATCAATGGCCTGCTCAAGAAGAAAGGTATCGGACAGCTGGTCACGTATTGCTACCTGCGCTTCGGTCTTGAGGTCACGGTCAAGATGCTGGACGAGGTGAAAGACCTCGGATTCCGCTATGCAACCAAAGCGGGATTGTCCATCGGCATCGACGACATGGTCATCCCGGACAACAAGAAGACCCTGGTGAAAGACGCCGAAAAGCTGGGCGTAGCCGTGCAGCAGCAGTACCTGGACGGAGCCATCACCAACGGCGAACGTTACAACAAGGTCATCGAGATCTGGTCGGCGATTACGGAAAAGGTCGCGGACGAGATGTTCGGGCAGATGCAGCAGCGCGATAAAGAAGGCGCGCTGAATCCGATTTACGTCATGGCCGACTCGGGCGCTCGCGGATCGAAACAGCAGATTCGCCAGCTCTCCGGCATGCGCGGACTGATGGCCAAGCCGTCGGGCGAAATTATCGACACCCCGATCACGGCCAACTTCCGCGAAGGGCTCACCGTGCTCGAGTACTTCATCTCGACTCACGGCGCCCGCAAAGGTCTGGCGGATACGGCGCTGAAGACGGCCGATTCAGGCTATCTGACGCGGCGTCTGGTTGACGTGGCGCAGGACGTGATTATCAGCGAATATGATTGCGGCACCGTCGACGGCATCTACGTCGCCGGTATCGTCGAAGCCGGCGAGATCATCGAGCCGTTGCGCGACCGCATTGTGGGCCGCGTATCGCTCGAGAAGATCAAGGACTACGACGGCGGCGTGATCGTCGACATCAACAACGAAATCACCGAAGACCTGGCCAGCGCGATTCAGGCGGCCGGTATCGAACGGGTGAAGATCCGCTCGGTGCTGACCTGCGAATCGAAACGCGGAGTCTGCGTGATGTGCTACGGACGCAATCTGGCGTCGGGCCGGCTGGTCGAACTGGGCGAAGCCACCGGCGTCATCGCGGCACAGTCCATCGGCGAACCTGGAACCCAGCTCACGATGCGTACCTTCCACATCGGCGGTACGGCATCGCGAGTCTCTGAGCAATCGCGATTGGACGCCAAGAGCAACGGGATCGTGCGCTTCATCGGATTGCAGACGGTCAAAGCCAAGTCGGGCGATCTGGTGGTCATGAACCGCCAGGGCTCGATTGCGGTGGTCGACGACAAGGGCCGCGAACGCGAGCGCTATGCGGTTGTGTATGGCGCCAAGTTGAAGGTCAACGAAGGCGATCAGGTTGCACTCGGACAGGTGATGGTCGAATGGGATCCCTACACCTTCTCGATCCTGACCGAAATCGGCGGCACAATCCAGTTCAAGGACCTGCAGGAAGGGGTCACGCTGCACGAAGAAGTGGACGAGGTGACCGGCTTGTCGCGGCACGTGGTGGCGGATTCGCCCGACGAGAAGCGCCAGCCGGCGATTGTGATCAAGGGCAAGACCAGCAAGCGCTACCTCATGCCCTCACGCGCTCACCTCATGGTGCAGGACGGCGACACCGCTCATCCGGGCGATGTGCTGGCCAAGATCCCGCGCGAGACCACCAAGACCAAAGACATCACCGGTGGTTTGCCCCGCGTGGTCGAACTGTTCGAGGCGCGCAAGCCGCATGAAACCGCGGTCATCAGCGAAATCGATGGCACGGTGAAGTTCGGCGAAGTCTCCAAGGGACAGCGCAAGATGTATGTGGTCGCCGACAACGGCACCGAAAAGGAATACTCGGTACCGCGCGGCGTTCACATCAACGTGCAGGAAGGCGAACGGGTCAAGGCGGGCGAACCGCTGATGGACGGTCCGCTGAACCCGCACGACATTCTGGCTGTGCTGGGAGAAAAAGAGCTGCAGTCGTACCTGGTGAACGAAATCCAGGAAGTGTACCGGCTGCAGGGCGTGAACATCTCGGACAAGCACATCGAAGTGATCGTTCGCCAGATGATGCGCTGGCGCAAGGTGGAAGACGTGGGCGATACGCAGTTCCTGCTGGAGCAGCAGATCGACAAGTTCCGCTTTGCGGAAGAGAACGAGCGCGTGATTGCGCAGGGCGGACGTCCGGCAACCGGCCGGCCGCTGCTCCTGGGTATCACCAAGGCTTCGCTCTCGACCGACTCGTTCATCTCGGCGGCGTCGTTCCAGGAGACCACTCGAGTCCTGACCGAGGCATCTATACAGGGCGCGGTCGACCACCTGCGAGGACTGAAGGAGAACGTCATCGTGGGACGGTTGATCCCGGCCGGCACCGGCATGGAGTATTACCGCAACGTACGGCTCTCGCCAGAGATGGAAGAAGCCGCAGCCAAGGTCCAGGAAGAAGTTTCGCAGGCCTACGAGGAAGCCGAGCGCGCGCTTGAGCTGATGCGTACCGAAGGCGAAACCGAGGAACTGACAGCTGAGTAAGATCAGCGAGCAGGGGGCAGCTGGTCCGCCTCCTGCTTGCCCGGTTTGCGGTATACAATTCTGCGTCCTTGAGTTCGCGTCATAGAGCCCCCATGCACGCTAACCCAGAACGATTGCACGATCAGGAACGTAGCAGCACTTCGCAGTTGCATGCGTTGCCCCGGAGCAATACTCTGGGGCCATTCATGTTGCGTTTCAGTCGCCTGCTTCGCCTCGCCTTCTGGCGCGCGTTTCAGCATGACGCGTTCGCCACGGCCAAAGCCGCGGCCTATTCCTCCATCCTTACTTTTTTCCCCACGCTGCTGGTCATCGGATCGGTGCTGGCCACTTCGCACGGCACCGAGGCGTACCTGCGCGAGATTTCCGACGCGCTGGGCAAGATTCTGCCCGCCGGAAGCGCCACCGCGCTGGCCTATCTGAGAGGCACGACCCAGCGTTCCGTGGGAGTGCTGATCACGGCTTCGCTGATTACGCTGTGGACCGGGTCGGGCGTCATGATTTCCTGGATGGAAGGTTTTCGCCGCTGCTATGAGCTGCCCAAGAGCTGGGGGCTGGTGAAAGAGCGGATGATTGCATTCTCGCTGGTGATTCTGGCCGGCATTCCGCTGACCTTCTCGACCATCCTGGTGGCTTTCGGCAATCGCATTGAAACTCAAATCCTGTTCCAGCTGGGGCACGAATTCGGCCCTTTCATCCTGTTGATGTGGACAGCGATTCGCTGGCTGATTGCCGGCCTCACCAGCATCGCGGTGATAGCGCTGATCTACCACAATGCCGTTCCGCGCACCCAGCCCTGGCACAGCGTGTTGCCCGGCGCCACGCTGGCATCGGCGCTGTGGTTTTTCGCGACCACCCTGTTTGGCTGGTATCTGCAGCGTTATGCCGACTACAGCATTCTCTACGGCTCACTGGGCGTGGGCATCGCGCTGCTGGTGTGGATGTACATGATCTCGCTGGTGGTGCTGGTGGGCGCGGAGTTCAACGCCATGCTGTTCCCGCGGGCGCGCCTGGGCATCGAGCTGATCGAGTCGAACGCGCATTTGAGGAAACCGTAGCCCTTCTCGGCCACAGACCACGTGGGGACAGCCGCCCTCGGCTGTCCGACGGAGCGAAGCTCCGCTGCTTTTTGTTTAGGTAAACCTTTGTTGAGCTTCGCTG
>DASQHA010000043.1:0-6375 GCA_035632335.1 Terriglobales bacterium
AGGCCACAATTCGTCCGCGACGCGGAATCAGATTCACCAGGCGCTTGAAGGCGGTCTCAACGGCGTCGAGATCCTTGTAAATGTCGGCGTGATCGAATTCCACCGAGGTCAGGATGATGGCGTCAGGAAAATAGTGCAGGAACTTGGGGCCCTTATCGAAGAAGGCAGTGTCGTATTCGTCGCCTTCCAGGATGAAATGCTTGCCCGGCCCCAGCTGGAAGCTGCTACCGAAATTTTCCGCAATGCCGCCAATCAGGAACGAAGGCTGAACCCCGGCACTGTGAAAAATCCAGGCCAGCATCGATGTGGTGGTGGTCTTGCCGTGCGTCCCCGCTACGACCAGGACTTCCTTGCCTCGCAGGAATTCCTCGTGCAGGATTTGCGGCAGCGAGCAGAACGGAATGCGCTGGTCGAGTACGTGCTCCAGTTCGACGTTGCCCCGCGAGATGGCGTTCCCTACCACGACCATATCCGGCCGCGGCTCGAGATTGCCGGCGGCAAAGGGCTGGGCAACCGGAATGCCGAGCGCGGCCAGGAAATCCGACATGGGTGGATAGGCGGCGGCATCGGAACCGGTCACGCGAAAACCGCGCTGCTTGAGCATGCCGGCCAGCGATGCCATGGCGGTGCCGCAGATACCAATCAGGTGAATGTGTCGCTTATCGTTCATAAGTTCGTGTCCACAGGTTCTTCACGCAACAACCCTCGGTGGCCTCTGTGTCCTCTGCGGTTAATTTCGTTTCCTTTCATCTCGCAGACCGCGAGGAAACGGCCGCCACCGTCGCGGCTTCCGTTATTTTCAAATTGACATCGCCGGCCGCGACCCGCAGCGCCGCGTGTACGCCGAACGGCAACGTAATGTTGCGGCGGGAAACATGGCCGGAGCGCAATCCATACGCAACCGGCACTCCCAGGTCGCCGACCACGCGCAATACGACTTCTTCCAGGGTATAACCCTGCTCTTTGTTCTGATTATTGTTCTGGTTTTGGGTGCAATCCAGCATTTCGCCAAAAATGATGCCGCGAACCTCGGCCAGCTTTCCCGCCAGCTTCAGTTGCATGAGCATGCGGTCGATCTGAAAAGGCTTGGCGGCGACATCCTCGAGAAACAAGATCGTTCCCGCAGTGCGGATCTCATAAGGCGTGCCCAAAGACGCCACCAGAATCGAGAGGCATCCGCCATAAAGAACTCCTTCTCCAGAACCTTCGACCAGTGATTTCACGTCGGCGTCCAGTTCCAGGGCCCATTCCGACGCTCCATTCAGCGCTCTCGCCCAGGAAGCCGGATCGACGCCATCGGCGTGCGCGAAATCCTTGGCCACCATGGGGCCGTGAAAGGTAATCATTCCGGCCGAGTCCGCGAAGTAAGTCAGCAGCGTGGTCAGGTCGCTGTAACCGACGAAAATCTTGGGGTGCGTCTTGATCTTGTTCAAGTCGAGAACGCGCAGAAGATAATTCGAACCGTATCCGCCACGGGCGCAGACGACGGCGCGGACTTCGTCGCGCACGAACATTTCCTCCAGTTCACGCGCCCGCCGCTCCGCCGAACCCGCGAAATAGAGATCGCGTTCCAGGATCGATTCGAAATAGAAAGGCTTGTATCCCAGGCCGCGCAAAGCCGCGCAGCCCGCTTCCAGATCTTCAGGCCTGACGTTGCTGGCCGGGGCCACGATGCCCACGCTGTCGCCGGATTGGAGCGCCGGCGGCTTGATGCGCGCAACTTGTCGAACTGAAGTCATCTGTCTCCGAGTGCTAAACGCAAACCGCGGGCGCGCCGCTATACAAAAAATTCCCCGCGGCAGACCAGTTGTGCAGGCCCGCGAAGAAATACCTCGCCTTCCCAGCGGACCGTCTGAACTCCGCCGGGCGCGTGCACCCGCACCGGCGACAGGGCGCGCTCTGCGGCAATGGCAGCCACCGCGGAAGCACATGAGCCGGTCCCCGACGACTGGGTTTCGCCGACTCCCCGCTCGAAAAACCTGACTTCGACATTACTCCTATCGTTAATAATTACCAGTTCGACGTTGACTCCCTGGGGGAACCGAGGTTGCCGCCCGATCTCCGCCGCTTCGGCCTGCCATGCAGGGCTGAATTCTTTCACGAAGACAACGTAATGCGGGTTTCCCATCGAGACAGGAATGCCGCGCACTTGCGCGAATGACAGCTTGATGGGGAATGCGTCTCCCACTTCCGGCCGACCCATGGCAATTTCAAACTCATAACTGGATTCGCTGCGACTGGTAAGCGTACAGGTTTTGACCCCCGCGCCGGTGCGAATCGTAAACCTCTCCCTGGGCTGCTCGGAGCACAGATAGGCAGCCACGCAGCGGGTGCCGTTGCCAGAAATTTCCGCCTCGGACCCGTCTGCGTTGAAGAGCCGCGCCTGCACATCCGCATCCGGCGCGGGAAACAACCACTCCACGCCGTCAGCGCCCACACCTTGATGGCGGTCGCAGATGCTCCGGCTGAACTCGGCGGCGTCGGCTGGAATATACAAACCATCAATGATCAGGAAGTCATTCCCGCAAGCGCTGGCCTTTACGAAAGGAATGATTCGATCGGACGACGTCATTTCGGTGGCACCAGCCGCTGCGAGCGTTTCTGCTCCTGGCGCGTTCCTTCCATCGGTCCAATAGCGCCCTCCCGGGCCGTCGCCGGCCTCAAGCGCAACCGGAAAGTTACAGCTCGCACACATGCCGGTTCCGGCAGATCGTTCCAGGATGGCATGAGTGGTTGCCGGCTTCGGTGGCTGGATTTTATCACCCGGAAACATCGCCCTTGACCGCTTCCGGTGTGCGCAAGTTAACGCAGATGATTACCGGGCCGGGGCGCGGGTGCGGTAGATGGTGGCCGCGGGTTCTCCGGAAACATGAATCACCGCAAGTGAAACCAGGTCTCGCTTCTGCACGCCGCTCGAAACCGCATCACCCTCGAAGGCGATAACGAAGTCCGCATATTTCGCCGGATCCGCCAGGGCCCGCTCCCATAATCCATCAAGGTCAGCAGGCTGCTTCCATGTCCGGTGGTTACCCTCATTGATGACCCGGCGCAATGGAACGCCGGCCTGCTGCAGCGCTCCCACATGGTTGCCCAGATACATGAGCAGGGTGGAGTCCGGGGGCAGAGCTTTTATAAAGTCGGCAAGTTCGCGTTCTACCGCGATGCGGCCTCGGGAATTGATAGCGGCTTCGGTGAAGCAGGCTGGCGCCTTCCAGATCGATGCGTAGCTGGTGGCCACGAAGATCAAGGCTATCGCCACTACGCCAAACTTGAAGGCGCGACGCTGCACCACTTGCGCAGCGAAGTATACGGTCACAGCCAGGGACACGGCGAACGCGGGAAGCAGTTCCAGACCGTAACGCACGTTGTAATAGGAAAACGGCCACCACACCGGCACATAGATCGGCACACCACTGTAGGCGACGGAAAGGGAGTAGAACGGTATGGGAACCCAAAGCAGCAGCAGCGCCCACAAATGGCCCCGAAACTGTTTCCTGGCCAGTCCGGCGATCACTCCCGCCAGCCCGAGCAGCAGCCAGACTTTCTGCCAGCCTGCGGCGGCAAGATTCAGTTCCGCCGACTTCAGGAAGTAGCTGAAAGCAGTTTGCAGGTCGTGGGCGCCGGGATGGGACATCGCCGGGCTTCTCTGTTCGATGGCCTTGGCCGAGTATGGCCCGTTGGCAAATTCCAGCGGATTACGATAGACGATCGCGTTGTAGGCCAGCCAGAGTATGGGAGCGGCCGCGGACAGAAGGACGAACTTTTTCAATCCCCGTATCGGGGCAACGCCTCGCTGTTTCGCGCGCAGCGCCACGAGGAGGGCAGCCACGCCGATCGCGATCGCCAGAAACCACGCGTCGTAGCGGGTCAGGCATGCCGCGGCCAGGCAAAAGCCGCATTTAACCAGTGGAGATGAAACGGTCAACGCCCGGGCCTTTTCGCCGGATGTGCCTGACTCTTGCACAAAATCGCTAAAGTAAACCAGAGCCCAGACAAACAGGGCCAAGTACAACGGTTCGGTCAGCGCCGTCGCTTGCAGGTAGATCAGGTTCGGGTTGGTAGCATAGGCGATCGCAGCCAGCCAGGCTGCAACTCTCGTCATCACCGCCGATTGAGCCGCTGAAACCAGCCCGTCGCGCACCAGACGAAAAATTCCAACCGTCCCAAAAACATAGGCGGCCATGGACGGAATCGACCCGCCGGCTCCGGTCTTCCACATCCAGTTTGAAAGCAGGAACGGGATCATCAGCAGATCCGGCAGGGGCAGCCAGACGGTCCCCAGTTGCAGCAAGCCGGGCGTCCGGGAATCGAAGACCCGGCGTGCGATGTTGATGTGGGCCACGGCGTCGCCATAGAGGAGTATGTCGCCACGCCGGAAATAAAACAGGAAGGAAATGACCGAAATGCACGCGGTGAGCCATGCCAGCAGGGCGGTTTCCTGGTCCCAGCGCCGGATGGGCTGCGCGCTCATTCCAGGTGGGTCAGCTCGCGGAAAATTTGGAAGCGGGCGTCAATCTCTTCGCGGGTAAGCGACTGCAGACGCTCGGTCCCGAAGCGCTCCACCGCAAACGATCCCATCACCCCGCCGTAGAAGAGTGCGCGCTTCAATACTTCGCGGCTCAATTCTCCCTGCGAGGCAATGTATCCCATAAAGCCGCCGGCAAAGGAATCGCCGGCGCCGGTGGGGTCCTGGACTTCGTCAATGGGCAGCGCGGGTGCGCGAAAAGGATGGCGCCCGATACCGAAGGCTCCTTCGCGGAAAAAGATGGTCGCGCCGTACTCGCCATGCTTGATGACCAGGGCCTGCGGCCCCATGGCCAGCACCTTCTGCGCGGCCCGCGGCAGGTTGGTCTCTCCCGCCAGGCTTTTGGCTTCGGTATCGTTAATCAAGAGCACGTCGATCAGTTTCAGGGTTTCGGTCAAAGACTTGCGGGCGGTGTTGATCCAGTAGTTCATGGTGTCGCCGCCGGTCAGGCGCACGGTCTTCATTTCCCGCCGCACCATCGACTGCAACTCAGGTTGGATGTTTCCCAGAAACAGAAACTGCGAATCTCGATAATGAGCCGGGATGTGCGGCTGAAAGTTCTGAAACACGTTGAGGTCAGTAAAGTCGGTCTTGGCCTCGTTCAGATTATCGTGGTACTGCCCGCCCCAGCGAAAGGTTTTCCCCTTGGCGTGTTCAATGCCGCGCGTATCCACTCCGCGCCGTTTCAACACGTTTTCATGCTCGTGGGTAAAGTCCTCTCCCACAATTGCGACCACGCGAACCTCGGTGAAATAGCTGGCGGCCAGCGCGAAATAGGTCGCGGCGCCGCCGAGAACGTCCTCCACTTTCCCGGAGGGGCTGGCAATGGTGTCAAACGCCACCGAACCGACTGCGACGATGCTCATGCCTTTTTGGCCTTCAGGTATTTATCCAGAATAAGTTTCAGCTTCTGACGGGTGGCCGCGGGAATTTTGCTGCGGTCGGTGAGGATGGCATGGGCCAGGGATGACCCGCACTTGCAGGTGCGTTGGTCGGGCATGGAAGCGACGGTTTCGCGCACCACCCGGGTTGCATTCTCGGCATTCTTCAGCAGTACCGCCACGATCTGGTCGACGGTCACCGAATCATGGTGCGGATGCCAGCAGTCATAGTCGGTGACCATGGCAACCGTCACGTAGCAAATTTCCGCCTCGCGGGCCAGCTTGGCTTCCTGCAGGTTGGTCATTCCGATCACGTCCATGCCCCAGCTGCGATAGACGTTCGACTCGGCCCGGGTTGAAAACTGGGGACCCTCCATGCAGAGGTAAGTGCCGCCGCGCTTGGCGGTCACGCCCGCCTTCCTGCATGCGGCTTCCACGGCCTGGGCAAGCTGAGGACAGATCGGGTCGGCGAAGGCAATGTGGGCCACGATACCGTTTCCGAAAAATGTATCCACGCGGTGGCGGGTGCGATCGAAGAACTGGTCCGGGATCACGAACTCCAGCGGCTTATGCTCTTCCTTCAACGACCCCACGGCGGAGATGGAAACAATCCGCTGCGCGCCCAGCTGCTTAAATCCATAAATATTGGCGCGGAAATTCAACTCGCTGGGGAGAATGCGGTGTCCCCGCCCGTGGCGCGCCAGGAATGCAACTTTGCGGCCTTCGAGCGTGCCCAGGACGTAGGCCTCCGAAGGCTTGC
Organism: Terriglobales bacterium; assembly: GCA_035632335.1. Lineage (GTDB taxonomy): Bacteria > Acidobacteriota > Terriglobia > Terriglobales > Acidobacteriaceae > JAIQFF01. The sequence goes on from DASQHA010000043.1 coordinate 6,167, forward strand.
CGAACGGCGTATTGAGGCGCACCTCTTTCACTTTAGTGAGGCCGGGCATCGCATACAGCCCGCTGCCGCCAATGATTCCAATTTCCGCTTGTGGCAAAGGTCTCCTCGGGGTTTCAAATATCGTCTGACAAAGTGGTGATTATACAGAAGGACGAGCAAAGCTTGACCGTGTGGGACCGGGGTCTCCGACCCGGTCGGGGGGGGGGGGG
>DASQHA010000044.1:0-29535 GCA_035632335.1 Terriglobales bacterium
ACGGGAATATGCCCCAACGCAGTGGTGGTCGCCACCTTCCCGCAGGCAATGAGCCCTGCCACCATCAACGCCGGAACCTTCAAGTTGACCGGACCGGGCGTGACTCCGGTTGCCGGAACCATCACCCACGACGTACCGAACAAGATTTTCGCCTTCACGCCCACGGCCAGTCTCGCGCTCAACACGGCCTATACCGCCACCATTACCACCGGGGCTCAGGACGCGTCCGGCAATGGCCTGGCCAGCGATTTTGTCTGGACCTTCACTACTTCCCCTACAACCTGCGCTGCGCCCCCGCCGCCGGCGGTGATTTCCGAGAGTCCTCTGGCTGCGGCGCTCGGCGTATGTCCCGACGCGGTGGTCACCGCCACATTCAATGAGGCGATGAACGCCGCCACTATAGACGCGACCACGGTGACATTGGCCGGCCCCGGCGTAACCCCGGTGGTCGGAGTTGTCGCTCTCGATGGCACCGGCCGGATTGCCTCATTTACCCCGGCTGCCAACCTCGCACTCAGCACAACCTATACGGCCACGGTCACGACCGGCGCCCAGGACCCGTCCGGTAACGGGCTAGCCAGTGACTTTGTCTGGAGCTTCAGCACGGCCACCCTGGCATGTCAGCCGCCGGTGCCTCTGGGAACGGCGGCGAATTTCGATGCAGTAGCCGGCTCCACGGTTACCAATACCGGTCCCACGACCATTGCTGGCGGCGATCTCGGGCTGAGTCCGGGAACTGCGGTTACGGGATTCCCGCCCGGAACCCTCATCGCGCCGGCGGTGTTTCATGTCACCGACCCGGCGGCGGCGCAGGGCGAGCTCGATGTGATCATCGCCTATAACTACGTGGAAAGCTTGCCCGGAGGGGCGGCGCTGCCCGGCGAGTTGAGTGGCCTCACCTTCACTCCTGGTCTGTACAAGAACTCGAGCACGGTCATGTTGTCGTCCGGGAACGTCACGCTCGACGCCCAGGGTAACGCGAACGCGGTTTTCATCTTCCAGATCGCGTCTACGCTCACCACTTTGGGAAGTACCCAGGTTGTGCTGGCCGGCGGAGCCCAAGCCAAGAACGTGTTTTGGCAGGTCGGCAGTTCCGCAACCCTGGGGACCAACTCCATCTTTAAGGGAACGATCCTGGCACTTCAGGCCATCACCCTGGATACCGGCGCCACCCTGCAAGGCAGAGCGTTGGCCCGCAACGCCGCAGTCACATTTGACGACAACACCGTGACCGCGCCCTGAACCTGCGCATCCAGAGCGGGGCCGGCTTACGGCTGGCCCCGCCCCGGGTTGGGCCGAAACGATTTGCAAGTCACTAAGCCGGAGGAATTTTCGTATGTCATCTCACTCTCACAGCCACCGTAGTCCGGTCGGGATCATGCTGCTGGCGGCGCTTGCCGTGCTGTGCAGCATCGGTACCTTTGCGCCAGCACAGGAGCCGCCCGGCCCCAAATGGGAGTTTTACGGTGGGTATTCTTTCTTCCATCCCGGCGCCGACGTGCACGGCCTGCTTCCCCTGGGATTGCTCCCGGTGAGCAGCCGTTTGGAAGCGAATCCGCGGGGCGTCGGAGCGGGCATTACTTACGACTTCAACCGATGGTTTGGAATTACGCTGGATGGCAGTACGCTTTGGAACAGCGGCGAAACGGGAACCGACCGGGTCGACGACACCGCGCTCTCCAACCTTTCGCTGGGTCCGAAGATAACTTTCCGGCACGCTCATTTTTCGCCATTTCTTGAAGTGCTGGTGGGCGACCATCGCCTCATGCCGGACGCTTTCCACGACATCCAGAAATTGGGGGTCATGGCCGGCGGCGGGCTTGATGTCAACCTGACGCGGCACGTGGCGTGGCGCTTGCTGCGCGCCGATTTCGTGTACTCCGACTATCGGTTCGGTCCTTCGGCGACGACGCCGGCCACCGAAATCCGGGGTGCAAGACTGCAGAGTGGCCTGGTCATCATGTTTGGCGGCGAACCCGCCCTACCGGTTGCAGCAAGCTGCTCGTTGCGGCCTAGTGAGGTCATGGCCGGCGAGCCGGTCAATGCCACCGCGACAGCCAGCAACTTCAATCCCAAACACTCCCTGGCTTATGGCTGGAGCAGCACCGGCGGCAAGATTAGCTCGAGAGAGGCTGATGCCAGCATCGACACCAATGGCTTGGCCGGCGGGAGTTACACCGTGACCGCGCGCGTGACGGATCCCAGGCGGCCGCGGACAGGAGAAGCCATCTGCAATTCGACTTTCGCGGTGCGGGAGCCGCCCCGGAATCCGCCGACCGTGTCCTGTTCGGCGAGTCCTTCGACGGTAGAAACCGGCACACCCTCGACCATCGATTGCTCATGCGCCAGCCCGGACAATGCCACGGTTGCAGTGGGCAGCTGGAGCGCGAGCGGAGGCAGCCTTTCGGGCAGCGGCAGCACCGCCGCTCTCGACACGTCGGGCGTTTCCGCTGGCCCCATTACGGTAAGCGCGACCTGCAGCGACTCGCGCGGACTGAGTACTCCGGCCACCGCGCAGGTCATGGTGGAAAACCCTCCCCCGGTTTCGCCTGAGGTAGCGCGGCTCGAAAGCCGGCTGGCGCTGCACAGCATTTACTTTGCGACGGCCAAGCCGACTCGCGAGGATCCCGATCGCGGCCTGCTGGAGAGCCAGCAACAAACCCTCATCACGCTGGCCATTGATTTCGGGAAATATCTGGAGCTCAGGCCGGATGCTCACCTGATTCTGGGAAGCCACGCCGATCGGCGAGGGTCGGTGGAATACAATCAAGCGCTCTCGGAACGGCGCGTGGAACGCACCCGGCAGTTCCTGACCGAGCACGGCGTTCCCGCTGCAAGCATCGAAACCAAGGCGTTCGGAGAAGAACAAAACCTGACCGGCGCCCAGGTGAAAGATGCGGTGGAGCAGAATCCCGAGTTGACGCCTGCGGAGCGACAACGGGTGCTCGATAACATGACAACCATCATCCTGGCGAGCAACCGGCGCGTGGACATAACGCTGAGTACCACGGGGCAGCAGTCGGTCCGCCAATATCCATTTAACGCCGCGGATTCCCTGACTCTGCTTAAGCAGGAACGGACCCAGAGACGGACACCGGCCGGGACCAGGAAAAAGCCAAGGCCGGCCGCGCAACCATAACCCGAGTCCAAAGTGCGGCACCCTGAAAAGGCCGGTCAAGTTCATTACTTGGCCGGCTTTTTTTGCAGCTGCGATGCCGGCCGCCTATGAGCAATCCTGCTCAGCATGGCCATTGCGAATCAAGGATACTCAGGACGCGGCAGACCCGGAAAGCTCCGGCGCGGAGCGTTTCGACCGGGACCTCGGGTCGCGCTGACATTTCGCACAGGAGAAACAAACATGCTTTGGACCATTTGTGTCGTTCTGGTGATTTTGTGGCTACTGGGCTTCACTCTCCATGTCGGCGGAGGCCTTATCCATTTGCTCCTGGTCATAGCGCTGGTGGTGCTGGTCATTAACCTGCTGAGCGGACGACGCGGCATCGCTTGATAGCGGTTCCGGAAGAGAATAATGGCGAAGTTAAACTGGCCGGCGCGGGCGAAACGATTTTTGCCCCAGCCTGCCCCTTTTCCCCCGGCTTTTGCGGAACTTGAAGTACCTTAGGTCTTGGGGGCGGCGAGGGATTACCTCTGACGTAATCCTTCCGGCCGCTACGGGGCGGCAAAAGTGGTCAAAATTGCTCACTTTTCAAGAAACGGGCGGGAGTATGTTGAGTGTACGGAGTTCGTTGATGAACGTGCACATCCGTTCCGCCGGGTTCACCTGGTCTTTATCCTTATCCGTGATCCTCGGTCTCGGCAGTCTGCAGGGCGCAGCCGGGCAGCTCTCGGACGCTCACGCCCCGGCTTCGCCGGTCCGGTTGCACGCGGAGGAAATCGTAACCCGCCTGGTGGAGAGAAATATGGAACGCGCCCGCGCGCTGGGCGCTTACCAGGGCACTCGAGTCTATCGCCTTGACTACCACGGCTTCCCGGGCTCCAGAAGCGCGGAGATGATCGTGGATGTACGCTTCCGCACGCCGGGCACGAAAGACTTCAGCATCCGGTCGGAAAAGGGCTCTCAGCTCATCATCGAGCGAGTTTTCAAACGCATGTTGCAGAGCGAGCAAGAGGCCGTGACGAAGGAGAACCAGAGCCATATCGCCCTCAACCAGGAGAACTACAGCTTCACTTTGACAGGATACGAGAGCACGCCCGCGGGCGCGGCCTACGTTCTTTATGTGGAACCCCGGACCAATAACAAGCTTCTCTACCGTGGTCAAATCTGGGTCGATGCGGAAGACTTTGCGGTGACTCGCATTGAAGCAAGCCCGGCAAAGAACCCGTCGTTCTGGACAAAGGAAACCAAAATCGTACAGGTCTATAAGAAGGTCGGCGATTTCTGGCTCCCGGAATCCAATCGCAGCACCAGCGCAATCCGGCTGGGTGGACAGGCCAGTTTCACCATCGACTACCAGGACTATCACATTACCGAGTCCACCGCCGTGGACACGCCGGAGAGGCTCCCCAATAACGACAGCGTTGTCTCCAGGAAAAAACCGGCGCGGAGTTGCTCAGTCGTGCAGAACTACGTTCAGCAGTGAACTGTGGACCTGTAATCCGCCTTCAATGCCTCCGGCGTAGTGGATAAAGCCCAGCTTCCTGAACCGGTTCATGAAAAAGCTCACCCGCGAACGGGTAGTCCCGACCATTTCCGCCAGTGTTTCCTGACTTATCTTGGGAACCACGGTCTCAGGAATGCCTTCTTTCCCAAAATGTGCAAGGAGAAGGAGTACACGGGCCAGCCTTTTCTCGCTGGAATTAAACAACTGATCGACCAGGTCTTCTTCATAGCGGATATTGCGCGCCAGCAGATAAGCCACGAACATATCGGAAAAGGCGTGTTCGCGGTGAAGGGCGGCCATCATGGCCTTCTTGTCGATCCGCAGGACCTCGCAGTCGGTCATCGCCTCCGCGGATCCCATGCGGAGAGTCTGCCCGGCCAGCGCACCCTCGCCAAAAAAATTCTTTTCGCTCAACAGGCCGATGGTCGCTTCCCGGCCGATTTTGGATACAACTGTGAGCCTTACTTTGCCTTTTTGAATATAGTAAACAGCATCGGCAGCGTCGCCCTGGGCGTAGATGACCTGCTTTTTCGCGACAGCGAGATTCTTCCTGCCCTCGCCAATGGTTGCCAGGAAGGTGTTGGGATCAAATTCGCGGCCTTTCTTCGCTATTGCGGCAGGCCTCATAGATTGCTATTTTAGCCCCAAAAGACGGCAAATCAGCGGAATTCGTATCGCGGGCAAGGGCATCATGATCGCAGTCGGGAACGGCGCAGATCAGGTAAACGATCGGAATTCCTGGTAACTAGCAGCAATCCCTGAGGGTTGAGATTGGATTTGATGGCAACCAAAGCCGCTGACTGGTCCTACTTGGAACGAGCTAATCCGCTTCCGGCGTGTTATGGTTAATATTGAGGTGGTTAACACCTTCTCCTCTTTCAGGTCTTCTGACCTAAGCCAGTCCATCTGAAGTACTCCCACACCTTAGGTTTCTTTCCAAAGAGCGGGGGACCCATGGCCTTTGAAGCGATCCTGGCCGAAGTTGAGCAACTCCATGGTGTGAGTTCGCGTCTGGAGGGACTGGCGGATCAGCACCCGCCCGTCTCGTCCGCGCTCGTGACCATCGCAGAAAGCGTTCGCAACACCGCCGTCGTATTGGCGGTGCTGGTGGCCACCAAGAGCCCCAGGCCGATCTGACGGCACGAAGAGTCCGCTTATGAGCGAATTGATCGTGGAATTACAACGCCCTCAGGTATTGTGGAGGCACGGGCATTTCCCCGCGAAAATGCAGCGTCTTAGCCGCCCGGAAGGGCCAGTAAGGATCGCGAAGAAACTCGCGCGCGAGCAGCACCAGGTCGGCGCGTCCGTTTCTGACAATGTCATCGGCCTGCATGGCTTCGGTGATCATGCCCACGGCCGCGGTCGGAATCCCGGCTCCATTCCTGACTCCCTCGGACAGCGGGACCTGATAACTGGCACCAACCGGAATCCTGGCGAGAGGGCTGCCTCCGCCCGAGCTGCAATCAATCAGATCGACGCCCTCTGCCTTAAGGGCTTTCGCTGATTGAATGGAATCCTCCAGCGTCCATCCGCCCTCCACCCAGTCGGTACAGGAGAGGCGAACGCTCAGCGGTTGATGCTTGGGCCATTCCGGGCGAACGGCGCGAACCGTCTCCAGCAGGAAGCGGATGCGGTTCTCCAGGCTGCCTCCATATTCGTCAGTCCGATGATTGGAAAGCGGCGAATAGAAACTGTGGAGGAGGTATCCATGGGCAGCGTGAATTTCGAGCCACAGGAATCCGGCTTCCCGGGCGCGGACCGCCGCCTGGCGAAAAGACTCGCGAATGCCGCCTATTTCCTGCACCGTCAATTCATGCGGGACACGCCAGCCCTCGGCGAAGGCGAGCGCACTGGGAGCGACCACATCCCAGCCACCTTCCGCGTCGGTAAGGGAGCGGTCTCCGTCCCACGGCCGCGACTTCGACCCTTTGCGCCCGGCGTGCGCCAACTGGATTCCCGGCACCGCCCCATGCGCGGCTACGAACTTCGCGATCCGCGCCAGGGGTTCCATGTGCCGGTCCGACCATATGCCCATGTCCTGAGGAGAGATTCGCCCAGTCGCTTCGACTGCCGTGGCTTCCACCGAAACCAGGCCGGCTCCGCCGACGGCGCGCGATCCCAGGTGAACCAGGTGCCAGTCCGTCGCCATCCCGTCTTCCGAGCTGTACTGACACATGGGCGAGGCCCCGATACGATTCCGCAACGTGACCCCGCGCAGAGTCAGCGGTTCAAACAGGTGCGCCATTTTTTCTCCTGGTTAGCGGATCTGGATTCAAGTGCAGGATTGGCTTCAGACTTCTACTGCCGCAACGGCCTTCACTTCGATCTTCGCGGCCACGCGAGCCACGCGTTCATAAGACTGCAGCCGGTCGGCATGCTCATAGGTATCAGTGACTACGATGACTTCGTCGGCTCCCGTTTCAGCCACCAGCTTCTCCAGGCCCGCTTTCACCGTTGCCTCCGAGCCTACGATCGCGGCACTCAGCCTGCTCTCTACCGCCGCCCTCTCCATGTCCTGCCACAACGGCTCCATGGAATCCACCGGAGGCAACAGTTCGACCGGCTGGTTTCGGATCAATCGCAGAAAACGTTGCTGGGGCGTGGTGAACAGGCGCCGGGCGGCGGCGTCGGTCTCGGCCGCAATCACCTGCACCGCGACTATCAGATAAGGATTTTGCAGCGCCTCACTGGGCCGGAATTGCTCGCGATAGAGTTGGGCCGCGGCGTACAGATACTCCGGAGCAAAGTGCGCCGCGAAAGCGAACGGCAGCCCCAGCCTGCCTGCCAGTTGCGCGCTGAAACCGCTCGACCCCAACAGCGTGATGGGCACGTTGCTTCCCTGCCCGGGAATCGCTTTCACGATCTGACCCGGCCTTTCCGGACCGAGGTAGGTCTGCAACTCTTGCAGAAGCGCGGGAAAATCTTCGCCGCTCTGCCGCAAATCCCGTCTTAGCGCCCGCATGGTGTGGGAATCGGAGCCGGGAGCGCGTCCCAACCCAAGATCGATTCGTCCCGGGTACATCGCTTCCAGAGTCCCAAACTGCTCCGCGACCACCAGAGGAGCATGGTTGGGCAGCATGACGCCGCCGCTGCCCACGCGAATCTTCGCGGTCGCCCCAGCCACATGGCCGATCAGCACCGGGGTAGCGGAGCAGGCCAGGCCCGAGATCGAATGGTGCTCGGCCAGCCAGAAGCGCTTGTATCCCAACCGCTCCGCGTGTTGCGCCAGGTCCACCGACCGCGCAATGGCGCTGCCCGCAGCCTCACCGGCTCGCATGCCCACAAGGTCCAAGACAGAAACGGCTAGATGATTCCTCATGTTCGATTGGATGAACCAGATGGAAAAGCGATGCGAACCTTGTCGCAAGCGAAACTGCTGCGTGCCGGAAGGCGAAGAACGAAAAGCCCTCCGACGTCCTATGCCGGGCCTATAAAAATTGAGATTTTCGAGCGCCCCCAGGCCAATACCGAGGACATCGAGATCAGCAAGATGGAGCGATGCGGCCAGCGTCAGAAGGACCCTGACAGGAGAGCGGGGCAAAGCCCCGATCCCTTTCCCCGCGATCCGGCTCATTCCAGACGGGGACGATTGCCCGCAGCCGGGTGCCGGGGTCGGCCAACTCGATTTCCAATCCGCCCCTCAACTCGTTCAATCGTTCGCGCATTCCAGCCAGACCCACACCCGACGCTTGAACCGGCTGGCCCATGGGACTCGACCATTCCCGCGGAATGCCGCACCCATAATCCCTCAGTTCAAGAACCACGGACTGGGCATCCAAACGAAAGCATATGTCCACCTCGGACGTGCCCGAGTGGCGATGCACGTTGGTGAGCCCTTCCTGCAACACCCGGAACAAGGCAATCTCGGTGGTGGCGGGTAAGCGCTGAATCCCCGGCATGAAGTCCATCCGGACCTTCATCCCACTGCGCCGGGCGAACCCCTCGGCATACCACTGCGCAGCCGAAGGGAAACCTGCTTCGTCGAGCATGGGCGGGTGGAGCAGATAGGAAGTCGTGCGGATTTCCCGGATCGCCTCATCTACCAGGTGCGCGATTCCGGAGAGCTCATCGCCTATTCGTTTGTCATTTCCCAGTTTTCGCTGCACCAGTGCAACCGATATTTTCAGCGCCGTCAAAGTCTGGCCGGCGCTGTCGTGCAGGTCGCGGGCCACCCTGCGCCTTTCCTCGTCCTGCACCCTGAGAAGTTGTTGTGAAAGACTCTGGAGCTCAGCCGTACGTTCGACCAACAGCAATTCAAGTTGAGAACGAGATTGCCTGAGCGGCAGCTGCCTGGTTTGATGTCGTGAAAGGTTCCACATGAACTGTTCTCCGTGATGTAAGAACTATCTCATTAGGACGTCCTTAAGTTCTGAGCAAAACAGCACAAACTGAGCGGACGCCGAGACAATCAACCCTTATCCAATTAAACGGAGTTAATTCCGGACAGCGGAAAGGTTCTTGTCCGACGCCAGCGAGCGGCGATCGCGATGAGGCTCGGTGCGGGGCTGACCCGTGCCCAGTTCGCACCTCTCACCAGGTTTCGCGCCGCACGTAGGACAGCGAATCGCCAGCGCTCTCCTGTTCGTGACCTTCATAGCTTCATCATGCAGCTTTGACCAGCCGCAAGATGGTCACTTTTGACCAGAGTATTCGACTGAAGGCCTCGTCCTGGGGGTTTGATTGAAGCGCTCTTCGGCGCTTTTAATTCAGCACGCGGTTCAACCACGAAATTCTTGCTTGCGTTCGTCCGCATGCACGCTACCATTGGGCCATGCGACTGCTGTGTACGATTTTGCTGGCAGCCACTACTCTTCTCACGCCGGGTTCCGAACTGAATCCGGCAGCCCATGCGAAACCGGCGGTTTTCAGCCCGGCGCTGCATCGCGCGCGCCGCTCGCCCCTCGACCTCGAAGTCAGGGGCGAGCTCTCGCGTCTGCCTCCGGGAACCACGCGCTACGTTACGCGTCAAGATCTGCTGACTCTGCCGCAGGTGGCTTTTACCGTCGCTGACGACCCCAACTTCACCGGTCCAACCCGGATTAGCGGCGTGCCGCTCGAGGAACTGGCCCGGCATCTGGTTACTTCTCGTGATTCCGATCTGATCGTCGCGATATGCCAAGACCGGTACCGCGCCAACTATCCTCGAGCCTACATCGCGGCCCACCATCCGGTGCTGGTGTTGACGGTCAACGGAAAGCCGCCTTCCGGCTGGCCCAAGGATTCGGAAGGCCACGACAAAGCGATGGGCCCTTACATGATTTCGCATCCCGGCTTTTCGCCCGCCTTCAAGATCCTGGCGCATCAGGACGAGCCGCAAATTCCCTGGGGCGTGGTAGGGATCGAGTTCCGCAATGAGAAGGCAGTTTTCGGGGCGATTGCGCCGCGCGGGCCTCACGCTGCAGAGCCGGCGGTGCAGGATGGTTATCGGATCGCGCAACAAAACTGTTTCCGTTGCCACAATCTGGGACAGGAAGGCGGGCAGAAGGCGGGTTTCTCCTGGATCGTCCTTTCCGCCTGGGCAGCGGCTTCGCCGGATAATTTCTCCGCCTACGTGCGCAACCCGCAAGCCAAAAACCCGCAGGCGCAGATGCCCGGCAATCCCACTTACGACAGTGCCACCATTCAGGCTCTCCTGGCCTACTTCCGAACCTTTTCGCCACAGGAAAAGCCCTGATCCCGGGCAGCACCGCCAGGGGCTTCTGGTTTTCGCGGTCGCGTTGTTTTTATTCCCTCCTGGTCATCAACCACGCAACGGTTATCGAGAATTCAAACCGAGAAACTTCTCACGCGCTTCCGGCACCCGCTTATACTTGCTTCCTTTAGCGCAGGCTGGGGCAGCAGGATCAGCCGAGCTTGCGCCGCTTCGTCCGCTCCTATGAACCATCTCTTCATGGCGCGCGCCATTGAACTCGCCACTGAAAATGTCCGCTCCGGACAGGGCGGGCCTTTCGGCGCGGTGGTCGTGAAGGATGGCGCCATCCTTGGGGAAGCCGCGAACCGCGTGACTTTGACCAACGATCCCACCGCGCACGCCGAGGTGCTCGCCATCCGCGAAGCTTGCCGCAAGCTGGGGTTTTTCGAACTGAAGGACTGCGATCTGTACACTTCCTGCGAGCCCTGCCCCATGTGTCTGGGCGCGATTTACTGGGCCCGCCTTGCTCGCGTCTATTTCGGCAGCCTCGCAGCAGACGCGTCCCAGGCCGGCTTCGACGATTCCTTGATTTACCGCGAAATTGCTCAGCCGCGCCCCGAACGCGGAATACCGATGATCCAGATGATGCGCGAAGAGGCGCTGGCCGCGCTCCGTGCCTGGCAAAAAAAGTCCGACAAGATACAGTATTGAGCCGCGCCGTCGCGGGCAGGAGTTGGCAGGCTGATTCTTTTCAACCGGGGAAAGACGATTGCTCGATCACTATTTCAAACTCACCGCCAACCAGACCACCGTGAGGCAGGAATTTCTCGGCGGCCTGACAACCTTCCTGACGATGGCCTACATCATCGTTGTCAATCCGCAAATCCTGGGCCAGGCGGGAATGCCGGTCGATGGCGTTGTTTTTGCCACCTGCCTCTCAGCCGCGGTCGGCACCCTGGTGATGGGGCTTTACGCCAACTATCCGATTGCGCTCGCTCCCGGAATGTCGCTCAACGCCTACTTCACTTATTACGTTTGCCTGAGCATGCACGTTCCTTGGCGCTCTGCGCTTGGCGTGGTTTTTTTCTCCGGGGTTGCGTTCCTCGTGCTCACCGTCACCCGGGTCCGCGAACAGATCGTCAACGGGATGCCCGACTGCCTGAAGCATTCCACCGCGACCGGAATCGGCTTCTTCATCGCGTTCGTCGGCCTGAGGAACGCAAAACTCGTGGTGGCCAACCCGGCTACATTTGTCGGCCTGGGAAGTTTTGCCGACCGCGAAGTGCAAACCGCCTGCTTCGGCCTGGTCCTGACGCTGATTCTGATGGCGCGAAAAGTCAACGGCGGAATCCTGATCGGCATCGTGGGCACCGCGCTGCTTGGCATGCTGCGCGGCATCTCCAGCTGGCCCGCGGCGATCGTCTCCCTGCCCCACGCGTCGTCTACATTCCTGCAACTTGATTTGCGCGGCGCCCTTCATCTCGGGTTTTTAGAGATCATGTTTGCTTTCCTGTTCGTGGACCTCTTCGACAACGTGGGAACCCTGGTAGGAGTGTGCGAGCAGGGCGGATTTATCAAGGACGGAAAAATACCGCGGGTTGGCCGGGCGCTCCTGGCGGATGCAACCGGAACCATTGTGGGATCGCTGGTCGGCACGTCCACCGTGACCAGTTATATCGAGAGCGTGGCCGGTATCGCGGTGGGCGCGCGGACCGGACTCAGCAATGTGTTCGTCGCGGTGCTGTTCGCGCTCGCCATGTTCTGTTCTCCCCTGGCCGCTGCCATTCCGGGCTACGCCACCGCGCCTGCTCTCATCCTGGTGGGCGCCTTAATGACGCAGTCCATCGCGCACATCGATTGGGCGGATTTCAGCGAAGCCGTGCCCGCATTCATCACCATGCTGGCCACGCCTCTCACCTTCAGTATCGCCACGGGCCTCAGCTTGGGGCTCATTTCCTACACGGTGGTGAAGATTGCAGCGGGAAAGATTCGCGAGATCAATGTGCTGATCTGGATTCTCACCGTTCTGTTCATCCTGCGCTACATCTATCTGGCGGCGGCCTAAACGGAGCGACGCAGGAGCTTCCAGCAATCGCTCGCAATCTCCCAGTCTTCGCCGGCGCGAACCAGCAGGACGCGAACCGGTGAGCCCGGATCCGAAATGTCCTGGTCGGAAGGCGATTCCGAATTGCTTTTCGCATCAAGTTTTACCCCGGCATAACCGAAGGTCTGGCAGGCTGCCGCCCGCACCTCGGGTGAGTTCTCTCCCACTCCCGCCGTGAAAACCAGCGCATCGATGCCGCCCAGCACCGCCATCATGGCGCCGATTCCCGCCCGCAGACGGTGGACATAGATTTCAAAGGCCAGCGTAGCCCGTTCATGCCGCTTCTCTATGGCAGCGAGAATTTCGCGCATGTCTCCGGAAATGCCGGAGATTCCCAGCAGGCCGGAATGCTGATTGAGAAGTTTGTCGAGTTCATCTCCCGTAACCCGGCACTGGCGCATCAGGTAGGTGAGGATGCCGGGATCAACCGAACCGGAGCGGGTGCCCATCATCAAACCCTCCAACGGCGTGAATCCCATCGTGGTGTCTACGCTCTTGCCATTGCGAATGGCGGCGAGAGAACAACCGTTCCCCAAATGACAAGTCACCAGCTTGAGCGAATTCGGATCCCGGTGCAGCAGGTAGGCCGCGCGCCGCGCGCAATATTTGTGATTGATCCCATGGAAGCCATAACGGCGAATTCCAGCCGCGAACCATTCGTAGGGCCCGGGATACACCGCAGCCGGGAGCGACATCTTCTTATGAAATCCCGTGTCGAACACCGCTACCTGAGGCACCGCGCCCAGCAGCTTTTCGATAATTTCGACGCCCTCAAGTTCCGCGCGATTATGGAGAGGGGCGATGGCAGAAACCGCGGCGATCGCCGATTTTACTTCCGGGGTGATGACGACCGGATCTTCGAAGGCCGGCCCGCCGTGAACGATCCGGTGCCCGACCGCGTCAATCTCGGAGAGCGAGGAGACGGCAGCGCTCTCGCCTTTCCACACCGTGCTCAGCAGGTGGGCCGTGGCTGCGGAGCGGGAAGAAACCTTGATCTGCTCCTTCCGACTGAAGCCGCTTCCGTCTTTAATCTCGGCTTGACCGGATTCGCCCTCCCACTCGATCGTCCCCTGCCAGAGCCGGGCCGGTGGATTTTCGGGAAGGATGTCGCCGATCTCGTACAGGCAGCTCTTCTGGCTGCTTGAGCCCGAATTCAGCACCAGAATTTTCATGGTTCAGCAGGCCAGGTTCAGTAAGGCCAGGTCCAGTCGCGCACCGCCGGCATGTCGTCGCCATTCTGCTCAATGTAGCGCTTGTGCTCCACCAGTTGATTGCGCAGGAACTGTTTGAAGTGCGCGCCCACGCGCTGCAGTCGAGGCACGCGGTCGACGACATCGCCCGCCAGGTGATAGCGATCGAGTTCATTCAGCACGGTCATATCGAAAGGCGTGGTGGTCGTGCCTTCTTCCTTGTAGCCGCGAACATGGAAACTGTCGTGATTGTGCCGGCGATAGGTGAGCCGATGAATCAGCCAGGGATAGCCGTGGTAAGCGAAGATGACGGGCTTGTCCATGGTGAACATCGAATCGAAATCACGGTCGGAGATTCCGTGCGGGTGCTCCGATGGAGGCTGGAGCGTCATCAGGTCCACCACGTTCACAAACCGGATTTTGATGTCGGAGAAATTCTGCCGCAGCAGGTCTACGGCGGCCAGAGCTTCAAGCGTGGGGACATCCCCGGCACAAGCGATCACAACGTCAGGCTCGCTGTTCTGATCGGTACTGGCCCATGACCAGATGCCGATGCCGTTGGTGCAGTGTTCGATGGCAGCCTCCATCTCGAGGTATTGCAGAGCGGGCTGTTTGCCCGCCACGATCACGTTGATGTAATGCCGGCTGCGCAGGCAATGATCGGCCACGGAAAGCAGCGTGTTGGTATCGGGAGGCAGATAAACCCGCACCACATCCGCTTTCTTGTTCATTACAAAATCGATGAACCCGGGATCCTGATGGCTGAAGCCGTTGTGGTCCTGGCGCCAGACGTGCGAGGTCAGCAGATAATTTAACGATGCGATGGGACGTCGCCACGGAATGTGGCGCGTCACTTTCAGCCACTTGGCGTGCTGGTTGAACATGGAATCGACGATGTGGATGAAAGCTTCGTAGCAGGAGAAGAAGCCATGCCGACCGGTAAGCAGGTAGCCCTCGAGCCAGCCCTGGCACATATGCTCGCTGAGCATTTCCATGACCCTTCCTGTGCTCGACTCGTTCTCGTCAGTGGAAAGGAACGGCTCCAGCAAAACTTTGCCGGTGACCTCGTATATCGCGTCCAGCCGGTTGGAGGCGGTTTCATCGGGACCGAATACGCGGAAGTTCCTGGCATCCAGATTCAGCTTCATGACGTCGCGCAGAAAAGTTCCGAGCACCCTTGTCGCTTCAGCCCTTTCCCTGCCGGGCTTCGCCACTTTCACCGCGTAGTCCCAAAAGTCCGGCATAAGCAGGTTCTTGAGCAAGAGTCCGCCGTTTGAATGCGGGTTGGCACCCATGCGCCGATCGCCCCGAGGCGCAAGCTCGGCGAGTTCGGCACGAAATTTGCCGCTCTCGTCAAACAGTTCCTCGGGAAGATAACTCTTCATCCAGTCTTCCAGGATTTTGAGATGACCTGGCTTGGTGGCCAAATCCGTGACCGGCACCTGGTGAGCGCGCCATGTGCCTTCAACCGGCTTCCCATCCACCACCTTGGGTCCGGTCCAGCCTTTCGGCGTGCGCATCACGATCATCGGCCAGATGGGCCGCGCCTGCGATCCCCGCAGACGCGCGTCTTCCTGAATCGTCTTGATCTCGGCAATGACCGTCTCTAGCGTGGCGGCCATGAGCTGGTGCATGGGCTCGGGCTCATGGCCCTCCACAAAGTGGGGCTTGTAACCGTATCCGTTAAAGAGCTGCGTAAGTTCGTGATCGCTCAAACGCCCCAGTACTGTCGGGTTGGCAATCTTGTAACCGTTCAAGTGCAAAACGGGTAGTACGGCGCCGTCGCGCGCAGGATTGAGAAATTTATTGGAATGCCAACTGGTGGCCAGCGCTCCCGTTTCCGCCTCGCCGTCGCCAACCACGCAGCAGGCCAGCAGGTCGGGATTGTCAAATACCGCTCCATAAGCATGCGCGAGCGAATAACCCAGTTCTCCACCCTCGTTGATCGAACCTGGCGTCTCCGGGGCCGCATGGCTCGGGATCCCTCCCGGAAAGGAGAACTGCTTGAACAGCTTTCGCATGCCCTCCTCGTTTTGCTGGATATCCGGGTAAAGTTCGGTGTACGTGCCCTCAAGATAAGTGTTAGCTACGATGCCCGGCCCGCCGTGTCCGGGCCCGGTGATGTTGATCACGTTCAAATCGTATTTCTTGATGAGCCGATTAAAATGCGCATACACGAAGTTGAGTCCCGGAGTGGTGCCCCAGTGTCCCAGCAACCGGGGCTTTACGTGCTCAATCTTCAAAGGCTCGCGCAACAGCGGATTCGCATACAGATAGATCTGGCCCACGGAAAGATAGTTGGCGGCGCGCCAATAGGCATTTATCTTGCGTACTTCTTCCGAGGTCAGAGGCTGGTTGGAGATTGCGGATAGGGCGGGATCGGCGGAGACAACGGGGGTCATGACAAAATGCTCTCCTGTTCAATCACTTCTCGACCTGAATCACTTTCGATCCTACACCCATTGCATTGATGATGCTGTTTCATTCAAATGAAAATTCTCTATCGGGGCGTGCCGTTCTGAGTGATGAACCCCTGGGCCGCGGTCTTCGGGTTCGCGATGGCTTCGGGTTTGCGGTATAAGCGGAATGATTCGATAATGCCCTGACCCATCTTGGTCGCCTATGAAGAAACTTCCGCGCAAGGTTCGCCGCCATACGGGAAAGCCGGATCGGAGTTTGCCCTCCGACGACCGGCGGCGAGCCCGCTTCTCACGCGCCCTTTCCGTGCTCTACGAAGACGATGCTGTGGTCGTGATTGACAAGCCGGCCGGACTTCTGGCGGTTCCGGTCAAGGGCTCGGATGCCCCGTCCGCTTTATCTTTGCTGGTCGCAAGGCTCCAACCCAGAAGACAGCGGGCGCTGATCGTGCACCGCATCGACCGTTTCGCTTCGGGCGTTCTGCTGTTTGCGAAGACCGATAAGGACCGACATGCGCTGGTGCGGCAGTTTCTCGCGCATACCCCGGCCAGGCGGTATCTCGCGGTCGTGCGCGGCCGCCTCGGCGTGCAAGCAGGCACGCTGGTGCACTATTTTCGACGGCAAGGCATGTATCAGCAGCTGCGCACGGCGAGAGATCCGCAGGCCGCCCGCGCCGAATTGAGATATTCCGTCGAACGCCTTTTTCCGGATGCTTCGCTCGTCCAAGTCGAGCTGGTGACCGGCTTGCAGAATCAGATCCGGGCGCAATTTTCCGCGATGGGCCACCCGGTTATCGGCGACCGCAAATACCACCGCGAAGAATCGTCGGAGCCGCTTATCGCGCGTGTGGCCCTTCATGCCGCGCACCTTCAGTTTGTCCATCCCCGCACCGGAGAAACAATTTCGATTGACTGCAAACTGCCTTCCGACTTTCAGCACCTGGTTGGAGAATTGTCGCGATCAGGCCCCGCGCGGCGGTAGGTCTGAGAGCACGATGTCTTGTTCTTCTAACCATGCGAGGTGGAGACGTTTACTTGCTGCTGGCTCGCTTCGGCTTGGGCTTCGGCCCGCTTTTGGCCTCGAGGTTGAGCGCCACTGCGGCGCGAATGAGCGCTTTTAAGGCCGCCTCGTCAACTTTGTCGCCTTCGTGGATATCGATGGCGCGCCTGACATTCCCGTCGAGGCTGGAGTTGAACAGACCGGAAGGGTCCTTCAACGCAGCTCCCCTGGCAAAAGTCATCTTGACGACGTTCTTGTACGTCTCTCCCGTGCAGACGATGCCGCTGTGGGAAAACACGGGAGTTCCCATCCACTTCCACTCTTCGACGATCTCCGGGTCAGCCTTGTGGATGATTGTGCGCACTTTCGCGAGCATCTTCCCCCGCCAGTCCCCCGGCCCGGAAAGTTCCTTGATCTTCGCGTCGATGAATGCAGATGCAGATTCCATCGGGACACTCCTTGTCATGCGCAATTGCAACTCTCGCACCTAATCTAGCTGCGCTCAACCTAACCTGCAACCTCCCTCAACTCGGCGGCCCGGGTGGCCACTCAAGCCCGATGTTCAAACCTCTCAGGCCTGAGCACGAGAATCAGCGCGCCGCTTGTCGCAGGAACGCTTTGAATACGTCCTCGTCGATGTCGGATCGCTTGCGCACTTTGACATGCCGCACGTACTGGCCATTGCCTTCGAGAAGGCCCTTTGGATCCTTCAACTCGGAGCCGCGTACAAAACCAAACTGGACGTGATCCGGCGCCGAGTAAACGTAAGAGACGAATGCTTTACCTTTAACCCAGCAGCCGTTGCCCCACTTCACCGACTCTTCGAGTCCGGGCTCGACACGCTTCACAAATCTTCGCAGGGCGCGGATGATCGAGCGGTTCTTTGGCGGCTGGTCATCCAGGTAGTCGTCAAAACTGGCGTACTTTTTCATCTTCATCGGTCACCTCTCAGTGCTGGCTAGCCAGGCAAAGGGCCCGCCGTTGAGACCCTCGTCTCAAAGCAACGCTTCTAAAGGTAAGGCATCCTGGTTTCTGAAGACAAGGAGAGCCGGTGCTTTCCAGGAACTGGACGAATAAATCTGGGCAGACGGGAGATATCCCCCGGCGGGTGGCTTATCTCTTGGCAATCAATCGCCGAGCCACATGGCCTTTCCACATCCACAATCCGGTGATGACCATTACCGGGAAGAACACATACCGAGTTCGGAAGGCATAGCCTGGAAGTTTGTCAAACGGACTGTAAATATAACCGAGGATCGGAATGCTGGAGATGATGTGAATCCAGCGAACAATCGAACGTTGGCTGACTTCTTTCATGACGAATTTGGCCTCCATTTTTCGGCGACGCGTCACGCCCTCAGGCGTCGAACAGCCCCACTCAAGCCAAACGGGCTTGAGTGGCCACAGTCCAGGCGCACATCACACAGCTCTGGCTAGACCCGTAGCGAACCGCGGAACCCCCGGCCGCCATAGTACGATTCGGCGCCGTTGTGATATAGGAAAACAGTGTTGAAGCGGCGATCACAAAAGAGGGCCCCGCCGAGTTTTCGGATTTCAGAAGGCGTTTTCACCCAGCTCGACGTTTTCGTGTCGAAGTTTCCAAGTTTCTGTAATCCTCGATACTGTTCCTCTGTCAGAAGCTCAATGCCCATGGCGGCTGCCACGCCAGTCGCGTTATCTTTTGGCTTGTTTTCTTTTCTCGCATCCAGCGCTTCACGGTCATAGCAAAGATTTCTGCGGCCTGCAGGACTTTCCGCGGAGCAATCGTAAAAAATGTATTCGCCCGTCTTCTTATCACGACCAACAACATCCGGTTCGCCGCCGGTTCTTTCCATTTCATGAAGTGACCACAGTTTGTCCGTATTGGCTTCCAGCCTGACTTGTGCTTCGGCCCATTCAAGACCTTTATGGCGGTTCATGTTTTTCTCAAAGCGGGCTTTCAATGCTCCGAGCAGTTCTTTGCGTTGTTCCACTGACAGCTCTTTTTTTCCCCTCGACGCTTGGGCTGTCGACATTGCTTTGCGACCTCCTCGATTCACGGCTTTTGTTCCGGCCAGTTGACCGTCTCAACGCCGAACTGCCTGGAATACTCGGCATTCAATCGCTGCCAGCCGCCGAACTTCGCGGCGTCGGGGCCGACGAGGCGTCCAATGGGCCGCCCGGCGAGAAGGTGGTCCAGAACATCGAGACAGACGTGCCACCCGGCAGCGCCCATGGCGATGAAGCGGTGACCGATGTTGGTCCACAGCGTCAAGCGCGTGCCGCCAGCAAAGCCTTCGAGTTCCCAGCGCATATCGAAACCACCCCACTTGTACTCAAGCAACTCGGGAGCGTCGGCTCGCGTCACTGTGGTTTCGGTAACGCGCGGTACGGGCGCACCCACCGTGGTGAGCTTCACCGTGTTTCCCGCCGTGCCCAGGCTCCCGTCGGCGTCGAAGGGCGCCCACTCGCGCAGATGCGCCGGGTCGGTCAGCGCCTCCCAGACTTTTTCTGGCGAATGGCGCAGCTCGCGGACGAGAATGAGCGTCCATTTCTCTTCACCGTTTTGTCCCCGGCTCTTTCGTATTTCCGCCCCGCGGGCCGGGCCCGGTGTGTACTGAGCGCCATCGCTCATATTCTTCTCCTTGCATCGCTCTACCAGCGCATCAGCTGCGTGACCTGAACAAGATTGCCGCAAGTGTCGTTCAGCATCGCAATCTTGGATGCGGTCACATCCTTTGGTGGCATGGTGAACTCGGCTCCGCGCGCTTTCATACGCTCGTAATCGGCCTGCACATCGTCTGTGTAGAACATGATCGCCGGCTGGCCCTGCTGAAACATCGCCTGCTGATACGCCTTGGCTGCAGGGTTGTTGTTCAGCGCCAGCTGCAACTCGGTGCCCTCCGGCTCCTCGGGCGAGGCCACGGTGAGCCAGCGAAACGGGCCCTGGCTGAAATCGGTTTTTCTTGGCAAAGCCCAGTACCTCCGTATAGAAGCGCAGGGCCTTGTTCTGATCGTCCACATAGATGCTGGTCACTTTAATTTTCATATCGTTTCCTTTGTCACGTTCGCGGCTTGGGCCGCGTCGTGCTCTGCTTGTTTTTCTTCTTGAGGTTGATCGATTCCATGCGCTCGAGGTGGCGTTCAAGAGCATCCAGGTGAGCGGACCAGAACCGCCGGAACTGAGCCAGCCAGGCATCTACCTCGCGAAATGGCCCAGGCTTCAGCCGGTAGAGGCGGCGCTGCGCATCCACCGTGGATTCCACGAAACCGGCGTCGCGCAGCACGCGCAAGTGCTTTGAAACGGTCGGCTGGGGCATACGAAGCTGGCGCTCAATCTCTCCCACCGACTGCTGCGACGCGACCAGGAGGCTCAGGATCGCGCGGCGGTTGGGCTCCGCAATGATTTCGAATACCGACTCCATTGCCCTGATATACTCCACAGCGCATATACGTGTCAAGGCATATAAAAGAAACTACCGCCCGCCCAGGTCACCCCCCCGACAGTCCTGGATGCGGTCCGGCCCCCAATAACACCAGTTACCAAATCACGTGAGCCTGTGAGCCAGCGCACAGTCTGCGAGAAGGAGTCGCGGTCTAATTAGAGGTGGATGAAGTAGCCGGAAAATTCGCGTAACAAATCTGGAGCAAGTGCATTTATTGGGTGCGGGAGGAAATCATGATCAGCGCGAAAGTTGAATTAAATCAGCCACTTAAACAGCAACGGCAGTTCGTGGCCCAGACCGGCAGCGGCCATCACATGCTGCTCGACGATGCCGCCGGAGGCACCGGACCCAAGCCCATCGAACTGGTAGCGGCGGCTCTTGCCGGCTGTACCGCATTCGACGTCATCACCATTTTGCGCCAGAAGCATCACCAGAAAGTCACTGGCTATGAAGTGCGAGTCGAGGCTGACCAGGCCGAGCGTCCACCGCAGGTATTTACGGTGGTGCGGATTCATCACGTGGTCACCGGATACGAAATCGATCCGGCAGTCATCGAGGAAGCCATCCGTATCTCCGAGGAGAAGTACTGCTCGGTGGGAGCGATGGTGCAAAAGACAGCGAGTTTCCATACCACGTACGAGATCGTCGAAGATAAGACTGCGTGGATGAAGCCAGCCCTGGCGGTCGGAATCGAGAATTGAAAGCTGGCGACAGATTCGATTGCTGCGTCCCAGCCTTCATGTCACTATTGTTGACCGCGCCGGCGCAATGGCGGTCGGGCCAACGCCCCTCACTCTTGAGCGGGCGGTAACCATCGTTCTGGAAAAGAACCCGCCGCCCAGAGTGGCTTTGGCCGACACAAAGCACGACCACAGTCAGGGCCCAGATCTTTTGATGGAGGAGGGAGCTGTTATGACAGTCGAACGTGCAGTGAGAGTGGTGGCAGGAGCCTTCGTACTGCTTTCGGTGGCGCTGGGCTACTGGGTGTCACCGTACTGGTTACTGTTCACGGCTTTTGTCGGGCTCAATCTATTTCAGTCGGGGTTTACCAACATGTGCCCCGCTATGGCGATCTTTCGCAAACTGGGTTTGCCGGATTCAGAAGGAGCGCGATCCAATCCGCCATCCTCGGCGAATCCAGTTATGAGGTAAGGGCCTAGGAAGCGCAAGGGGATGGGGCAAGGAAGTTCCTTGCTTCATTCTCAGCCGGCAATAATTGTCGAGTCTCTAGATAACTGCGGATTAACAGCTGGTGAATTCGTTTTCGGACCCAGCTAAATGGTTG
The DNA here is from genome assembly GCA_035632335.1 of Terriglobales bacterium. Taxonomy (GTDB): domain Bacteria; phylum Acidobacteriota; class Terriglobia; order Terriglobales; family Acidobacteriaceae; genus JAIQFF01. Next base: position 21,676 of record DASQHA010000044.1, read on the forward strand.
AAACATGGTGGCCAGGGACGGAGTTGAACCGCCGACGCCAGCCTTTTCAGGGCTGCGCTCTACCACCTGAGCTACCTGGCCACGTTTGAGCTCACAGCTTGTCTGCCGGCGCCGGGCGCGTCGTGGGGCACGCGAGGACTTGGACGGAGTTGCCGGTCAGTGCAGGCAGTCAAACAGCTGGAAGCGTTTTGAACAGCCCCGATTATAGCAACGGAGTTGGGTTCGCTCAAATCGTGGCCGGCTTGGCGCGTCGTGGCCGCAAGTCCCCCACGGCTCCGTTGAGAACTGAAAATGCGCAGCGATTCGACGCCACCCAGTAGGCGATTTCTCGATAGTCAGCCACGTCGAACACGGCGAGATCGGCGTCCTTTCCCGGCTCGATCGATCCCTTTCGCTCCTGCAAACGCAGGGCCCATGCTCCATTGACGGTGGCGGCGGCAATCGCCTCGGCGGGCGACATCTTCAGATGGGTGCAGGCCAGCGACAGCACGAATGGCATGCTGAGTGTCGGAGAGGACCCCGGATTGTAGTCCGTGGCCAGCGCGACCGCCGCGCCGCCGTCGATCAGTTTGCGGGCGGGAGGGAATTTCTCCAGGCCGAGAAAATAATTCGCGCCCGGCACCAGCGTCGCAATCGTTTCAGTCCTGGCAAGAAGCCTTATATCCGCGTCGCTGACGTGGTCCAGGTGGTCGAGAGACGCAACGTTGAAACGCAACAGCGGCCGCAACGCAGTCTCACCCAACTGGCAGACGTGAGCCCGGACGCCCAGGCCGTGTCGTTTGGCGGCATCAAATACTCTTTCCGTGTCTTCCGTGTTGAAGGCACCACGGTCAGTGAATACGTCCACGAACTTTGCCAGCTTGCGCTCCGCCACCAGAGGAATCATCTGCTGGCAGACGAGGTCAAGGTACGCCTGCGCCCGGCCGTGAAATTCTTTCGGGACGACGTGTGCGCCCAGCAGGGTTGCAATCACCGTTCCCGGCCACTTTGCGCCTGCGCTTCGGATGGACTCGAGCGACTTAATCTCGGAGTCGACCGTCAGCCCGTATCCTGATTTGGCTTCGACCGTGGTCGTTGCCTGTTCCGCCATTTCGCGCAACGCGTCCAGCACTTTATCCACCAGCACTTTTTTGCCGGCCTGGCGCACGCCCTCCACGCTCGAACGAATTCCGCCGCCGGCTTCCGCGATCTGCTCGTAGGTCGCGCCCGCGATGCGCTTCTCAAAATCCACCAGCCGCGGCACGGCGAACGCGGGATGCGTGTGCGAGTCTACGAATCCGGGAAGAACGGCCTGTCCCGCGCAATCGATTTCGACAATCTTTTTGCGATTTCGTTTTATCCAAGGATCGCGGAGAATGTCTTTGGTTTTGCAAGCCGTAACAATCTTCTTGCCCACGCACAGAACCGCACCATCTTTGATGATGCCCAGTTCGCCGAGCTCCGCACCGCGACGTGGACCTGAATTTCTGGAAGAAGATCGCAGGGTCAGCAGTTGCCCGATGTTAATCAGCAGCAATGCACGATCGGCCCCGCTTTTGGTTGGAAGTGCCACGCGATGGTTAGTGTAGCAGCGACTGTGCAGGACGGATTATGCGGGGGGTCATGGGGACGGGTCTTTGACCGTGCGGGCCGAGCACAGCTCGGCTGCGCTTTACCGAACCCGCTCCGTCAGCGTGCCTGATGAACAAAACCCTGCCGAGCTGCGCTCGGCCTGGACGGGTCGGAGACCCGTCCCTACATGGGCTGTGCCGGCGGCTACTTCGCCATGGGCACTTTCACGCCCTTTTTCTTCGCGAAGTCTTTCGCTTCTTTGTAGCCTGCGTCCACGTGGCGGATTACGCCCATGCCAGGATCGGTGGTCAGCACACGCTCAATGCGTTTGGCCATCATCTCGGTGCCGTCGGCGACGGTTACCTGCCCGGCGTGCAGCGAATAGCCGATGCCCACACCCCCACCGTTGTGGATTGAAACCCACGACGCTCCAGCCGCGGTGTTGAGCAAAGCGTTGAGCAACGGCCAGTCCGCGACCGCGTCGCTGCCGTCCTTCATGCTTTCGGTTTCGCGGAACGGGGACGCGACCGAGCCGCAATCGAGATGGTCGCGGCCGATCACAATCGGCGCCTTGAGCTTGCCTTTCTTGACCAGATCGTTCATGGCCAGGCCGAATTGCGCCCGCTCGCCATAGCCCAGCCAGCAGATGCGCGCCGGCAGGCCTTGAAACTTGATGCGCTTGCGCGCCAGGTCAATCCAGCGGCGAAGAATCCGGTTGTCGGGAAACAGCTCCAGCACCAGGTCATCGGTCACCGTAATGTCCGACGGATCGCCCGACAGCGCGACCCAGCGAAACGGTCCGCGGCCTTCGCAGAACAGAGGACGAATGTACTCCGGAACAAAACCGGGAAAGTCGTACGCGTTCTTTACACCGCGCTGAAAAGCGAATGTCCGGATGTTATTTCCATAATCAAAAGTCACCGCCCCCATTTTCTGCAGGCGCAGCATGCCTTCGACGTGACGGGCCATCGCATTCAGGGAGCGCTCCTGGTAAGTCTTTGGATCGCGCTGCCGCAACTCGATGGCTTCTGGCAGGGTCATTCCGTTCGGGACATAACCATTCAGCGGGTCATGCGCCGAGGTCTGGTCGGTGAGGATATCCGGCAGCACGCCGCGTTCGGCCAGTTCGGGAATAATATCGGCGCAGTTCCCCACCAGCCCGACGGAAATATTTTCTTTCTTTCGCACCGCGTTTTTCAGGATGCGCAACGCTTCGTCGAGCGTCGTGACCATGAAGTCGCAGTAACCCGTCTTGAGCCTCTTCTTGATGCGTTCGGCGTCGACGTCAATACCCAGAAACGCCGCGCCCGTCATGGTCGCGGCCAGCGGCTGGGCGCCACCCATGCCGCCCATGCCGCCGCTGACAATCAGCCGGCCGCCGAGGTCGCCGCCGAAATGCTTTTCCCCGGCCGCCGAGAAGGTTTCGAACGTGCCCTGCACGATTCCCTGCGAGCCGATATAGATCCACGAACCCGCCGTCATCTGCCCGTACATCATCAGGCCGGCCCGTTCCAGTTCGTTGAATTGTTCCCAATTGGACCAGTGCCCCACCAGGTTGGAATTGGCGATCAGCACTCGCGGCGCATGTTCGTGGGTCTTAAACACGCCGACCGGCTTGCCCGACTGGACCAGCAGGGTCTCGTCATTTTCAAGATTCTTCAGAGACGCTACGATGGCGTGATACGCCTCCCAACTCCGCGCCGCCCGCCCGGTGCCGCCGTAGACCACCAGGTCCTTCGGCCGTTCCGCGACTTCCTCGTCGAGATTGTTCATCAGCATGCGCATCGCAGCTTCCTGCTGCCAGCCTTTGCATGTGATCTGGGTCCCGCGCGGGGCGCGAATCGGAGAGTAGGTCGACGCAGTGATCTCGGTTTCAACCGGCATGACTAGATGGTAGTGCTTCGGATAGAAGTGTTCAAATGTGTGGAAGCTTGGCGTTGGGTTTGTATGCTTTGTATGGTTATGTGGTCGCGGGCGACTCGCCCGCGGGTTTTGAATTTGAATTCAGGAACTCGCGGGCGAGTCGCCCGCGGCCACATCCCACCTGATCACGTCTGGCCAGGGCTTACCAGCTGCTGTAGGCCGTGCCGTCGCTCGCTGTGCCTGCCGCGCCGCTGTGCACATCGCTGATGCCGGGGTCTTCCTGGTCGACCGACATCACGGTATCTTCCTGGTCGACGGTCCAGCTGCCGTTGCTGCCGGTCATGGGATCGACCGGGATCTGCTTGATGTATCCCGCCTGCACCAGGTCGTCGAGCGATTGCGGCGCCTTCTGTTTGTCCAGCGTGTATTGCGAAATCAGGGAGCGCAGTTCGAACAGATCCTGCCTGAGCACAGACTCCTTGGCCCGCAGAATGGACTGGTTGTAGGCCGGAATCGAGATCGACACCAGGATCAGAATCATGCTGATGACGATCATCAGCTCGATGAGGGTAAAACCGCGTTCCCGCCGGTGTCTTCGCTTAGCCATTACCAGGTCTTGTACTCGGTGCCATCGAGCCCAGTGCCCTGCGATTTGGTGAACACATCAAAAACGTTTTGCCCACCCCAGGAATCTGAATCGGGATCGTCCTGCATGGAACGCATGCCCCATTCCGTGCTGTTGGTCATCGGGTCCTGGGGAATCCGGCGCAGGAAGCGCACTTTCTTGCCGCCCACGTCCACACCCTTGACCAGGGTCTCCAGATCCGGCGGATATCCTTCTGTGCCCACCTTGATCTGGAATGCGCCACGGTCGGCTGCGTCTTTGTAGCGGTCGATGGCATCACGCAATTCCCAGAGGTCGTTGCGCAGCTCACGTTCTTTCTCGCGCTTGATGGCCACCCGCGCCAGGGGCAGCGCGAGCCCGGTCAGGATCACCAGGATCGCGGTGGCCACGATCAACTCAATGAGCGTGAATCCCCGTAGGCCGCGTGCGGGTACGGGTTTCAAGGCGGCGGACTTCATCAGACTATTATCGTCGAAAACGGCGCGGACTTTAAGGCCTTCACGCTACTGCACCGTGACCGTGGCCACGGCTCCGGCCACCGGCAGGGCCTGCATCCCCGGATCGCGCGCCCCGCCTTTTGAGATGGTCAGCGTGGACTGTCCGCTTCCCTTTGCCATGAAGGTCAAAGTGACTACGACGCCTTGTCCGGAAATGCCGGTCGCGCCCGGCGGCCGCGTTGCCGTAACTTGCAGGGTCCCGGTCGAATCATCATCGCGGTGCACCAGGGTCACAATCTGGCCGTCCTGCGAGAGCAGGCCTCCGTTGGAAACGTTCACCACCTGCAGAATTTTGGGATCGTAGCTTACCTGCAAAGGGACGGAATAAACATTCTGCGCGCCCTTGAGCAACACGTTGATGGCGAAAGTGGACCCGGGCGCCTGGGTAACGTTCGCCGGATCAAACACGAAGCTGGCTGCACCCGCCGCCGTCGGGGGTGCGGGTTGCGCCGGCGGCACCGGCATCGGGGCCTGCGCCGGCGCCGGTGTTGAGTCGTTCGCCGGGGCCGCGGGAGGCGCCTGGCTGGCGCGCCGCAATTCGATGGCGGATGCCGTTCCCACTTCCAGCGCCTTCTCGTTCAGGTCGGTCACATCTCGCGCCCGGATAATGTGCGGAATCAGGGCAAAGACAATTTCGTTTTCCTTGTGCTCTACGTTGCTCTGCGAAAAAAGGTATTTCAGGATCGGAATCTGCGACAGCCCCGGAATTCCGTTCAGCGACCGGATGTCCTGGTCCTCCAGGATTCCGCCCATGATGTTTACTTCGCCTTCCTTCAGGCGGATTTCGTGTTCGATCTTGCGCTGGCCGATCACCGGCTGGCTGATGCCGCCGATGTTCGATTGCCCGGTCACCGAGGAAATGTCCATCGCAACCTTCAACGTGACTTCGCGGCCGGCATGCACCTTGGGTGTGATGTCGATGTTCACGCCGACATCCAGATATTGAAACTGGGTGTTGACCAGCGGATTGATGCCCACGCCGCCAATGCCAGGCTGGAAGGAACCGGTCGCGATCGGCACCCGGTCGCCGATCTTGAGGGAAGCCTTCTGCCCATCCACGGCGCGAATCTGCGGGTTCTGAATGAGTTTGGTGCTGCTGTCGCTGAACAGCGCGGTGGCCGTGGCCGGCGGAATGGTGACCGTAAAGTCGGTGGCGTTCAGGTTCCCCAGGCGGTTCAGGTTGATCTGGTTGGCGGTTCCCGACGTGCTGTTGGTGCTGGAGCTGGTCGTCGAGGTCGAACTGGAGTTGTTGTTGACGTTGTTCTGCAAGGCTACGGTGGCGCTGGTGGGAGGACTGATACCGAGGTTCCGCGTCTTGTCGCGGCTGACCTGCATGATGGCAACTTCCACGATGACTTCGGGACGCGCCTTGTCCAGGTCGCTCACTAATTTTTCCGCCAGCGCAATCTGATCCGGAGTCCCGCGCACCACCAGCGCGCCTTGCGAAGGCAGGGGCTGGATGCGGGAAATCTCCAGGATTTGCCGCAGCGCATTCACCACGTCCTGCAATTCCGTCGGCTGCGACAGGTTCGCCAGATAGAACGTCTTCATGACGCTCTGTTCAATTTCCTTGCGCTTGCCCGGGTTATCGGAAGCGACAAAAATGGTGTTCGGCGTCACCGGCCGCCAGAACGTCTTCGATTCCAGCGCAATGATTTCGAGCGCTTCCTGCAGGGTGACCCCGTTTAACTCGATCTTGATTCGGCGCGAAGTATAGTCGGGGTCGAACAGCACGTTGATTCCGGCCAGCTTGCCCACGGTTTCGTAGATGATTTTGGTATCTTCCGGGCCGATCCTCAGGGTGATGGGGATATTCGCAATGGCGGCCAGGTCGACCGGTCCCTGCGCTTCCTGCACCCGTTTCTCCAGCCCGGTCGGCGGCCGCTCCACGGAAGTCGGGCCCGGCGCGCTGCTGGCGTCGATGATCATCTTCTGGGTGCGGCGGATTTCCTGTTGCGCGATAAAGCTTGAGGAGTCGATCTCCCCCGCTTTCTGGAACTCGGCCAGGGCTTCCTGCAGTTTGCCCGCATCCCGCAACAATTGGCCGCGATGAACGTGCGAGGCGGCGGCCAGGAAGCGGGTCCGCTCATACGCGGTCCGATAGGCTAAGTCTCTGGGCTTTTGCTCATAAGCCCCGCGGTAAAAATCGAACGCGGCTTCGTAATTCTGGCGGGCTTCGGCGTCTTTGCCCTTGTTGTATAGCGACTTGGCGCTCTCGGCAGCGCCGATAGGCAGGGTCACGGCTACGACGAGCAACGCGATGGCTGCCGGGCGAATCAGGCGTGTCTTCACTGGGTCCCTCGCAGGCAGTCTTCCCTCGGGGATCGGCCAAAACCCCGGGCCAGGCCGCAGAAAATGCGCTGATTTTAGAAGTTAGCTGGCTGATTATAGCATCGGCCTTTCGCCATGGAAGTGACTGCTCTGGTAGCAGTTACTCATTAGGCTTAGTCCCTACGGCGTTACCGCCAAGACCGTTTCGGGAGAGTTAGGTTCGCACTGCGGACCACTCCCCCAAGTGTTGGGATGCAGAATGTGGTTCAGGAGCGAGGGTCGGACGTGAGCGACCATTCGCGGCCGCGTGGACAGTCGCCCTCTCGGATGGAAGCAGCGCATCCGCTTGTTTAGCTTCGCCGCGAAGACTGTCCGACCGGACAGTCGAAGGCGGCTGTCCCCCCGTAGCCGCGGATACGATAAGCTAGTTATCCCCATGGCGCGCGCGACCGCTCATCCGACCAAGCCGAATCCCGAGAAGAACCCACGCCGCGATCCCACGGCCGCCGGCCAGCGTGACGCTGCGGTCAACCGGGTGGCTTCCCACAACTATTTCCTGCTGGAGAAATTTGAGACCGGGGTGGCCCTGACCGGCACCGAAGTCAAGTCGGTCCGCGCCGGACAGGCCAACCTGAAGGACTCCTACGGCCTGCTGAAAGATGGCGAACTATGGCTGCTCAACTGCCACATCGGCCCCTACGACCACGGCAACATCTTCAACCACGCGCCCCTGCGCACCCGCAAGCTGCTGGTGCACAAGGAAGAAATCCGCAAGCTCATCGGCAAGACCCAGCAGAAGGGCCTGACCCTCATACCCACGCGGATGTACTTCAAGAATGGCAGAGTGAAAGTTGAACTTGCCCTGGCCAAAGGCAAGCAGCTATGGGACAAGCGCGAAACCGAACGCCGGCGCACCGCCGACAAAGAAGCCAGAGAAGCCGTCAACCGGTCGCGTAAAGGGCGCTAGAAGGACCATGCGGGCGCGAGCGCCCCTTTCGTGCGGAGGCTTTCGCGGCGCTGCCTCACCAGCGAGGACGCTCGCGCCCACACTCT
>DASQHA010000045.1:0-21633 GCA_035632335.1 Terriglobales bacterium
AGCTAGGAAGTTAGAGGTTAGTTTGCCGTGAAGTTCCCGCTGCGGTTGTTGCCGCCCTGCAACCCTACGCCGGTAACGGTTACGAAGCCGGTCGCGGTTGCCGTGGAGGCTCCGGGAGCGTACTGCACCACGATGGTGCAGATGTTGCTCGATGCGGTGTTCAGGACAAAGCCCGGCACGCAGGTGCCGCCGCCGACACCCGTGACGATCGAGAACGTCCCGCCATTCGCGCCAATCTTGCTGACGGTCGGATTCGGGCTCGCCGCCAAGGTAACCGCTTCCGCCGTGGCTCCGGTTGCGGTGTTCCTGACCGTGATCGTACCGGTCTTCGTGCTCGTGTTCGCTGTTCCGGTCGTCAGCGCCGGTGTGACTGGCGAGAACGCCAGGGTAGCTCCGGTCACTGTGAACGTCACGCTCGGATTGATCGGGGTCTCGTTGAACGGACCAAAGACCACCCTCACGTCTCTCACGCCCACAGCCGCACTGGACGATATCACCAGGTTCGCAGTGAGCTGAGTTCCGCCGCCGGTCACGACGATGGTGTTGGACGTGATTCCTGCGCCCGCATTCACCGACGTAGCGCCAGTCAGTGCGGTCCCATGAATGGTTACCGCGACTGTTCTGCCGCGCGAGCCAGAGACAGGAGTGATCGACGTGACGGTTGCGTTGCTCGTCACGGTGAAGGTTACGCCGCCTGCGTTGCCATCGAGCGTGTGCAGGGTCACGTTCCTGGTGCCCGTGGGCGCGGTTATCGGAATCACGCAAGACGCAGTGACCGTCGTGAAGTTTGGCGTTCCAGTGAGCGTGCAAGTGACGACGTTGCCGAATCCGAAGCCGCTCATGGTGACGCTTGTCGCATCCTGTAGGCCCTCTCCGCTGAGAGTCACTCCAACGGTGGTGCCCGTCACTCCGGATGACGGATTAATCGACGCAAGCGACGGACCACGCACAGTGAACGCACCGGGCGCGAAGACTACTCCACCCGTGGCTACGATCGTGATGTCCTGGGCCCCCAAAGTACCGTTGTGGGGGATGGTGAACGTCGCAGCAATGGACGTTCCGGCTCCGTTAACGGTGACTCCGCTGACCGTTACACCGCCGTTCACGGTCACCGTCGCGCCTGCGAGGTTCGTGCCAGTGATGACCACGGGAACGACCGTTCCGCGATAGCCGTTATTCGGAGTGATGCCACCGAAGGTCGGCTGCGTTGCGGAGACTCCCTGGAACTCGACCGCTCCGGGGTCGAACGCGTTCTTGTTCGCCGGATCCGGCCGCTGATTGCCAAAGAAATCCGTGCTCGGGTGCGCTTGACCGGCCGGGATATCGTCGATCGGCGCTGACAGGGAGTAGTTGCCGAACGGATTCCCGGCACCGTAGTTTCCATTCGCGCCGCCCGCCACCGAATCGTCGCTCAGCCCGAGTGGGCCCCAGCTCACGTTGATCCAGTTGTTGCCCTCATCCACCGTCGCAGATGGGGTCAGGCTGAAGACGGGGTTCGGGCTTGTTGAGTCGGCGATACCCGGAGGCACGCCATATCCACTCGGTCCTGCGCACCCATTCTGCACGGTGCAGGTTGGCGGAACGCGTGAACCGTTGCAGTACTCACTCACGAAGCCCGAACCCGGCAGGGATGGCAGGTTATGAGGCCCGCCGAATCCGCCGCTCGCGTAACCCGGGTCGCCCAGCACTGAGTACGTCGGGTTGAGTGTAAATCCAGAGCCGTGGTTGCCCGGCCCCGTGTCGCCGCGGACGCCGATGTCCCAGTAGCTGACGCCCGAGGTGCACTGGCCGAAAGTAGTCTGCACCGGGGCGGCTGCTCCGCTGAACGCGTCGAACAGAGTAACCACGTTTTGCTGGTTCTGTTGTCCGGTTCCATGGCTGCCCACGCCGATGAAGAAGGAGCGGTTCTGGGTGATGATGTTGTTGTCAAATCTGGGATTCGAGAATCCTGTGCACGGGTATTGCGATCCAAACGGACATTTAATCGTTAGCCCCGTGAAGGTCGTGGTCAATATCGACGAGTTCTGCATGCTGACCACGCCGGCTGCTTGTGGGCACGACGCCGTGCTCGGGCCGCTGGGACCATTTTGCACGCAGTTCCCAGCCGGAGAGCTGGTGAGAGGTGCTCCAACGGTTTGCGTTAGTACGCCAGCGGTGGCCAGTGAATCGTTGTTCGAGATCGTGTTGTTGCGGATGATCACGTTCAACGCATCTTGCAACGATATTCCGCCGCCATCCCAACCTGCCACGTTATTCACGATGATGTTGTTCGTGACCGTAACGCTGTTCCAGAGGTCAGGTCGTGAGGGCAAACTCGCAACGTCTGTCCCGTTGACCTCCTGCAGACGGATGCCGCCGCCGCTGCCGGTTTCAGCCCCGTTTGCCTGGATTAAGTTGGCATTGATCACCAAGCCTGGACCCGTACCGTCGCTCACGCCCGGCGGGCAGTCCTGGTCATTTTGCTGCCCGCAAACTGGATCGGTATCCGGCGCGCCCATCGCTACGATTCCACCGCCGTTTGTGGGAATGGTCGGGTTGGTGGCCTGGTTCAAAACGACCGAGTTGTGCTCGATGTCGCCGTTGTAAATGAATCCCACCTGGGCGATCCCTCCGCCTTCACCCGAGGCGAGGTTTCCACAAACCCAGTTGTAGTTGAACTTGTAGTAGTCGGAACCGGTGCAGAATGTGGCAGCGCCGCCTCCCGCCAAAGTGCCGGAGAACAACTCGTCACCGAGAGAGGCGTTGCCCGTGATGGAATTGTTATGAACGTTGACGTTCAGATCCAGACAGAACGGCAGATGTGCGTTGACCACGTTGCTGTCCTGGCAGGATGGGGGCGCGTCGAGGACGGATTGCTGTCCCACGCCGTTCGTGACACTGGTAACGGTGTTCCCTGGAGGGAACTCGCCCTGGCCGACGGTGATTCCGCCAGAGAGCGTACCTGAGTCGTTGTAGATCCGGTTGTTAGCTATTTGCAGGTTGTGATTCCAGCCGTGGACGAAGATGCCGCCGCCGCCCTGGGAGGAGTCCCTGACGGCGAGGCCGTCAATCGAGGACGGGTTGCACATGAAGTTGCTGGGATAGGGGTTAGGAACAAGCTCACGATCCGTCCCAGGAGTCGTGCAATACGAGTACTGGGTCGGGGTTGCTGGTGGGAATGCCGAAACGTCTTGCAGCAGCAACGCACTCGTCGGATACGCGCCTGGCTCGGACCCGTCACTCCAGGGGCTCGTACCCGGCGGTACCCAAATGCCCTTGCCCAGAACCGTGATTCCTGCTCCCTCGTAAGCGCCCATCAGCGTGGGCTCTTGCAGTTGTTCTGCGATGTTGCCATTCAATGAGGCGTCCCAGCCCACAACTGCTTCGAGCGGCAAACGGTCAATCTGTGGAATAAAGCCGTTGCCGACGAAGTAATTCCAAGGGCCGTTGGTGGTGTCCGGGCAACTGTAGGTGTTGGTTGGATCATACACCTGCGGTGTTGTCCCGTTGGCCGTGCCTAGCGGCGCGCCTTGCAGGGACAGACCGAACAGACAGTTGACATGCCTGCGCCACGGATCCAACAGCTTGCCTGCCGGCTGGGTATTGGCATCGATAATCGCCGAAACGGCGCCTACGCCTTGCAGCCGCACAGGCTTCCACATCAGCAACATCTCGGTGTGAACAGCCGTATTCTTACCATTCACCCCGGCCGTCGTGCAGGACTGGGCTACAGACGTTGTTGCTGTGGCTCCGCTGCCGGTGGTGATGGTGCAGGTTGGGTCGACGATGATCAAGTCGCCCGGGGCCGCTGCATCAATCGCGCTCTGGATCGAGCCTGGGGCGTTAACGTGAGTCGGCGCTTTGCCGCCGATCGTGACGGTCACTGTATCGATCGATTGCTTGCCATTACCGGCGGTAATGACCAACTGGCCGCACCGTGCGTGCGAGCCGCCATACTGCTTCTGCTGCTGTATCGTGCAGTCCGGAACGCCGCTCGGCACCGCCACCGTGATCTGCGTGTCTGACCAGCCGGTGATGGTTGCCGCCTGTCCGCCGATGGTCACGCTCGAGACCGCCGTGCAGGCTCCGCTGACGGTGCTGCACTGGGTCCCGAAGCCATAGTGGCGGGCGACCGTTTTCATATTGAAGGGCGCCGTATTGGCCGACGGGCCCGCGTAGGCGTTGTTATTCACCTGCGTGTCGCCCTGCGCCGTGATGGTTAGAGTGTTTCCCACCGCGGAGACCCAAGGTCCGATTGCGTCGCCGTCCACTTCCTTGACCGCCGGCGTGGAGTCTGGATAAGCGCAATCTGGATTGTTGTAGCCGGCGCCGACGAACGCTTCCGTGGGCGTCACCGGAGTGTCGTTGTAGGTCGTCGTGCCCGGCATGAACGGATTCTCATAGCAGAAATCGCTGTACATTGGGTTGAACAAGGGATCGGTGATCGGCTGTCCGAACGTCGTCGAGCCCGGATTATTGTCGATGATCGGGCCCGGATCGTTCATGCACTGCACCATCACCGCCGGGGAATACCCGGTGATGTCCGGCGGGTTCACTTCCCAGCTCGAATAGGTCAACCCGTTGTACTCTCCCCAATGATCGGAGTACACGCGGGTGATTTCGTTTCCGAGCCAATCGCGCGTGGCAACCGGCTGGTTCGGCGGCGAGAACTTCTCACCGAACATCGGAGCGAACGGATCGAATTCCGACGTGAAGTCGTCAGTGATGACTCCGGTGAAATTCGAGGCGATGTGCGTCGAGGTGAAGAGGAAGAACCTGGCGTTCACCGCCATCTGATTGGTCAACGTCACTTCCTTGCGGTCGCACATAGGCCGAGTGGCTCCGGCGAACGGCGCCACTTCCTGCGTGTGCGGGAAGAGGCTCAGGTAGTCGGGCACAACGCGCATCTCGCCCACGCACGGCCACACCGGATCGGTATAGCCGGGGAAACCCGGAACACCGGAGAGTTCCTCGTTCAAGCCCAGGCCTGTGGTCGCATCTTGGAAATTGTTGGGGTTGTAACCCGTGTGGCCGTTGGTCGGATCGTACATGGAAGCGACCGAGGCTTGGTCGGGCACGATGAAGATGTCCGCACCCAGCCCGGCGAACTCCTGGGCGACCGGCGCGATAAAGTTGTCGCCGATCAGCAGGTTCTTGTCTTCTTCCTTGTAGACCTCATATCCCGGAGGCATGACGACTTGCACGACGTACTTTCCGGGCGGCAGCATCGGGGTGCCAACGCGCCATTTGTCAGTCGCGTCCGGATTCGCCACGCAGATCGTGCAGTTCGTTCCGGGCATGTTGGCGGCGACAAAGCTTGCGGGCGTGGTGGTCGGCGTCCAAACGGCCGCGGCTGCCGTAGTCCCGGGAACCACGCCCGTGTTGACCGCCGCCGCCGCATACGCCGTGCCCTGATACATCACAACGTCTCCGACTGCGTACGGTTTTGCGAAGTACCAACCTGGAACACCGATGCCGCCGGTCAGTGTTTTGTCCGGCTTTCCGTCCTGGCCAATGCCCAGCGTGCTTGGGAAGAAGTATTTGCCGTCGTAAGGCGCGGGCTGCAGCTGGGACCACTGGTGCATCGAGTCGTAGCACTTGAACTCTGAGTTATAGGCAGCGTGGTGCAACGTGCCACCGTTGTGCATGGCGTTGTACCAGTCAAGGTATTCGGGCTGGTCAAAGATCGTGAAGAAGAAAAGGTCCGGATTGTTGCTGTTCCCGTCCGGATTGAGGTTCGGCGAGCTCGTGGTCGTGGGGGCCACGCCTTCTCCGGGGCAGCTCATGTAGGGCTTCTGTCCCGCAGTCCCTCCAGATCCGGCGGTACTGTTTGGATAGAATCCTTGCGCCCAGTCATCCCAGCTGGCAGTTTGGGTCGTGTCCACCAAGGTTAGGGTTGGCGTCACGCCATCGCTTGCAAAGCCTTCCTGGTAGAGGTTGACGGTGACGCGCGGAACGTTCGGCTCCCAGGGCTGCTGGATCATTTGCGACGCGTCATCAAACGGGCGCGTCGAGGCGTAGGCGACGATTCCATAGATACCGCCGTTTTCGCCTGCTTGCGTGGTCGCGGCTGTGGTAGAGCCCGCAGGGGTGGAACTAACCGTAGCGCACGCCGGTGGGCAGGCAGCATACGGAGCTTTGCCGATATCCATCCACTCGCCATCGCTCATCATCCCCTCCCAGCCTTCCGCCCAGAACCAGGGCGAATCGATGCGGCCGGTGGAAGCGGTCGGCGAACTGGGGATCGGCGTGGCGTTTACGAACGAAGTAGCCTCCGTCGTGCAATCTGCTGCGGCGCAATAAACCGAACCGGGCACGGACAAATCGGCAGGCAGAGGAACGCCCTCAAAGGTGTTGGTCAGGAAGCTGTAGGCCGGCGAAGTTCCGCAAGGCCGCGCGCCGTTCGATGGCCCGCAATAGGGTGAGCCATCAGTTGGGCCGCCCGCGTCGTAAACGGTGTGCGTGCCAGTCGTCTTGTAGCGGGTCGAATCAGCTTCCACCACGTACCAGTTGAACAGCGGGAACGTCTCGTTGAAATTGGCAACGCCGTTGAAGTCCGTCACCAGAGCATTGGCGTTATGGCCATCGCGGTAGTGAACCATCGTGTAGATCAACGGAATCCCGATTTCGTTGGATTCCCAGATTCCATCTTTGTTGTCGTCAATGTAGGTGCGGGTGTAAATATTCTGCTGCCACTGCGGGGTGCTCAGATTCCCCATATGCAGGGTTTGGCCGCCAGGACACGTGGTGGCATTAAGAGGCTGGTTGGGCGCAGTGCTCACGCACCCAACGTTCGCCGGCGTCGAGAGACCGTCAATGATCTGATCGTTCCACTGGTCGCCGAGTGTGAGTCTCCAGGTGCCACCAGGCACGTTGGTGAATTTGAAGTTGCCATTAGCATCGCAGAAGGTGAACTCGAAGTCTTCACCGTCGGGGTCACCCAAGCTGACCCAGCACTGGGTCCAGGTAAAGGCGGCGCGAGAACCGCTGGGATAGAGCCGCTCGTCCGGGGTGCGGCTTAGGCGCTGATTGTCGACTTGCCCGTCGATCGTGTTGGTGCAGGCGCCGACCGTACCTGGGCTGCCGAAGCCTTTGCAAACATCATCGTGCCGCGCGTTGATGATCGCCGGGTTGGCGAAACCGAAGGCTGCGTGATATCCGGCCGGGCCATACTCCTGGAAGTAGCTCGGCTCGCCGATGCGGACGAAGGTATCGAGGGGATGCTGCCCGTCCAGAGTGTCCGTCTGGACCCACTGTTCTCCGCGGGCAATCCGGTCAGCTCCGGGGTAGGCCTGGACGTTAAATTTCTCCGGCATGAGGTGGTCAATGACGGCTTGGCCCGCCAAGGGAGACAGGGTTATCCCGTCTGCTTCGTACGACGGGCAGGTCACGATCATGCCCGTGACGCCTCCCGTCGCGGGCGTTCCGTTAGGCGAAGGCAGTCCGTTGCTTGGAGCCGAAGTCGCGCTAGCCGAAATCGGGCAGGCGTCCAGCCCGGTGATTGGGTCGATGGTCCCTGCCAAGCTATTCGAGAGGGGCTGGTTGAACATGTCGTAAGTATTCTGGCCGGTTGCATCACCGAAAGTGTTATAGCTGTCCCACAGGACGAGGTTGAACCCACCGAGTCCGGGTTCAACGGGCGCAACCGTAGTGCCGCTCCCTCCGCCCCCATCCTGCTCACCGTTGAGCGGGAAGTCGTCTTCGAAGACGATCACCGAAAGCCTGCCCGCAGGAAGAGGCGTGGGAGAGACGAGCACCGTCACCGGTTTTGTATACGTGGAGCTTGTCGAACACACATTCGGACCACCGAGCGCGTTGCAGACTGCAGGAACCTCAGCACCACCAAGAGTATGGCCGCACTCCGCTGAATTTCCACCAGACGTTCCCGGAACCCCGGTGGCGCCGCAGTCGGGCTGGCCGAGGTAGGCGGGGAACGGATTGCCCGCATCACCAGGCAACACCGAGATGAAATACCGCTTGCCGGGGTCGAGGTGGACCTGGCTAGGCAAGACAGGTGTGAAACCATTTCCGGTGGCATCGGCCCGGCATGCGCCAGCGCCGAGGTCGCAAACTGCCGGGACGTGCTGCAAGTAAGTGGGCGACGACGGATTGTTGTCGAGCATCGTCTGGCCGCCTTCGCAGGAGAGCGGTCCGGTGCAGCCTTGGGCGACGAAACCCGTGGCGCTGGTATGGAAGTTCGTGGCAAATTGGGGAATCGTGCTCGCCCCTGCTGCAGTGCCATCGCCTACCACATTCGGGCAGCCCGGCGTAGCGATGCTTTGGTTAGTTGTGCAGTTCGGATCGACGTAGAAAGTCTTATCTTCTTCAATGATCCAGCGATAGTCGCCAATCGTAGTCAATCCGCTGATGCAAGTGCTGTTCAGGTTGCAATTGCTGTACAGTTTGGCATCCACCACGTTGACCTGCAGATTGCTCGGCTGCGGGAAGACCAGCGTTACCGTCGCGGCCGAACTCTGCCTACCCTGAGAGTTTTGTGCGATATAGGTGAAGGTATAGGTGCCCGCGCTCGGGACGCTCGCCGAGAAGGCGCCCGTCGCGTCCATAGTGACCGTCACACCCGTCGGGGGGGTCACGCTGGAAACAACCACCTGCAGCGGAAGGCCGTTGGGATCCGAGTCCACCGAGAGGACGCCTGGAGGCGCAATCTTGATGAACGTGGCCATCGCGGAGGTATAAGTGATTCCGTTCGCAGTCGGGTTTCCAGCAAGCGACGACGCGTTCAGGGCCACTGTGGTGCAAAGGCCGGCAGCACCCGCCGCCGCTCCGTTGGCGCAATATCCGAAAGAGTCCGCAGCCCAGCCTGGATTGGGAGTGTAGGTAAATGTGCCGTTGGCGCAAATCCCTCCGACCGGGTTCGACGGCAACGCATTGCAAGTCAGGGTGCCATGCTGGGGAGGTGTCGACAGCCTAACGCCATTCACGTTGACGTCGTTGGCAATCACGCCTTTGGAGGGGTCGGAAACAACCAGGGAAATGCACGAGGCGGCTCCGGTAAGACATGGGGTGATGGAGTTGTAGGTGTCCGGATTAGCTACCGCGGCTGAGAATATGCCTGAACCCGCGGCAACCGGCGTCGACGAACCGTTGACGCTGATGTAGGCCAGCATGCCGGCATCGCGCAACGAAGAATTGGCCGACAGGCTCAATTCGCGGTCGTACACAGGAATCGAAGTGGTGGTCGTCGGGACATTGACCATCACGTCGTAGGTCTTGCCCGCAGCCAAGAATACGTCCGTCTGAACGCGAGGGGCTGCCAGGTCCGGAGTCGGGTTGCCATCTTCCGCGATCAGCTGGAACCCGCTTACGGTAGCGGGCGCTCCTGTGCTATTAAATCCTGTGATTTGCGAATTGACGATCGAAGGTACGTGCATGCGCAAGCCGGCGTTCACCATGCGCACCAGGAGACTGCCGGAAATGCCAGTGGTGACAGGCACGCCAGATGATGCTCCCGCCGTGGCCGCGAACAGCGAGCCAGTCGGATTGGTCTTGTCGAACGAATGTCCGTTGATCAGGAAATAGAACGGCGTGTAATTCACAGCCGGTGGATAGCAGGTGTTCACGGTGCCGCAACCACCTGACGTAATCGAGGCTGTGATCACCGCATTAGAGCCTGTGCCGCCGGCGACTGTGACCGTCGGAATGGAAGTATAGCCGTCACCAGCATTCGTCAGGGTGACGGTGGCAATCGAGCCGGTCGCGGACAAGGACGCGGTGGCGGCAGCTCCTGAACCCGTTGTGTCATTAATGATGACAGTTGGCGCGGAAGTGAATCCGCTGCCTGGGGTGTTCAGTGCGATCGCCGTGATCACTCCTCCCGCCGATACCGTGGCGGTCGCGGTAGCTCCTGAGCCGCCCCCACCGGAAATCGCGACGGTCGGAGCCGTGTAGTTGGTCCCACCGTTGGTGATTCCGATGCTAGCGAGACTGTACGAAAGGGTTGCTGTAGCCGCGGCGCCGGAACCACCGCCCTCGGTGAAGCTGACCGTCACGGGCGCAGAGTAGCCGCTGCCCCCGTTGGTTATGCCCAGAGACGTAACCGCGCCGAACGCGTGCATTTCCGTCCAGACGGACGCTGCGTTAAAACCCGCAGTTCGCACAGCGAGGTCGACTTCTTTGTTCTGTACGGGATCGATTTCACTGAACTCGAGTGGGACTTCCGCGTTGTACTGCACCGCCGGAATCGCCGCAGTCTTGGTCGTAGAGGCAACCGCAGGATACGCGGTCCCCGCGGCAGTGCCGGATGGCACGGTCGTGACCACCAGCATGCCGATCAAGCCCATTGGAACCTGAATCGAAGGATGCGTTGCGGATTCGATCAGGTACGTACCCGGTTTGAGGTTAGCCCACGTAAGTGATGCTGCCGTAGCTGTTCCCGCAGCGCCTGCCGCCACTTCCGTGCCCATGGACTGCACGCGCGGCTGTTGGACCGGCGGCGTGCCGGAAGCTCCTGCTTGCGCGGCCGTGCACGGCGCGCCTGGCGGTGTGGCTCCCGAGGCGATAAACCAAGTGGCGCAGCCCTGTTTGAGGGAGTGGTCGGGACTCGGCGTAGTGGTTGGCGCTCCGCCAAGGCCGCCGCCTACCTGACCCATGATCACGATCGATGTGGGAATGTTATTCGCCCCTCCCCCAACTGGGGTGAACGAGAGGTTGTTGGTCAAGTTGATCTGGAGGCCACCCGTCGCTCCAAAGGGAACCGTTATCTCTACAGGAGACCAAGCCGGCGATGCCGCCGCAGTGGCTCCTGTACCCCCACCACCTGAGAGCGTAACCGTGGGAGCCGCAGTGTACCCGGCTCCGTGGCTGGTCACATTGAAACCGACCACCACGCCGCCACTGATCACTGCGGTCGCGACTGCGGGAGTTGTCGGGGTATTTCCGGCGGCAGGAGTGATCGTGACACCGGGGGCCGTCGTATAGCCCGATCCGCCGTTCAACACGTAGATTCCGCCAAGTGCACCGGTGGCGGCGTTGGAAGTAGGTCCAGTCAACGCCGCGCAGGTCGCTGCGGAGCCCGTAATCGGGGTGCCGCAGGTGTACCCCCACATCGGTACGACCGTGCCATCGGGCAGCATTGTGGTCGTCGGCCCCGCCGTCAGGTTGACCGCCTGCTGGCTGAAGCCTGGCACGGCCGCGAGCAGAAGGAACATGCTCAGCAGTACGGCGGCCTTCAGTGTAGTCTTCACTTTGGTATCGTTGATCCGGATCATTGTCTTCGCCTCTCGTGTTTCTTTGGTCCTGGACATAAAGTGAACTCGTGGATAACCCTCAGTTGCTCTCGTCAATCGCAAATTCGCGGGAATCCACCAGCATCATCATGAGCATGCCGCCGGGGAAGACGTTGTTCGTGGTGATCTCACGCTCGTTGTGGGAGTGCCACATGAAGGCCCAGCCACGCTCGGTGGCGGGGTTGGCCTGCACGTTCGAAGGGTTCAGGTCCGTGCAGTTGGCGTTGGCGGTGGTGTCGCAAGCGGCATGGGACGCGCGCAGCGTTGCATCCGGGCCGAAGTACGGAGTGCCGCCATACCAGGCGCCGTTGGTGAAGACGTCCGGATCAGGGAAAGTCGCCGGTCCGCCCGTTCCGACGTCGCCGTAAGGGTTCACTTGGACCGGCTTGTTGTGGTCCTGGCACCACTCGTAGTAATTCAAAGCCGCTGTGTTCTCGGTGTTGTAGCCGTTCGCGTCCGGAACGCAGGACAAGGACGCAAGGGGATCGGTCGGGAAAAGCTGCGCGGCCGCAGGGCCAAGATTGACCGTCAGCGTACCCCTCGTTCCTGGGAGCAGGCCGGCCGTTGGGTCGGCGTAGGTGAAAGTGCTTGTCGTAGTCCCATTGGTCACAGAATTTACCGTGAACGAGCCGTTGTAACCGGTCGGCTCACCTGCAATCACCACAGTTGAGTTAGGGGTCGTAAGGAAAGGGAGAATACCGGTCACGGTCGCAGTAACAGTGTTTCCAGACTCGCTGATAGCGGTGATCGCGAAATTAGATTGCGTCGTCGCCAGCGCAGTGCCGCTGGCCCCGGAGGTCAGACCGGTCGTCGAGTCGGTATAGGTAAATGTGCTGGATATGGCCGACGGATTTACGGACACAATCGCAAACGTCCCGTTGTAGCCGGCGGGAGCACCCGCAATGATCACATTGGCGCCAGGCGTGTCAGCAAACGTGCCACTGACGGTTACAGTAACAGTGCTTCCACTCTCTCTGATTGCGGTAATCGGCAAGGGAGCCTGCAACTTTGAAAGAGCGGGATGGTGGCCGAACGCGTCCCAGTTCAATCCCCGGCCGCTGTAGTAGAAAATCCCGTCGAACGACTCGCCCGGCGTGGTGTCGGTGTTGAACATCAGAATGCCGGAGAGACTCTCAAGCGGGTTCGTCGGGCTGAGAATCAGGCCGCCGTCGCGAGACAGGATGCGCACGTGGTTGGCGTGCTCGTGAAATGGATGTTGCCAGCGCCCCTGTCCAATGGTGCGAATCAGCGTCAACTCGCCTGGATGCATGTGCGGGTTGCCGTTGTACGGCTGGTGCGGATACTCGGACGCGTAGTTGGGGTCCATCAGATCCGGCATCGAGCGTCCGTTGATCAGGAAGTACGCAGGATGGTAGGGCTCGGTCTGCACATCGAGGCTGCATCCCATGGTTCCCGCCGTGCAGCCAACCTTGGCCTGCACTTGCGCGAGCGCCTGCTTGTGAATTCTGGAGTCCATCTCGGCCCACTGAAACAGGTATTCGCGGTCGTAGCAGCTCTTCGGGTGGTCGTAGGCAGCTCCTTTTTGCCCCGAGGCGTTTGCCAGCCGAAAGTCCTGCTCGGGGAATCCGACGATGTGGTTGGTTGTCCCGTAATCCATCTGTCCAAACAGATTGGTCTTGGCGGTGTCGTTGGCGCAATTGCTGGGAACAGTTGCCGGCATGACAACGATGGCGCCGTACAGCCCCATCTCAATCTGCAAGTCACCCTGCGTCCCGCTGTAGTAAGGGTGCGTGCCCGCTTCGGACGCAACGAACGTGTAAGTCACCGTCGCGCCAGGCGCCGCCTCGCACGCCAGTAGCCCCTGCGGATTCGCAGCCGTATTGGGGCAAGTGGACGTGAGCGTGAAGCCGGGAAACAAGATCGAGGTGTTGCCGACCGGCGTGGGCAGGTTGTTGGTCAGGTTAATCGTGACCGTCTGCCCTTCGGTGACAACCATGGTCGGGCCAGGAACCTGCATGGTGTTGCAGGTCGGCGTGAACGCAAAAGTAGCTGCCGGCACGAACACCGGCGCCGAGCCGCTGACGCACCCGTATCCCCACGAATAAACTGCATTCCCGTCCGGTTGATTGAGGTAGGCCTCTTGTGCCGTCAAGCTGAATGTCCCAGCCGCTCCCGCTGTGCTGGTGATTCCGGGAGCCGCAGCGAAAGCGGCCGGCGCGAGAAACAGCGCTACCGCCACGATCAGCGTCAGGAACAGTTGCGTCTTGGATGTCGCGTTTTTCATGTTCGTCGGCCTCATTGCTGCTCTCCTAGTTGCAAACATTCCCGTAGGTATCGGCGTGGAGTGACGGATTGCTGGGATCGGGTCCCGACACGCTGTTGCAGATGTGGACCTCGGTCATCATCCCGCCGAAGTTTTCCGCATCGTTGGACAGATGGTCGAGGTTTGAGCTGTAGAGATAGAAGGTGCTCCCCGCAGGATAGAGCTTTGCGGCGCAGCCCGTGCCCAGGTACGCGCTGCAGCCGTCGTCACTAGCGTCCAGAATCACGTCGTTGGCTTCGCCACCGCCCAGCGTGACCGAGTTGGCCCAGTACTCGGTGTTGTTGCCGTCCTGATCCCGGAACAGCTTGGCCATCCATCCGACCACGTGCATCGGCACGCCTGACGACTGCAGCGTGTGATACTCGGTGACCGACAGGTTGACCAGGCGCAGGGAGGCTTTTCCGCCCGCCGGAATGTTGATGATGGTCGGCATTGGCTGCGAGTAGTGCATCTGGCCGTCCGTCGTGACGGTGGCCTGCGGGCCGGGAGCGACCGTATCCGGGTAACCTCGTCCGTTCAGCAGGAAGTACTTGTCCTTCATGTCCACGAACAGTTCGGGATTGAAGGTCATGCCCACGAAGTGGAAGTTGGGGTCAAAGCCGTGCATCTGGATGGGGTAGACGACGTCGTAACAGGTCGAGCCGTCGCCGTCGTTGTACACGTATTGAGGCGTGGTATTCGCGGGGCCGCCGCTGCAGAGGGTGTTCGCCGCTCCCCTGGTGACGTGCGTGTCGAGGGCCGGCATGGTCGCGCTGCACAGGATGTCGACCGAGGGCTTGCATTCGGTGCGCAGGTCCGGGTTTCCTGTGAAGCCCAAGGCCGTGAACGAGGGCGTATACCCGTTCTGGAGGCCAAGGTAGTTGTACAGGTCGCCGCCACTCGGCACGCGATCCTGCCGCGGCCGTACATAAATCTGCCCCACCATGCCCATCTGCAAGTGCTCGGGCGGGGTGATGTGGCAGTGCCAGAAGTAAGTACCGGCGTCGGGCGCAAGGTAGTAATACGTGAAGCTGGCACCGATGTTGATGGCGATGGACGCGTCGGGTACGCCGTCATAGAACGAAGAAGCGTTGGGGTAGCCGTGGAAGTGCACGGTGTGCTGCTCGAACAGGTCCGGGCGCATGATCATGCCGACGTTGCTCAGCGTGAGGAAGAATTCGTCGTCCTCGTCAATCACGGACAGGGGCGCGGGGATATTGCCGTTCATGACGCCGATATCCATGATCTGCCGGGGATCCACATGCCCGTCGATCAGCGGGGGCGTGGCGGCCGTTCCAGCGCTGCCCTGGGCTGTATCGGACGCCAGCCCCGACTGGTTATCACTGTACTGGAAGGCATATTCGACGAAACCGTCTGGAGCCAGCCCGATTCCCGTCGCCACGCAGCTCACTGTCCAAGTGCCGGCATACCCGGCCGGCGTCGCCGTAGTCCCTCCGGCAGTACCGTTAGCGATCACAACTTGCCCGCCAACAGGAACGCCCAGCGGCGTATCGGTCCAGGCGGTTACTGTCGAAGCGGACGCAGTAGCCGTGGGGCAGCCCGGGGCGGTCGAGGGAGCGGCAACCGGGCCCTCGACAAGGTTCTCAATGTTTACGAGATTCGCGATTTCGGGCATCTGCCCGACTGCGCCATTCCAGGTAAATGCAGGGTTAGAAGCCGGGCTATTAGTTAGTGCGGGAAAGCCCTGCCAAGGAGAGGCGCCGCTGCCGGCCCCGTCCGTCGTGGCCGGGTCGCCGCGCTGGAGTGGGGACGCGCAATTCGCCTCGGTTGTGCAGCCTGGATATTCAGTGTTGAAGACATTCGGAAGCTGCGTGGAGGCTCGGCCGGCCGCCACGTCCGCCAAACCGGAGAGCGGTCCGAACGAAAACATGAAAATCTGGTTGCCATCCGCCATCGTCGACAGGCCGTCACCACCCGAGATTTGCTGGCACTTGACGGAGCCATTTACGGTTCCCGTCACGGGGGTAACAAAACCGCCCTGCGTTCCGGGAGGTGCAACGTAGTTGGACGACGTCGGCGCCGTAAATTGCGTGGGCCCGTTGTACGTCGGCTCCGAGTTGTTCACGCCGGCGTGGGTCGGGTCCGGGTGCGTGATGGTGCTGCTTGGGCACTGCACCCGAAACGATTGGGCGCTCATGGTGAGCGGCGCAAAACAAACAAGAACAGGCAGCAAGATCCTGTAGATCTTTCTCATGACGTTGACTGTCTCCTTCCAGGCCTGCGGGCGCCTGCGTCTCGTTTTTCCCTGGATTGCCTTCGGCAAGCCCACGAAATGCCTCGGTCGCCAATTTTCAGCTTCAAGTAAATTACAATTTCGAAATCCTGGCCTTCTCCACAATTTCGCAAACAGGGTCTAAAAAAAGCAGGAGCAAGCGAAACATCTGTCGCCGGGCTTTTTCTTCTCGCAACCAGCAAGTACGCACTACGCCTCCGACCGGCTCAGGCCGGCTGCTACCGGAACACCAGGTTCCGCGTCAACGACCGCGGTTTCATCTCGGTAGTCGCCATCCACCGGCTCGACGACATGGCAGCAACGCTCAGTCAGTCCGGCGCAGCTCAAGAGCTGAAGAAAACCGTGAATCTCAATCGTTTCCCGTCGCAGCTTCACAATGCCGTGCGCCCGCCAGATCGCGAGCAGGCGCGAAACGGAGGACAAAGTCATGCCCGTCATTTGTGCGACGGTCTCCTGTGAAACGCGCATCTCGATGTGATCGCCGATGCAATTCCCGATGCGATTCGCGAGGCGAATCAATCCGATCGCCAGCCGCGGTGAAGCTGCTTTTGTGGAGACCTCCAAAAGCCGCTGGCTGAACTCGGCCAAACGGGCTTTGAGAATGCGCTCCGCGTTTTTTCGCACATCTGGAGATGACTCAGCCATGGCATTGAAATCGGAGAATTCCCAGGCGAGCGCCTTGCAAGGCGCCACGGCGAGAGCCGTCGAACTGTGCACGCGCCCCAAAACCAAGGCCCGCTCGGAAATGATTTCGCCTGAGACGCAAAACCGGAGAATCACCTCCTGCCCACTCTCCGTGGATTGGGAGGTCTTGATTAGGCCCTCGACGAGCAAAATAACCTGCGTGATCGGATCGTCGACAACGTGGATTACTTCGCAGGGCGCAAACTCTAGAAAGCGAGCGCGGCAGACCATCTGCTCGATTTCAGCTCGTGGAATGCCGGTGAAAAGCTCCGACCTGTGAACCGACCTGGGCATCTGCTGCATTTTTTGTGGCCTCTCCTCGAACCGCGGGGGACAAACTGGATCGTGATATCACCCCGTCACTCGTTCGGAGTTCCGACGCAACGTGCGGGAGAATACCGGCAGAGGGGAAATCGCTAAATGACCTGGAGCAAGTTAAACCCTATATTTACAGTCATTTACAATGGGTCGCGTCTGGTTTAGGAAAACAATCAAGGCTAACAAACAGCTAAGATAGGCATTTTTTGTAAGCAAAACAGGCTACGGCCATCTGAGGTGTGAGAGAGCTTTACCGACAGACCACGCCGCGATGCAGCTTGCGGAGCGTTCTCGCTTCACGCAAAAGACGAGACGGAGAAGCTCCAGGAAGGGAGCGGAAGCTGGCAGCAATTTTATCGAGGAAATCTGGCGACGCTACCTAATCGGGCTTTTTCTCGCCTTGCGACGGCCGAACAAATTTGTAGCCGACGCCGGAAACCGTGAGAATAAGTTCGGGATGCTTCGGATTGTACTCGAGCTTTTGACGCAGGCTCGCCACATGCACATCAACCGTGCGAGTGTAAGCACCATCCTCATGGCCCCAAAGAGAGCGCAAGAGCTCCGTACGGGGAACGGTGCGGCCAACGCGCTCCATCAAGTAGCACAGAACCTGAAACTCGCTGCTGGTGACGTGTATCGGCTTCCCGTTTCGCGTCACCTTGCCCTTCGAAACGTCCACTCGAATCGATCCGAATTCGTGAACGCCTTGTCCCGTGTGGAAAGGCGTTCGCCGCAGGAGCACCTGAATCCGCGCAATTAACTCCGGCGCCTCGAACGGCTTTGTCATGTAGTCGTTCGCGCCCAAGTTGAGTCCAACAACTTTATCTACCGTTTGATCGCGAACCGTTAGCATCAGAATTGGCGTGGCCAGCCCCTGTTGCCGCACCGACCGGCACACGTCTAGTCCGCTCTTATAGGGGAGCATCAGGTCGAGGATGATCAGATCGAACGGCATTTCCGTCGCTTTGCGCAATCCCTCGCTGCCGTCCGCCGCTGTATCGACCTGGTAGCCTTCGGACCGAAGGCGTTCTTGCAATGATTCGCGAAGCGTCTGTTCGTCTTCGACTACCAATATGCTTTCGTTCATGTTTTGCTCACCGGAACAGAATCCGAAACGAGCCCTTCCCTTTCATCAATTGCCTTGGCAAGAACCGGCAAATGAAGTGTAAAAGTGCTGCCCGCATCCAGTACGCTGACGACGGAGAGGCGTCCTCCCATCGCCAGTGCGATTCGTTTGGCCACGGCGAGTCCCAAACCCGTCCCGTGAATCTGAGCGTCGACCACTGCGGGGCTTCGGTAAAAAGGTTCGAAAATGCGCCCCAGCTCCGAGCTGCTAATCCCACGGCCATAATCTTGCACACTAAAACGAACTTCTTGCTGATTTGCGTTGATCTGGTGGAGCGAAGCCGAAATGCGAATCTTGCGGCTCTTGCCGCTGTACTTCACCGCGTTCACGACTAGGTTCTGAATACACCGCGACACAGCTGGCATATCACCCATAATGCTGGGCAGCCCCTCTTGCAGATGCTGCTCCACCTCGAATCCGCTGTCTTCGACAATCGTGGTAACGTTTCGGCGAACGCTTTGCAATATCTCCGAAACCTCCAAGGGCGATACCGTGTAGCGAATCGTCCCGTTCTGGGTGGAAGCGAACAGCAGAATTTGCCTCACCATTTCCGTGAGCTGCCGGGCCTGGACAGTGATTTTCGATCCGGTTGCGATCGACTGCGCTTTGGTATCACAGAGGCCGTCGCGGAGATTTTGACCCACGGAATGGATGGCGGCAACCGGCGTGAGCAATTCGTGCGAAATGTTCGCGACGAAGTCCATTTGCAACTGTGCAACCTTCTGAGCTCGCCTCGTCGCAAGCACGATCAAAACCATCCCGCACACGAGCAATAGCAAAACAACGCTGCTGATAAAAAGATTTCTGTGCCAAATGCTTCTGGCAATCGCCTCAAGAGGTCCGGTTCGGTGCTGCACAACAAGCATCCACGGTTGATCCTTTTGTTCATAGTGAATTACCGGAAACCATACGGGGGCAGAGAAATTTCGCCAATCTTCATTGCGGATCAATTCGCTGTTCTTAATCGCCTGCCAGAAATCACCTTCCACGCTTTCTGGAGGTGGGCCAAAAATATTCATCCGAGAGTCGACAGAGACTTCGCTGCCATTTGGAAAATCGAGGTCGGAAGAATAGATGACGCGCGGGGTGTCTCCCCCTGCGACCATGGCGAGCTTATACTCAAGTCCTTCGCGGCTGCTGAAATCCCGCCTCGTGAGACGGGGCAAAACCGTCTTCTGGATGTACTCCAAATTTAGGACGACGACGATCCAATCGACTGGATCGTCGCTATTCAAAGGCTTGCTGTCGACTTGCGGAGAGTGATGAGTGCCGCTCGCCACGATAGGGTGAACAATCGCTGGAATACTTGCTTCGAACTGCCAGCCAGTCGTCGCACCCGGGCGGTGCGCGGATAAGGGGGTGTAGTCATCAGGGGTTTGAGTCAGCTTATTCGTGGGGGCGCCAGAAATTTCCCACGCGCGCAATCCAACAGAAAGCCTCGATGATCGAGATTTGAGTCGAGCCAGGAGCGCCTGCAAATCCAAGGGTGCGGTTGCGGCCTCGATCCTGGCCGCCTCCGGACTGAGTCGAAAAAGCCGAGGTGAGGCACTTGCTGCGGTTTGCCAAATATAGATGTTTTTCACGACGCCGGGATTGGCATAGATGTTTTCAACCGAATTCGGGTTTATCGGCGCCCGGCTCCAATTGACATAGCGGTTCAGGTAGTCATCCCAACTGTCGCGCGCCCCCGAATCCGGCCCAACCTGCAACGCGACACAAATCGCCGACAATTCTCCATAGAAGTCCAGGTGCCACCCGATCATCAACGGCTGAAGCGTGGTCGCGAGCCGGACTTCGGAAGCTTCGTTCAATTGCTTCGTCCAGCGGTACTGCAGAATGGCAACAATAATCAGGACAGAGATCATGCAGGACGAAATCGCAATCCAAAAGAAGGGTAACCTCCGAATCCGTTGAAACCCTCTGCTGGTGCGCGTTGAAATCGCCTGGTAATTCATCGTCCCAGATTCGATCTTCTGTTCCGTACTAGCAGCACCGCGACGCTGAATCATCAATGAAATGAACTTGCGTCGTCGTTGAGCTTAGTCAAAGAGTGCAAAGCACCGTGAATCTCTGCGCCATTCATCAGCAGAATGCATTATAGACCTCGCGTCTCCGCCAGTCGAAGAAGACACAAACAGTTTTCGCGGATGGGTCACTATTGCCGGAGCCGAATCGGCACTTGGCGCATTCTGGGTAGCGACTGCCCCCAGGGGTACTCGACGAATTTACAAACCCAGAAGTTGCGGACGGTAGGCGCGCGGCAATCATCGGGTAATCAACCCGAAGGTCACAGTTTTTCAATTGCGGTGAAGGCAATCGGCTCGTTCTTTGTGCTGGTCGACACTTGGCTACAAGCAATAGAATTTGCCCGAGCGCAGCGCATATGTCTCAGACCCTTCACAGCATTTGGAGGTCATTGGCACAAAAAATGTAGCGTGACACCTTGCCGGCTAATAGCACGCGTCGCAATCCCTCTAGAATGTCGACGTTATTCCTCCGGTGGAGAAGCTGACCTTCTCATCCGCCCGCGAGTGGGTTCTACTTTGAAGCTGAGACGGAAGTGTCGTTGGGAAGCTCGAAACGCGGGCTCTTTTCAAGATCCAATTCATGGGGTGGTCTCAAGGGGTCGCTGCAACACTGGCCTGTAGTTTATCCGCCGGAGTTCGAAATCCCAAGGTTTGTCGCGGCCGGGTATTGAGACGCAGAGCGATTGCGTTCAGCTCCGGTTGCGAGAAGGTGGACAGGTCGGCATTCTTTGGCAGGTATTGCCGCAAGAGGCCGTTAGTGTTTTCGTTCGAGCCGCGCTGCCAGGGACTTTGCGGATCGCAGAAGTAGACCTGTACATCCGTCGCCATCGTGAAGTTCTTGTGCTGGGCCATCTCCAGCCCACGGTCCCAAGTCAGCGAGCGCCGCAATGTCGCCGGAAGTTCGCACACGTGCTGGCTCAGGGCGGTCACCACGGTCGCCGTATCCTTGCCGGGCTCCTTCACCAACATGCAGAAGCGGGAATGACGCTCCACCAGCGTGGCCACGTGGCTGTTGCGCGCCCCGCGCAACAGATCGCCCTCTCAATGACCGGGAATGGCACGATCTTCGGCTTCCGCCGGTCGTTCGCGGATGGAAACGGCATCCACGATCCGGCCTTGGGAGTGTCCATGAACACTGGAGTGCCGCGAGCGGCGGATCCGCCGCTTGGAGCGAAGGTGCTGAATCAGCTCCTGTTTCAGCGCTCCGCGCGCTTGAATGAACAGACTGCGATAAATCGTTTCGTGCGACACGCGCAGTGTCTCGTCGTTGGGATATTCGGTCTTCAGCCATCCGGAAATCTGTTCCGGCGACCAGTCCTCGAACAGTTTACTCGCAACCAGGGTGCGGAGCTTCTTGTGCAGGGCCAGGCGACAGACCTTCGGCCGCAAGGCTGACTGCCAGGCCTGGGAGTCGGCTTCGTTCGCTCGATACTGCGCGCGCCCGCCGTGGCGGACCACCTCTCCCGCGGGATTGCTAGCGGCTGCTCGATGCGGGTCTTCCCGTTCGGCCAGGGTGATTGCCTGTCGCGAACGGCGACGAACGGCCGGAGCGATCTCCCCGTGACGCACCAACAAAAACTGAATGACAACGTGGCCCTTGCCGAGAGCCCGCCCAATTTCATTTAACGACTGTCCCGCCTTCCAACGGCTCCACATATCGGCCCTCTGGGCCGAAGATAGCTTCCATCGTCTCGCGCGGTTCATGAACACCACCTTTTAGGAAAAAAGATTTATAC
>DASQHA010000046.1:0-11483 GCA_035632335.1 Terriglobales bacterium
ATGGCGACCTGTACCGGCAGGGAACTGGCGGCGTGGAGAATCACGTCCGGGTCAAGCGCGCATGAGGTCACGTGGAATTCCGGGCGGCGGCGAAGCGCGCCCACCAGAAGCTGGCATTGCATCTGGTTAGAGTCGGCGACCAGCACCCTGATCGAACTCGAAGCCGCAATCTCGATTGATTCCACAAATCCTTTCACATTCTCTGACCGTCATCCCAAGTACGCGTTGGTGGCAGCCTACAAGATCGACGGGATGCTTTTCTGTGACATCTCAACATCGCGGATGGTTGAATAACCTCTGGATCGGTCAGGCCTGAATTGGGAAGGATGTGGCGGCAGGGCTCTGGGTTTGGCCGTAACCGGATGCGTTGGTTGCAGATAGCGCGCCAGCCCAGGACCTAGCCTGGGCCCGAGAGGGAATCCGACAGGGTGCGCCAGTCCACTTTCGTAGACCCTTCCAAAGAAGATGAGAAGAAATACCCTTGAGGGGTGCCGCTATGGCGGCGGGTGTCCGGCGCGGGCGTCGCGTCTCCCGCGTCTCGGACGAGACGTACTCGGAACAGCCGCGGATACGGACGCTGCATTGCAAGCTGCCCACCTTGGTGGACAACACTTCCCAAGTCTTGCCAGTCTTTGTTCACCGGAATAATTTGCAAATAACAGAACCGCCGCGACCGGCGGCGGGCAACAAGAGACGAAATGAAACAACTTCTGACTTGCGCGGCGATCATACTTGGATGGCTCGCCGTGCAGGCAGGTTCGGGGGCGGCCGTGGCTCAGGAGCAGAGCAAAGCGACAAGCACCAGCCAAGGGGCAGCGGAGGCCACGAAATCCGGCATAGCGGACGGTGCATCGAGTCCAGACGAGATGGGGAACCGCCGTCCGCTCTACCGGTTGCAAAAAAGCGATGTGCTCGAAATCAAATTCAATTTCACACCCGAGTTCGACCAGACGCTCAGCATACAGCCGGATGGTTTCATCACTCCCCGAGGTCTGGATGAGTTATATGCGGAGGGCCTTACGCTCGCCGAGCTGCGCGGCGCATTAAGCCAGGCTTATGCCGCCACTCTGCGCGATCCGGAAGTCACCATTACGCTCAAGGATTTCGAAAAGCCTTATTTCATCGCCGCCGGATCGGTGGTTCGTCCGGGAAGATACGAATTACGCGGCGACTCGACCGTGACCGAAGGCGTGGCTCTGGCCGGAGGGTTCACGGAGCAGGCCAAGCACTCTCAAGTGGTGTTGTTTCGCAGGATTTCCCAGGAGCGGACCGAGGCCCGTGTCCTGAACGTTAAACAGATGTTGAAGGCGCGTAACCTGGCTGAGGATTTCCATCTGCGGACGGGAGATATGCTCTATGTCCCGCAGAATACGATTTCGAAGATCCGGCGCTATTTGCCGACTTCCAGTCTCAGCACTTATGTAAGCCCATCCCAGTTTTAAAGCAGAGGCGCGGAAGGCAACCCCTCTCGAACGTCGAACTCGCAAGCCCTTCGGGCTTACCGTGCCCTCAAGCGGATTCAGCCGCTGCCCGAATTCCAGAAAAGCGATTTAGAAAGTCACCGGGCCGGAGAACTCCGCATGGGTGAAGAGCTCACCATTATTCGCAAGCCTGTACCCGCCATCGCTCCCACGATGCGCGATCTGCTGGCCGTGGTGTTCCGGCAGCGCCGGCTGGCGCTGGTCTCCTTCATGGCCATCTTCATGGCCATCCTCGGCTATGGCGTATTCGCGCCCACCTATCAGGCCCGCATGAGCGTGCTGGTGCGGCGAGGACGGGTCGACCCCGTGGTGACGCCCGCGCCCACGCCGTCTCCCATGTTTCAGCGCGACGAAATCACGGAAGAGGAATTGAATTCTCAGGTCGAACTTCTTCACGACGACGAAATTCTACGCAACGTAGTGCAGACTCCCGGGCTTATCGCTAAACCCTGGTATGAACGCTTTCTCGGCGGCAGCGAGGACGTCTGCCTGGCGCGATCAGTCCGGCGGCTGACCCGCCAGCTGAGCGTGGAGCCGATACGCAAGACCAACCTGATTCAAGTCGACTATTCCTCGTCCGATCCCGCGCAGGCGGCGGCCGTGCTCCGTGCCCTGGCGCACGCTTACCTGGCACGGCAACAGCGGGTGCGGCGTCCCTCGGGGGAGTACCAATTCTTCGAACAGCAGGTGGCGGAGTCCCGCCGCGGATTGCTGGACGCGGAATTCCGCCTCATGGATTTCAGCAGCGATCAGGGGGTGGTATCGGCGGCGCAGGAGCGCGACATGGCCCTGCAGAGGCTCAGCGACGCCGAAGCCAACGACCACCAGAACCAGGTGGCCATGGCTGAGACTCGGCAGCGCATTCGGGACTTGCAGGTCAAGCTGCAGTCGCTGCCGGCACGCACCTTGACCATAGTCCGCAACGCCGACAATCCCCAGCTGGCTGAAAAGATGAAATCGAAACTGCTGGAATTGCAGCTCAAGCGCACCGAACTCCTGACCAAATTCGATCCTTCCTACCGGCTGGTCCTCGAAGTGGACCAGCAGATCGCGGAGACCAAAGCCAGTATTGCGGGCGAGGAGCACTCGCCGCTGCGCGACGAGACCACGAACCAGGAGCCGAATCATGAGTGGGCGAAGTCAGAACTGATCAAGGCGCAGGTTGAGTTGGGCACGCTCGAGGCCCACGGACAGGCCACGCGCATCCAGGTGGCAGGTTATCGCGACGTGGCGCAGCGGCTCGGGGGAAATGCGCTTCGCCAGGGGGACTTGCTGGGTGAGCTGAAAGCAGCCGAGGAGAAATATCTTCTGTATGTGAACAAGCGCGAAGAGGCCAGGATCGAGGACGCCCTCGATCAGGGCGGAATTCTGAACGTCACCATCGCAGAGGAGCCCAGGGTCCCGGCGCTGCCGGCGCGAGCGAGTTGGGTGTTTGGCCTGATCGGCGTAGTGCTCGGAGGCACACTCAGCACCAGCCTGGCATTTGCCGCTGACTACCTGAACCCAGGGTTCCGCACGCCGGATGAAGTGGTGGCGTTTTTAGGCACCCCAGTTCTAGCCTCGCTGCCTTAAAGGACTAGCTATGAGCACACGGCCGGACTTACTGGAACACGCGTTGGCGGGCGACATCTTCGATGCGGAGGTGCGGGAACCTCGGGCCTGGACGACGCGCGAATCGATCGCGTGGAACCCCGACCGTTTCGGCGAAGAGCAGATCCGCAGCCTGGTGCGGCAGGTTTTTCTTCCCGGTTGGCCAAAGCCGGCCCGGCAAGTCGTCTTTTGTGCGGTTGAAGACGGCGATGTGGCCGCCATTTGCCTTCGCGTCGGCCAAGTCCTGGCGGCTCAAATTTCCGGAACCGTGGCGCTGGTCGAGGCCCATCTCGAATCCGCCGCCGACAACCAGGACTATGAAACGCCGATTCCGGTGTTTCGTCCTGCCGGATCCCGGCCCCTGCGGGACTCGGCACAAAGAGTTTCCAGCCATTTGTGGCGCGTGCCGCGTGAAACCTTCATGGGTGAAAACGAGGCAGGTCTTTCCGTGGAATGGCTGCCGGGACGGCTGAGGGAATTGCGTCTCGAATTTGATTACACGGTCGTGCATGGCCCGCCCGCCGCGCTATGCAGCGACGCGGCGCTGCTCGGCTATCTCAGCGACGGCGTCGTGCTGGTGCTGGAAGCGAACGCGACCCGGCGGGCGGCGGCCCAGAGGGCCGTCCAAATGTTGCAGGCTACGAACGCCCGCCTGCTGGGATCGGTTTTGAGCAAACGAACATTTCCGATCCCGGAAGGAATTTACCGCAGGTTGTAGGCACGCAAATTATTTACCGGTTTCTGAAGCCAGCGTCATGTTGTGGATAAACGGCTACAAACACGATTGGGACTCATTTAGCAGAGCTTCGTCCCGCCCGCACTGACGTCCTCATGCCAATCTACCCCGACCGCATGCTGCCGGAACCTCTGGCGCCCCCTTCCGAACTCCCCTCTTCAGAGGCCCCCTGGTACGCCGTCCAGACCCGTTACCGTTGCGAAACCAGGATTGCCGCCCAGTTGCAAAGCAAAGGCATCGAGACGTTTCTTCCCCTGTTGCATGAAACTCACCGCTGGAGCGACCGGCAAAAGACCGTTTCACTTCCCTTGTTCGCGGGATACGTGTTCGTTCGTCAGCACCCTTCGGCTCCCACGCGCACCGAAGTTTTGCGCACGGAAGGAGTGATGGGCTTTGTGAACGCGCACGGCGATGCCAGTCCAATTCCTTCCCGGCAGATTGACGATCTGCGCCGCCTGCTGGCGCAGAAGCTGCCTTGCGCCCTGCGGGCCTTTCTGCAAGTCGGGCAGCGCGTGCGAATTCGCGGCGGTTGCCTCGACGGTCTGGAGGGCGTTCTGGCGGAGAGCAGCCAAAAGACCCTGGTGATCTCGGTGGATTGCATTCAGCGGTCGGTGGTGGTCACGATTGCAGGCTACGAACTGGAGCTGGTCTGATGTCCTTTCCTGCTGCATTCAATCCTGAGCGCTCGCGTGTCCCAGCGGCGCCGCGGCTGGTTCCGGCAAAGAAACTACAGTCGCGCGCCTGGGACGGAGGTTTCGCGGCGTTTCGAGCCGGAGTCGAATGGAAAAAGTGGCAGAGGCGGCCCGCGAGCCGGCAGGGACGAGGGCGCAACGTTCTCATTGTCGGAGCGGGGCCGGTGGGGCGGGAACTGGCCGCAACCCTGGAGCGGGAGCACATCGACGGCCGCATCGTCGTGGGTTTCGTGGATGAAATCGAGACCCTGAGCGGCGATGTGCTGGGGCGAGTCGAGCACCTCACCCGCATCGCGCGGGCCGAATTCGTGGACGAAATCATTCTTGCGATTCCCAACCAGCACGACCTGGCGCTCCGGGTCATTCGGGAAGCGCGCCGCAGCCGGCTGGACGTCAGGGCCGTCCCCGATCTCTACGGCTATGGGTGGGACCGCGATCGCGGCCCTGAACGCGGCCGCCTCGGTCTGGAATATTTCGGCGACCTGCCCCTGCTCACGCTGCATGAGGAAAAAGCTCCCACCTCGGGCCTGTTCTGGAAGCGTTCACTCGATGTCCTGATTTCAGTTCTCGGTTTGCTGGTGACGGCCCCTCTTCTGGCGGGGATCGCTCTGATCATCAAGGCTGCTTCCCCGGGAAAGATTCTTTACCAGGCGACCCGCGTGGGCCTCAAAGGCAGAAGATTCATCTGCTACAAATTTCGCACCATGGTCTCCGATGCGGACCGCTTGAAAGACGGCTTGCGCGCCGACAACGAACGCCAGGGCCCGTGCTTCAAGATTGCCGCCGATCCGCGCATCACGCGCGTGGGCCAGGTCCTGCGGCGCTACAGCCTGGATGAACTTCCCCAGCTCTGGAATGTGTTGCGGGGAGAGATGAGCATGGTCGGCCCGAGGCCGCATCCGGTCGACGACTTCGAACACTATCGCCTGGAACACCTGCGGCGCCTCGACGTAACCCCGGGGATCACAGGGCTGTGGCAAGTCACGGCCCGGCGCGATCCCTCGTTCCAGCGAAATATGGCGCTCGACCTGGACTACATCGAGCACTGGAGTCTGGGGATGGACCTCTGGATTTTGTGGAGGACGGTGTTCGTGATCCTGCGGGGAAGCGGTTCCTGAGGATGGCCACGGCCGGACAAACCGCGCTGCGGAACCCGCTGCCCGCGCTGGCGCACTGGACCGTGGTCAATGCGTTCCGCCCGTTACATGCCCTGGTAGCGGCGCCGGCGATCCTGTTTCTGGCCACCTTGGCGGCAATGCTCTTTCGTCCTCCCGACCTGCAGTTTTACTCGCTCGACCGTGTCGCATTTCTGCTGCTCTTGTTCGTCGTGCCGTTGCGGGTGGTCGCGCTGCGCCGTCGCGTAACCATTGCCCTTCCGGTGATGTGGCCCATGGCGGCTTTACTGCTGCTGGGATTCGGGAGTCTCGCAGCCCAGCCCTATGACCCGCAGAGCTGGAGCGTATTCGCCGCCAAGTGGGTTGTGCCCTTCGTTCTGTATCACCTGGCGGGATCTGTTTTCGACGATGCCGCGTCCCTGCGCCGGTTTGAGACCTTCACCTTCGTTGTGCTCGCCTATTTGTGCCTGATCGCGATCCTGTTTCTGTTGGGCGCCAAAGAGCTGATCTTCCCCAGGTACATCCTCGACGAAAGCCTCGGCATACACGCCGATCGCGCCCGCGGACCCTTTCTGCAGGCGGTGGCCAACGGCGTCACCCTGAACCTGCTGGGCCTGATTGCGCTGGACTCGTTTCGACGCGGCCGGTTGAAAGGATTGCCAGCCCTGGTGCTGGCGATTGCCCTGCCACTGGCAATTCTAGCGACCCAAACCCGCGGAGTGTGGCTATCGTTTGCGGGCTGCATTCTGATCTTGATGTTGTTTTCTGCCCACCTGCGGGTTCGCCGCGCCTGCCTCGCCCTGGTCTTGATGGGAGGCCTGGGTTTGCTGACCGCGCTCAGCTTCGAAGACACGAATAATTCTTTCTTTACCCGGCTGGAAGAGCGCAGCCCGGTGGAATTCCGGGTTGTGATGTACCAGACCGGATTGGAGATGTTTCTGGAGAAGCCGCTCACGGGCTGGGGCCTGGGCGACTTGCAACCCGAGCTGGCCAAGCGAGTCCACGATTTTCACCAGCCTGCCTTCTTCTTCCACAACTCCTATCTGGAGATAGCCGTGCAACACGGCCTGCTCGGACTGAGCTTGTACTTGTGGATGGCGGTCGATCTGTTCCGGCTGGGCAGCATCCGGCGGCTGCCGTGCGCTCCGCGGGAAGGCGCATTTCTGGACGGCCAATTCCGCTCTCTCTGGCCGGTCCTGGTCGCGGTCTACCTGTTCAACGGTTGTTTCGTGGTGATGAATTACCAGTTCGTGAATGGATTGCTGTTCACCATCGCCGGCCTGCTGGCTGCCCAGAATCGCGGGAACGTCGTCCGGACGAATGCACTTCCCATGTGATCGTTGCTCGAATCCGTGCCCACCATCGCCTACTTCGCCAACCAGTTTCCCGCCTCGGTGGAACCGTACGTCTTCGAGGAAATCGAGGAATTGCGCCGGCGCGGAATGCAAGTGATCCCTTGCAGCGTTCGCCGTCCTGACGGCGGGGAGCAGGAACTCCGGCTGCAGTCGTTTGTCTCGGAGACGCTCTATCTTTATCCGCTGGGCGTCGGACTGCTCATCCGCGCCTTGTGGCTCTGTTTGTGCCGATGGACATTGCTGGCTGACCTTCTGGCGCGGGTGCTGACGCGAGGCAATGAGCCCGCCTCCCGCCGCCTGCGGGCGTTACTGCACACTCTGCTCGGCGCCTGCTACGCGCTGAAATTGCGAGACCGGGGAGTGCAACACATCCACGTGCACCACGGATATTTCGCCTCCTGGATTGCGATGGTCGCGGCGCGCTTGCTCGACATCGACTACAGCATGACCCTGCACGGTTCGGATCTGCTGCTGCACGGTGTTTACCTGGGTACCAAGCTGAGAAATTGTTTGTTCTGCGTGACGATTTCGGAGTTCAACCGGCGCTTTATTCTGCAGCATTACTCCGACATCGCGCCGGGCAACATCGTTGTCCAGCGTCTGGGAGTGGATTCATCCCGCACTTCGGTTTCTCCTTCACCGGCTGGCCGGGAACCTAAGCGCCTGGTCATGCTGGCGGTGGGGCGGCTGCACCTGGTGAAAGACCATGCTTTCCTTTTCCGCGCCTGCCACGAATTGAAGAAACGCGGTGTCGACTTTTTATGCCTGGTCGCTGGCGAAGGGCCGGAGCGCCCCTGGCTGGAACATCTCATTCCCAACCTCAGGCTCGAGAAGCACGTGAAACTCCTGGGCCATCTGTCGCGGCCGGAACTCGACGCCCACTACGGATCGTGCGACGTGGTCGTGCTCACCAGCCGCAGCGAGGGCATCCCGCTGGTCCTGATGGAGGCCATGGCGCTCGGCAAAACGGTTCTCGCGCCGGCGATTACTGGAATTCCAGAGTTAGTAAAGGATGGGGAAACCGGCTTCCTCTATCGCGCCGGTTCGCTGGAAGATTTCACCGCCAAGATCGAGGCGATCCGCGGCTCGTCCGCGGCGCTGCCACGGCTGCGCCTCGCCGCCCGTCAACATGTGCGGGAGCACTTTGACCGGGAGAAAAACCTGGCGGCTCTCGCGGATCTTTTCATTTCCCGCATCACGCAAAAGGTGAGGCACAACCCCAATGAGAATCCTGTATTGCAACAAATATAACTTCGCCTTCAGCGGCACCGAAGTCTACCTATTCGAGCTGATGGACCTGATGCGTTCGCACGGGCATGTGGCTGGGTTGTTTTCCATGGCCGATCCTCGCGGCGAGCCGACGAAGTACGACCAGCACTTTCTCCCCCCCATCGACTTCAAAACCGCCCGGGCAGGCCCGCTCGCCACAGCCCGACAGGCGGCACACGCGCTCTACTCACGCCAGGCGCGGCAAAAAGTTCGCGAGATGGTAAAGGCGTTTCGACCCGACCTCGCCCACGTGCGAAACATCTACCACCACCTTTCTCCTTCAATCCTGTGGGAACTCAAAGCGCAAGGCGTTCCTGTGGTCTATCACCTGAACGATTTCAAGCTGCTTTGCCCGAGTTACAACATGGTGGCGCAGGGTCGCGCCTGTGAGCGCTGCCACGGGGGGAAGTTCTGGCATGTGGTCAGCGAAGGCTGCTATGCAGGACCTGCAGGCGCCAGTCTCGTGCTGGCTGCGGAGGCGTATCTTCACAAATGGCTGCGAAGTTACGAAACCTGCGTGACCCAGTTCCTCGTGCCCAGCCGATTCGTGAAGCAAAAGCTGGTGGAAAACGGATGGGACGCGGGAAGAATCAGCGTGCTGCCGCATTTTCAGAACCTGCCGCCGCAAACCGCTCCTGACCCGTCCCCGGACGCGCCTATTCTGTACTTCGGCCGGCTTTCTCCTGAAAAAGGACTGACGGACCTTTTGCGGGCCATGCAACAGCTTCCCGCCATTCGCTTGCAGGTTGCCGGCGAGGGGCCGCAGAGGGCAGAACTCGAACGGCTGAGCATGGATCTGGGCCTGGCCAACGTCGAATTCGTCGGGCGCGTCGCCGGGCCTCAACTCAACCG
The DNA here is from genome assembly GCA_035632335.1 of Terriglobales bacterium. Classification (GTDB taxonomy): domain Bacteria; phylum Acidobacteriota; class Terriglobia; order Terriglobales; family Acidobacteriaceae; genus JAIQFF01. Next base: position 9,091 of record DASQHA010000046.1, read on the forward strand.
GCTGATTTCCTCATCGCGCTTCACCGTGTTGCCCTCCCGCGCCTACGAAACGCTGGGCAAGACCATCCTCGAATCCTACGCCTGGGGACGCGCGGTCGTGGCCTCAGATCTGGGTTCGAGAAGGGAATTGGTGCATGAAGGTGAAACCGGCGTCTTGTTCCGGGCAGGGGACGTTCAGCAACTGGCGGCGGCGATTTCGTTTCTGGCCGAACAGCCGACTCTGGCAGCCGAAATGGGCGCTGCCGGCCGCACGCTGGTGGCCAACCAATACTCGGCCGAGAGCCACTATATCGCGCTGACCAATCTGTACCAGCAGCTGGCGACGCGATCGAAGGAAACGGGTGGCCCGGGCATCAGATCGGTTGCCAAGCCGGCGCTGCGGATCGCGTTCATTGGCGGGCGCGGCGTGGTTTCGAAATACAGCGGAATTGAAACCTACTACGAAGAGGTCGGCAAACGGCTGGCTGGGATGGGACACGAGGTGACGGTGTATTGCAGGACCTACTTCACGCCCGCGCTGTCCGCTCACAACGGAATGCGCCTGGTGCGTCTGCCCACGGTGCGGTCGAAGCATCTCGAGACCCTGGTGCATACATTTCTAAGCACCCTCCATGCCTTGTTCAGCGATTCTGACATCGTGCACTATCAGTGCCTGGGACCGGCCCTCTTTTCCTTCCTTCCGCGCTGGTTCGGGAAGAAGACGGTGGTCACGGTGCAGGGGCTGGACTGGCAACGGCGAAAATGGGGACGGATCGCCTCCGCCGTGTTGCGTCTGGGAGAGCGGGCATCCTTCAAGTTGCCCGATTTGACCATGGTTGTGTCGCGCACCCTGCAGGGCTATTACCACTCGCGCTATGCGGCCGAAACCGCGTACGTGCCGAACGGCACCACGTTGCGCCAGCGACGCAGCACCGGCCGACTGCAAGCATGGGGCCTAGAACCCGGCGGGTACATCCTCTTTCTGGGACGCTTCTCTCCGGAAAAGAATTGCGATTTGCTGATTCGGGCCTATGAACAGATGGACACTCCGGTAAAGCTCGTGCTCGCCGGCGGGTCGAGTCATTCCGATGAATACGCCGAGGGGCTGCGGCGGCACCAGAGCGATCGGATCCGCGTTCTGGATTGGGTTTCCGGCGAAGCCCTCGACGAATTGCTTACCAACGCCATGTTGTTCGTGCTGCCCTCCGACCTGGAAGGCCTTTCCCTGGCGCTGCTCGATGCCATGGGAGCAGGCGTTTGCGTCCTGGCCAGCGATATTCCCGAGAATCGCGAACTGGTCGACCCGACGGGTTTCACCTTCCGGCGCGGGGATCAGAATGACCTGGAACGCATGCTGCGGCTGCTGATCGCCGAGCCTGAAATCAGGAAAGCTGCCGCCCGCAAGGCCCGGGAAAGAGTCTGGGAGCACTATTTGTGGGGCCGCGTGGCACGAGAAATTGAAGGCAGCTATCTGGCGCTGGCCGGTGGAAGCAAAGCCCCCAAGCCTGTCGCGGCGGCGCCGGCAACCGGTTATCGTCCGCGGGCCGCGTAGCCTGTGTGTCGAGATCAACCACCACGAACCACGTGGGGACGGCCGCCCCCGGCCGTCCAGTCGAGCGAAGCTCGACCATTTTCATGCCGACAGAGACGTAGCGGAGCTTCGCTCCGCCGGACAGCCGGGGCGGCCGTCCCCACTTGGTTCGTGGTGGATCACGCCCTAACAACCACGCGCTCTACTTTCTTTATTACAATCAGAGCGGCGTCGCCGAATGACTATCACCTACCCCGGCGCGACCTGCTCACATGGACAAAACGATACTGGTGACCGGCGGTGCGGGATTCATCGGTTCCAACTTCATCCTGCAATGGGCCGAGCAGGAAGCCACTCCGGTGGTCAATCTCGACAAGCTGACCTATGCCGGCAATCCCAATAACCTGCTTCGAGTCGCTTCCGATCCAAAATATTGTTTCGTCCAGGGAGACATATGCGATCGCGAACTGCTGCGGGAATTGATCAAGCAGCACCAACCCCGCGCCATCGTGCATTTTGCGGCCGAGAGCCATGTGGATCGATCGATCCACGGCCCTGACGACTTCATCCGGACCAATGTTTACGGGACGTTCTGTCTGCTGGAAGAAGTGCGCGCGTATTGCGCCGAGTTGACGGAGCCGGAACGCCGTTCGTTCCGTTTCCTTCACATCTCCACCGATGAGGTTTATGGGTCGCTCGGCCCGAATGATCCGCCGTTTTGCGAGACCACGGCCTGCGCGCCCAACAGTCCTTATTCAGCTTCGAAGGCGGGTGCGGACCACCTGGTGCGCGCCTATCACCACACCTACGGGCTTCCGACCCTGACCACCAATTGTTCGAATAACTACGGCCCTTACCAGTTCCCGGAAAAACTCATTCCCCT
>DASQHA010000047.1:0-7929 GCA_035632335.1 Terriglobales bacterium
CCCCCCCCCCCCCCCGCCACACAGGCCAAGATGCTTCTTCTAGCCGCTGATACTTCGGGCAAGCACGGCACCATCGCTCTGGCACGATGCGGTCCCGGCGCAGCCTGCGATGTGGTCGAAACGAAGCCGCTCGAGGGGGGAACTTTCTCCGCTCAATTGGTGCCGCAGATTGCCGCCCTGCTCGCCGGGCATGGCTTCAGCAAGGCCGATATCGGCGGTTTCGCGGTTGTCTCCGGTCCGGGATCGTTTACCGGAGTCCGAGTCGGACTCGCGGCCATCAAAGCGCTGGCCGAGGTCCTGCAGAAGCCGATTGCAGCGGTTTCGCTTCTGGAAGCGATCGCGGTTTCAAGCCGCTCGCCCGGCAAAGTTACAGCGGTTCTGGACGCTGGGCGGGGCGAGGTCTACGCCGGCGAGTACGATGTCTACGGCGATGCCGCTCGTCTGGTGCATGAACGGTTGCTGACCCGTGCCGACTGGCTGGAGAAGGCAAAGGGATCGAACATCGTCACTGCCGACTCCAACCTGGCCGAGGCGGCCCGACAGGCCGGCTTGCCGGTCGACGAGATTGAACTTCCGCGCTCCGATGTGATTGCGCGCCTGGGATGGCAAAAAATCCAGGCCGGAAAAATCATCTCGCCCGAAGGGCTGGATGCAAACTATATCCGCAGTTCCAGCGAGATGTTTTCGAGAAGCAGTTCTTAGCTGGTGGTTCTCAGTTCTCGGTTGAGGAATTTGAGTGAAGCTCTCGATCCGCGCCGCCACCGTGGCCGACCTCGCCGCCATGATGTCCCTGGAGAAGCGCGCAGCCACGGCGGCGCACTGGTCGCCCGGACAGTATGAGGCCCTGTTCGGCGGTTCCGGTCCTGACAGGGTAGCTTTGACCATGCTCGAGGAGTCCAGGGTTCAGGGATTCGTGATTGCCCGGGTGCTGGGCGACGAATGGGAGATTGAAAATATTGCCATCGCCGGCACCGCTCGCCGGCGTGGGCTGGGCACGCGCCTGCTGGGCGAACTTCTCGATATGGCGAGGGCACGGGGCGCGGCGGCGATATTTCTGGAAGTCCGCGAATCCAATCAGGCCGCGCGGGCTCTCTATGAGAAGTGGGCTTTCCTCGAGAGCGGACGCCGCCCCATCTACTACAAAAATCCTCCAGAGGACGCGATTCTGTATCGCCTTGATTTTGTTTGATCTGCACTATAGATGGTGCAAGCTTGTTCACTATGAAAAGTCGCTCATCCATGGAAATAGGATTGAAGAGGTTTGGGGGGTGTGGTAGGTTAGGGCCGTACAAATGCTCAGGAGGGTCTACTGGATGACTCCAAAGGACCAGCTCCTGGTCAGCAACGATGAGTTCCGCAAGCTGGCCCAGGAGCACACGCAGTACGCCGAACGCCTCGAATCACTTACCCAAAAGCGCTATCTAACCGAAGATGAAAAGCTGGAAGAAGTCCGGCTTAAGAAGCTGAAACTGCGGCTTAAGGACCAGATGGAATCCATCGAGCGGCAATTTCGCGTGGTGGTGCAGCAGGGCCAGGTCGCCTAATACATTTTCTCCAACTGCCTGCGGCCGTGGCCGCCGACAGGTTTAATGTGCTCGGAACATGGCGCTCATAAGCGCCTTTTTTATTGTCATTTGGCTTCAGCAGCGACCGGCCCGCCCCGCCTGCACTATAATTCTCTACGATCTCCCGATGGTTCTCGACGGATACTATTACGGGCTCGCGTTGACGGCAGCGGCTGTCCTGCTGGGCTGGCTGGCCGGCCCGGTGTGGGCGCTGCCGGCGTGCCTGCTGGCGTTGTTTTTTCTGTGGTTTTTCCGCGATCCGGAGAGGGTGATCCCGGACGCGGCCGGAGCGGTGGTCTCACCCGGCGACGGCAAGGTGACCGACGTGTCGTCCATTCTGGCGAACGGCAGGACGCACACCCGGATCAGCATTTTTCTCAGCGTGTTCGATGTGCATGTCAACCGCTCGCCGATTGCCGGCGTCATCCGGGAAGTTCGATATCAGAAGGGAAAGTTTCTCAACGCCATGGACCGGGCGTCGGCCGAGCACAACGAGCAGAACGTGGTCACGGTTGAGGGTGGCGGGCAGACGGTTGTGTTCAAGCAGATCGCGGGGCTCCTGGCGCGCCGGATTGTGTTCACCAAAAAAGAAGGCGATGCGGTCGCGCGGGGCGAGCGTGTGGGCCTGATCAAATTCGGCTCGCGCGTGGATGTTTTGCTGGACACCTCCGCCCATCTGCAGATCAAAGTGGGAGACCGCGTGAAAGGCGGCTCCAGCGTTCTCGCGTACCTGGGCCATGGACCCGAGCCGCTGACCGCGGTCGGCGCAGAATCGACGCGTCAAGGAGTTCTGTGATGGATCCGGAAGTCCCGCAGATTCCGCGCCCTGGCACCGGGGAGAAGTCCCCACGACGGTTGCGCAAGGGCATGTACATTCTGCCCTCGCTCTTCACCACAGCCAACATTGCCTTCGGTTACTACGCCATTCTCCAGATTACCCACGCCACTATTGCGGATTCCTGGCATTTTGACAATGCGGCCAAAGCCATCGGTTTTGCCGTGATGTTTGACGGTTTGGATGGCCGCATCGCCCGGATGACTGGGACCAGCAGCGATTTTGGCAGGGAGCTGGACTCGCTGGCCGACGTCATCACCTTCGGCGTCGCCCCCGCCCTGCTGGCCTGGACCTGGGGATTCCGCCAGTTGCCCACCAACCTGGGAGAGTTGTACAACAAGCTGCTGCAATTCGGCGCGATTGCCAGTTTCCTGTTCCTGATGGCCGGGGCCAGCCGCCTGGCGCGCTTCAATATTTCGAGCAACCCGCAGCCCTCCAATCCGGGCCGTCCGGGCAAGAAGTATTTTGTCGGGATGCCGATTCCGGCGGGTGCCGGGGTCATTGCCGCCGTGGTGCATTTCTCCAGCGGCGATCCGATCTCCTCCTGGTGGACGGCCTTGACCTGGATGCTGATGGTGGTTGCCGTGGGCTATCTGATGGTCAGCACCTGGCGCTTTTACAGTTTCAAGGACCTTGATTTCCGCTCCCGCCAGCCTTTTCGCCTGGTGATTTTATTTGGCTTGCTGTTTGCGGCCATCCGTTTCTATTCGCAATGGGTGTTGTTCCTGATCGCGCTGCTCTACGTATTTTCCGGCGTGTTCTGGCGCTTGAAGTGGATCTTCCGGCGGAAGGGAAATCCGCCGCCCCCTCCGGCCTACACCGAGGCGCCGCAAGCTTCATGAGTTCGAATTTCAAATCCGTTCCGGCTGTCCCTGCGGATCCGGTGCGGGCGGCGAACCTGTACCGGCTGGCCGTGGTGGGCGCGGGCACGCTCAAGGGCAAAGAGGTTGCCGAGATCCTGGGCGACCGGAATTTCCCCTCGTTCGATATCAAGCTGCTCGATGACAACGAATCTCTGGGCAAGCTGGAGTCGGTGGGCGACGAAGTTTCGTTTATCCAGAGCGTGCGGGCCGAGCAATTCGACAATATCGATTTCACCTTCTTCGCTTCCGACCAGGAATGCACCCGCCAGAACTGGAAGAAGGCGCAAAAGGCAGGCAGCGCCATCGTCGATCTCTCTTACGCCCTGGAGGACGAGCCCGACGCGGATGTGAAATCCCCGTGGATTCAGCGCCAGCTCGGCCAGATGCTCACTCCGGAGCTCCAGCCCGGGCCGGCGGTGGTGGCCCATCCCGCGTCCGTGGTGCTGGCGCTACTGCTGCTGCGCATACGGAAGTCAGCCGCGGTTAAACGAGTGGTGGCCACAGTCTTCGAACCGGCTTCTGAACACGGACAAAAAGGCATGGACGAGCTCCACGAGCAAACCGTGAACCTGCTTTCGTTTCAGCCGCTGCCGAAAAAAGTGTTCGATACGCAGGTGGCTTTCAATATGGTGGCGCGCTACGGCGAGCAATCGGTCCCGGCGCTGGCCGCGATCGAGCGCCGCGTGCTCAAACACTACCATCGGATTGCCGGGAGAGACGCGCCCCTGCTGTCTCTCTTGATGGTGCAAGCGCCCATCTTTCATGGTTACGCTTTTACCTTGCACATCGAGATGGAAACGCCGGTGGAGATCGACGCTATTTCCAAGGCCCTGACCGGCGAGCATGTGACGGTCACCGGTTTGGCGGAGGAGTCCCCCAGCAACGTGAACGCGGCGGGACAAGGCGATGTCCTGGTCTCGATCCAGCCTGACACCAATCTCGCCAACGGCGTGTGGCTGTGGGCGTCGGCGGACAACCTGCGAATCGCCGCTGCTACCGCCGTCGAGTGCGCAGAAAATATGGCCGCCACCCGCCCCAAAGGAAAGATCCAATGAAACCTTTGCCCGGTGTGGTTTGCGGTTGTGTGGCCGCGGGCGACCCGCCCGCGAGAGGCGATGAAATCAGAACTAGATTTTCAAGCCCAAGGGCACCCGGTATCTTCGCTATTCAGATACTGACTCTGATTTTGCTCTCCACCACAGCCTGCGGATACCACACCGCCGGCCACGCGGTAACGCTGCCGGCCAATGTCCAGACTATTGCCATCCCCGCCTTCGTCAATAAGACCCAGACCTACAAGATCGAGCAGAGGTTGACCGCCGCAGTGGTGCAGGAGATGGTTACGCGTACCCGTTACCACATCCTCAACGAAGCCAGCGACTCCGCCGACGCCACTTTGCGCGGCACCGTGATCAGCACTTCCACTTCGCCGCTGACCTATGACTCTCAGACCGGGCGCGCTTCGAGCGCGCTGGTAGTGGTGACGGCCAAAGTGACGCTGACTGACCGCCAGGGCAAGGTGCTCTACCAGAATCCTTCTTACCTGTTCCGCGAGGAGTATCAGGTTTCGCAGGAACTCTCCAGTTTCTTTGAAGAAGATTCGCCCGCCCTGGAACGGCTTTCGCGCCAGTTTGCCCGCACTCTGGTCAGCAATGTTCTGGAGGGTTTCTGAATATGGAGGGTTTCTGATGCGGGCCTTCGCCCAAGCCGATCGCTTCGTCTCCGAGGTCGAAGCCCGGAAGCTCCGTCCGGTATACGTTTTCGTCGGCGACGAAGTGTTCTTCCGCAGGCGTTGCCGCGAGGCCCTGCTGAAGCACCTGGTGCCGGCGGAGCTGCGCGATTTCAGCCTGTTCGATTTTGATCTGTCCGAGACCGACCTGGCGGAAGTGCTCGATCGCGCCCGCACACCCTCGTTAATGGCGCCGTTTCAGGTTTTCTTTGTCCGCGGCGTCAAGACCCTGTTCGGGCGTGGCTCCAACGACGAAAAGCTGGCCGCCATCGAGGCTTACAGCAAAGATCCCAACCCGGACGCAGTGCTGATTTTTGTGGCCGATCACATCAATATTCCAGCCGATGCACGGCGCATGGACATGACCGACAAGGAACGCTACGAGCGTATCCGCGAGGCTATGGGCGGATATTGCGCCATCGTGGAACTGGCCCGGGTCGAAGAAAGCGAGGCGGTCCGCTGGATCGGCGAATACGGCGGCACCCGTGACGTAAAAATTGATGCCGACGCTGCGCGCGAACTCGTGGACGCCCTCGGCGGCGACATGATGATGGTGTCCAACGAACTGGAGAAGCTGATTCTCTACGTGGGCGAGAAGAAACGGATCACGCTGGGCGACGTCGAAACTATGGTGCTGGCGGCAAAGCAGCGGTCGTTGTACGAACTGACCGACGCCATTTCCTCCAAGGACCGGGTGCGGGCGCTGCAAGTGCTGAATGCAATCCTCAGCACCGGCGACGGCGACGAAGCCGCCATCGGACATCTCTACATGCTGGCCAAGACCTTTCGCCAGATGCTGGTGATCCTGGAAAGAAATGTGCGAGACCAGCGCATGCTCTGGGCCGCGCTGTGGCAGGGTTTCCGCGTCCCGCCGTTTGCCGCCGACGACATCATCAGGCAGGCTCGCCGTTACAAATCGAAACGCGAACTCACGCGCGCCCTCCGTTTAGTGGCTAAGACCGACCTGGCGCTGCGGTCAAATCCTCCCACCAAGCGCTTCGTGCTGGAAAAACTCATCCTCGATCTTACCGCCGAGGCTAAGCCGGAAATCCCCGGATGGTTGCAGGAAGAACTGCCAGTCTAAGTGTCCACCGATGACGATAAGCAATCTATTCCGTATTCTGGTCACATTTCCCTGGGTCGTCTTCCTGGTGTACTGGCTGGTCAGCGCGATCAAGACCCGCGCCACCCGCGAAAAAGAGTCTTTCGTTTCCCGCTACGCCGTTCTGTTGATCGAGATTGTCGGCTTCGCGCTGATCTTCAGCCATCGAGCCGGAATTGGATTTCTGGCAAATCGAGTCGTGCCGCGCAACCTGGTAGGCCCGGTCGTGGGTGCGGTTTTAACCTGGGTGGGAATTGGCCTCGCCATCTGGGCGCGCTATCACCTGGCGGAGTACTGGAGCGCGAGGGTCACCATCAAAGAGGGCCATCAGCTTATCCGCACCGGCCCCTATGCGCGCCTGCGGCACCCGATTTATTCCGGCCTTGTCCTGGCCGCCCTCGGGTCGGCGGTGGTCATCGACCGGTGGCGCTGCGTTTTTGGGGTTTGCCTGGTGGTGATCGGCTATTGCTTCAAGGCGAAGACGGAAGAGACCATGCTCACCCGGCAATTCGGCGACGCCTTTCGCGAGCACCAGGAGTACACCGGGTTCCTGTTTCCGCGCTTGCGGCAGGCACAGCAGAAAATTGCTGAAAGCTGACAGCTTACTTCAGCGCATTCACGCGAGCACTCAGGCGGGACTTATAGCGCGAGGCCGTGTTCTCGTGAATCACGCCCTTCTGGATGGCCTTGTCCAGGGCAGAGACGGTCTGTCGGAACACCAGCTCGGCGCCGGCTTTATCGCCTTTGGTCAGAGCTTCACGCAGCTCGCGCAGCGCGCCGCGCAGGCGGGACGTGTTGGCGCGGTTACGGACGGAGCGGGTCTCGGTTTGACGGGCGCGTTTCAGCGCCGAAAAATGGTTTGCCATGTCTGGTTCGTTACCTTCGTTTCTATGGAGAGGTACTGGGATTGCTCTTGAATAGGCTATTTTACTGGAGTAAGTCGTTGCTGGTCAAACCGTAGCCGGTTATGCCCTTATGCCAGATGCTCTGGAGCGCCTGAAAGTCCTGCTCAGCTCGTCCACGCCCATCGTGGTGATGGAAACGGTGGAAGAGATGCGCGCGGTGCGCCTGGTGCGGGCGGCCTGCTCGACCCTGAATCTGGCCACCTTCGAGTGGAGCATCGCGAGCGGATTAGTGCGGTGCGGCAGCGACGTGGGCGAGCTGGTCCCGGAGACAAACCCCTTCGCCACGGGCCACGATCAGTCTGGCGCCCAGGGCCTCTACAACAGCAAGGAACCTGCGCAGGCGCTCAGCAATCTGGAAGCGATGTCGGTCGAAGCGGCGTTTGTGCTGAAAGACTTTCATCGTCACATGGACGATCCGGTCGTAGTGCGGCGGTTGCGCGACGTCGGCCAGAAATTTTCCGTCAACCGCCGCACCGTCATTATCACCGCGCCTGCGATCACTATCCCCGCGGAACTGGCGAGTCTCGTCGAGTTTCTGGAACTCCCGCTTCCGGACAAGCTGCGCCTGCGTCAGATCATCGACGAAACCAGCGTGAGAGTAGGGAAGACCCGCACCCTGAAACGCACCCTGGATGCGCCCGGCCTCGACGCCATGGCCAACAATCTGCGCGGCCTGACTGAAGAAGAAGCCGAACGCGCCGCATCGCAGGCCATCGTGACCCGCTATGGCATTACATCGGACACGGTCACCGATGTCCTGCAAGCGAAGAAAGATATGCTGCGCCGGTCCGGAATGCTCGAGTTTATTGACACCGCGGAAAACGGCGCGCCGGAAAACCTGGCCGGCCTGGGCGGCCTCGAAAATCTGAAACGCTGGCTGGCCCAACGGCGCGGCACCTGGGAAGATGCCGCCCGCGACTTTGGCCTGGA
>DASQHA010000048.1:0-3864 GCA_035632335.1 Terriglobales bacterium
TTCAATCTTCGTAACCTGAATACCACCGCCACTCAGATGACTCCTGATCTGCGGCTCCACAGTTTCTGCCCGGGATACGACGAGATGAAGTGCGCTGCCGAAGACCGCGACGTCCAGCACACCCGGCGTGGACTGGAGAAGATCCATCGCCGTTCCCAGAGGCTCGCATTCCACCAGCAGCAATTCTCCTTTCATCGACTTCTGTTTGAGCTCGGTCGGGGTCCCCATGGCAACCATTTTTCCGCGATAAATCAATGCCAGCCGATTGCAGTACTCGGCCTCTTCCATGTAGTGAGTGGTCACAAAGACCGTCACGCCTTCAGTTGCCATTCCATAAATCAACTCCCAGAAGCGGCGGCGGGAGATGGGGTCGACCCCAGACGTGGGTTCATCGAGAAAAACGATCGGAGGGCGATGCAGGACCGCGCAACCGAGCGCCAGGCGCTGCTTCCAGCCACCGGGCAAGTCCCCGGTAATCTTCCCTTCTTGACCCTTCAAGTCAGCCATCTGTAGCGCCCATTCGATGCGCTCGCCAACCACTTTGCGCGGTACGTTATACAGACCGGCGAACAATCGCAGGTTCTCGATGACTTTCAGTTCGTTGTACAGGGAAAATTTCTGAGACATGTAGCCGATGTTCTGGCGCACAGACTCTGGCTTCTGCGCCACATCGTATCCCGCTACCAGAGCGCGGCCCGCGCTGGGCTTGAGCAGGCCGCAAAGCATGCGGATGGTTGTAGATTTGCCGGCGCCGTTCGGGCCCAGAAATCCGAATATTTCACCGCTGCTGGTCTCCATGGTGATGTGGTCAACGGCCACAAAGTTGCCGAAGCGCTTGACCAGGCCTTCGATCACCACTGAGCGATCCTCGCCCTTCATGCCACCCGCCCTCCATGGCCCGACACCGCCTCTACGAAGAGATCTTCGATGCTGGGCGCGACCTGGCGTATTTCATCAAAGGGGATTCCGGCAGCATGCAGCCGGGCCTGGAATTGAGGCAGGCGCAAGCTGGCGTTGTCCACCACGACGTGCACGCCGTCTCCCGTCATCAGCAGGCTGGAAATTCCTTCTGCTTTCTCCAGTTCTTCCCGCAGGCGGCGGGGATCAGGCGATATGACCGCCAGCACCCCCTTACCCAGCCGAGTTTTCAATTGCGCAGGCGTGTCGCAGAAAAGCAGCTTTCCCTGATGCATCAACGCCACCCGGTGACAGCGTTCGGCTTCATCGAGATATGCAGTGGAAGTCAGAATGGTCACTCCCTGAGAAACCAGTTCGTACAAAATGCGCCAGAAGTCGCGCCGCGAAACCGGATCCACCCCGGTGGTCGGCTCGTCCAGCAAAATGACCTGAGGGTGATGGATCAGGGCGCACACCAATCCCAGTTTCTGCTTCATGCCGCCGGAGAGCTTGCCCGCGAGCCGCTTGCGAAATTCGCTCATTCCGGCCGCCGCCAGCAGTTCCGCTGATCTGTCTTCCCGCTCTGCTTTGTGAACCCCAAACAGATCGGCGTAAAAGCGGATGTTTTCATCAACCGTGAGGTCCTCGTACAGACCAAACCGCTGAGGCATGTAGCTGAGGTGGTGCTTCGCCCCTTCCGGATCGCGGCTGACATCGAAGCCGGCGACCACTGCGCTGCCCTCATCGGGCGGCATTACCCCGGCCAGCATCCGCAGGGTCGTGGTTTTGCCGGCCCCGTCCGGCCCAACCAGCCCAAAAATCTCTCCCGTACGCACCTCGAACGTCAGGTGGTCAACGGCGCGGACACCAGGAAAGCTCTTGGTCAGTTCCTGGAGAGCAATGGCTGTTTGGGGAACCGTGCTCATGGTTGCTGGGCCTGAGGGGAAGACGCCAGCGCGATCTCCGCGTCCGCCGGCATCCCCGGTTTCAGTTCGTGGTTGGGATTTTCCACATCTATCTTGATGCGATAGACCAGGGTTACCCGCTCTTTGAAGGTCTGCACGCTCTTGGGCGTAAACTCTGCCTTCTCGGAAATGAAGGACACGCGTCCCCGGTAGGTTTTCCCGGGGTAGGTGTCGGTCCGGATGGTTGCCGACTGGCCCCAGTGAATGCGAGCCAGATCGGTTTCGTTGATATAGGCCCGCAACCAGATGTCATCCAGATCGCCGAGCGTAACCACCGGGGTATTCGGGGCGACTACTTCGCCCAGTTCAGCATTGCGCACCAGGATCACTCCCGCTTTGGGCGCGCGAAGAGTGCTGTAATCCAGGTTGATGCGGGACAACCGCAGCTTCTGCTCCGCCTGCATCACACTGGCGCGGTCGATCGCCAGTTGCTCCTGACGGGTGCCCTCGCGGGCCTCATCATACTGTTCTTGCGCTCGTTGAACGGTGGCCTGGGCACGCTTCAGGTTGGTTTCCGCCTGGTCCCGGTCCGCCTGCGATCCGACCTGTTGGCGATAAAGAGTATCGGCGCGCGTAAAATCGATCTTTTTCTGCTCTAAGTCGGCTTTGGCATCAATAAGAGTCTGCTCGGTGGCCCTGAGTTCCTGGCGGCGCGTGCCGGCAAGGCCCAAGTCCAATTCCCGGCGCTGAACGTGCAAGGCAGCTTCATCCATGGCCACTTGCTGGCGGTAGTCGTCGCTGTCCAACTGGGCCAGGAGTGCGCCTTTTTCCACCCATTGCCCCTCCTCGATAGGCAGATCGATGATGCGGCCCTGAACCTTGAACCCGACTATGCTCTCGTGCGCCTCGATGTTGCCGGAGACTGGCAAGGTGGTCGGGGTTATCGGCTTCCCGTCCGCCTGGTGGCGGAAGTAATAGAACACCCCAGTGGCGGCAGCCAGCGTAATTACGATGAGAAAAGCGCGTTTCATAAGCGTTCCCCTGGAAAATGCTCGGCCGGGCTGCTGATGCCCAACCAGAAGATCTCGAAGGTGCGGTCCAGATGTTCCTGGAGCCTGGCGGGAGGGTTCAGGCTCCAGAAAAGGATCGTTCCCATTACATTTTGTTGAAAGACCCGCGCCAGGTCGTCGGCACGAAGATCACGGCGGATTTCACCGCGCTCCTGGCCGCGCTGCAACACATTGGCTAAGACCTGCCTCCCGCGCGCCAGCATCTCAAACATCATTTTGCGGAGGGACTCGCTGGAGATGGTGGTGACAAACAGTCCGCGCGCCAGTTGCTGGGTGCGACCCGGTTCTTCCGCGATTCGCAGCATGAAATCATGCAGCACCTGGCGGATGGGCTGCTTGCCGGATTCCGCAGCGGCGCGCGCTTCTGCCACCTTGCCCAGCTGGATCTCATACAGCACGCTCAGCACGTGCTCCTTCGTGGGAAAGTAGTTGAAGAAGGTGCCCTTGCCGACATCCGCGGCTTCGGTAATGTCTTCCACGGTGGTTGCGAGAAAACCGCGCTCCGCAAAAAGCTGCATGGCGCTGCGGAAGATGCGCTCCCGTGTCTGCGTACGTTTCCGCTCGCGCCGTCCCATTGGGGCCGGCCCGGAAGCAGAGCCAGTATCAATCCTGCTATTTAGACTAGTAGTCATAATTGACCTTCAGTCATAATATGGCTTGAACTGGACTGCGGTCAAGAAAAAAATGGGGCATACCCTCCGGCCTGAAAAAAACAGCAAGGTAAGGGCATGACTCCGGAGCTAAGCGGTCTCTTAGCCAGCCGTCAGCCTGGCGTTATCGCACGCGCTCAATGTATGGGAAGGTCAAAATCGGGGAGGATAAGCAACGACCAAAAATAGGCACCAAGAAATAAGAGTTCCGAGGTGGTGTTAAGTTCATTCCTCTCGGCCAGTAGCTCGCTTTAGACCCTTGCCGACCTGCTCTCAGAGCTTCCCTTGCGAGGCCGCTCTGCGCGATCTGTAGCTCGGGCTCCGGGCTTACCGCCAACCGGA
>DASQHA010000049.1:0-16601 GCA_035632335.1 Terriglobales bacterium
GATGAGGGCGATTTGCAGATTCATGACCAGCTTGGCGGACTGTCCTTTGCCGGTTTCGCCGATGCGGAAAAACACTTTTCCCATGGCGGCAAACAGTGGTTTCAGCGACTCGATGACGGCTTCGTCTCCGCCTACGATAAAAATGAGGCTTCCGGCTTCAGCCGCCACTTTCGACCCCGTCATGGGCGCATCCACGTAGTGCACGCCCCGTGTCCCAACCCGCTCCGCGAACTTGCGAGTGGCGGATGGGGAAATCGTGCTGGAATCCACCACCGTCATGCCTCCGGCCAGCGATTCCTCCACCCCCTGCGGGCCGAACAGGACGCTCTCGACGGCATTCGTGTCGGAAACGCACATCCACACGACTTCGGCGCCCCGGGCCGCATCGGCGGGAGAAGCCGCGCTGCGCGCGCCTTCTACGCCCTTGCCTGCGGTGCGGCTCCAAACCGCAACCTCGTGACCAGCCTTGACCAGATTGGAGGCCATCGGCCGTCCCATGATTCCCAAACCTAAAAAGGCAACGCGCATTCGGAATATCTCCTGAAAACAAGTTAATGACCACCTGCGATTAGAACCGACGACGGCAGCAGGGTCAAGGTAATCCGAGGCGCGGTATTGTCGCGCAAGGAATTTGCTGTTTTTCTCGTGGCAGCAACCAGATTCCTCGCCGATAAACCTGGCGGCGGAATGACAAGGGGCGAGGTTGTCCTTGCGCAAACTGCACCACACCCGGCGGGCATTGTTCTAGAATAGTTACGCATCCCACTTGTTTGCGCCTTTTCTTAAGCGCAGTGCCGAGAAACTGGTTGCACCCGCGATCGTTTCGCGAATACAGCCTGCTCGATGTTAAAAACGACCCTCAAGAACCGCGCTCTCCGCAACCGCGCCCGCCAGTTTGGCAGGCTGGTGCGGCACTCGGCAATAACTCCCCGGACCGGCCGCAGCTACAAGCCGAAGCTGGTGACCAACAGCGAGATGGGAGTGACTTTCATCGGTCATTCGAGTTTTTTTCTCCAGGTAGGCGGCCAGAATGTGGTCATCGATCCCAATTTCGCGCGCTGGCTTTTCATTCTTAAACGTCTGCGGCAACCGGGCCTGCGAGTGCGTGACCTGCCTGCCATTGACCTGGTGCTGGTGACCCATGCCCATTTTGACCACCTGCACCGGCCGTCCTTGCGCGCCATCGTGCAGCAAACCAAACGCCGACACGGGGTTTCGCCGACCATCCTGGTGCCGCATCATGTTTTCGATTTGGTTTCCGACCTGGGGTTCGAAAACGTGGTGGAACTGGACTGGTGGAACAGTTATGGTCATCACGACCTGACCGTGACCCATGTGCCTTCGCGGCACTGGGGAGCGCGGGTCATCGAAGATTCCCACCGCGGCTATGGCGGTTACGTGCTGCGCGACCCTAAACATTCGATCTATCACGCCGGCGACACCGCTTACTTCTCCGGCTTTCGCGAGATTGGACGGCGCCTGGCGCCCGAGTTGGCGCTTCTCCCGATCGGCGCCTACCATCCGCCTTCCTTCCGCAACGTTCACACCAGCCCGGCGGATGCTCTGCGGGCGTTTTCTGACCTGAATGCCCGCTGGATGGTCCCGATGCATTACGGCACCTTCCGGCTTTCTCACGAACCGATGGAGGAACCCCTGCAACTGCTGGAGCAAGAAGCCCGGGCGGCGGGGGTGGAAGACCGGGTGTTTGTGCTGGAAGAGGGCGTGACCAGGTTTTTCTGACGGCCAGTGTGGGGCGAACACGCTTGTCCGCCGGCCTTGACTTTAGCCATTCAGAGGGGAATTGACGAATCATCTCCACACGAAGCAGAACCAATTTCAAAAGCGGCGGACAAGAGTGTCCGCCCCACACTTAATATGCCAGCAGAATTCTTAGATCTCGCAGATTGTTCCCGGTGGGCCCGGTCACGATCGCGTCGCCTAAGGACTCGAAAAATGGGTAAGCATTGAAACCGGCCAGGTGCGCGGTGGGTTCCAGTCCGCGGGCCTGGGCGCGTTCGAGGGTGGCGCCGTCCACGATAGCTCCGGCGGCGGGGCTATTGCCGTCGATGCCGTCGGTTCCCGCGCTGAGTACAGTAATGGCTTCGCCCGAAATCCTGGCTGCACAGGCCAGCGCAAATTGCTGATTGCGGCCGCCGGTCCCGCCATTTTCAACCCTGACCGTAACTTCTCCACCGGAGAGCAGGCAGACGCGTTCGGATTTCTGACGCAAGCGGCGCAAACGTTCGAGAAGAAAATCCGCCGCGCGGGCGTAGTCCCAGTCGTCGCAGCTGTTGTCTATTTCGACGCTGAAGCCATGGCGCTGGGCCTCTGCCTCGGCCGCATCCAGGAGCGAAGCATTGGACAGTAATGGCCACCAGCGCGAACGGTGGAAGGCCAGGTCATCGGGCTTGGGAGTTTCTTCCAGAGCGTGCCGTTGAAACAGCTCGCGCACGGAATTCGGAAACTGTTCCAGCATGCCGTACTTCTCAACCAGGGTGTAACAGTCTTCGACCGTGCTGGAATCAGGCATGGTCGGTCCCGAAGCCAGCGCGTCGGGAGTGTTGTCCGGGACGTCGGAGACCAGCAGCGATACCTGCTGGGCACCAGAGGCCGCGACCGCCATCCTTCCCCCCTTGACGGCGGAAAGATGTTTGCGGATGGCATTGATTTCGGCGATGGGCGCACCGGAGTGCACCAGGACCCGGTAGGTGGCTACCAGATCCTCGAGCGGGATTTCATCGTCAACCGGCTTTTCGACAATCGAGGAACCGCCGCCGCTGAGCATGAAAATCACCAGCGAGGACGCATTCAGCGCGCCGAGCGATTTCAGCATGGCCTCGGCGGCACGAATCGATTCCTGGTTGGGCAGGGGATGGCCGCCGCGAAAGTAGCGAAAGCCGCGCGCCTGCGACACCGGGCCGGCGGAACTGGCCACGATTCCCTCGAAGCGGTTGCCCGCCTGCATTTCAAGCGAATTGACCATGGCATGCGCCGCCTTGCCGATTGAGATCACCAGCACGCGCTGATAGGAATCGAGGTCATGCAGGTCTTCGCAGATGCGAAGCACTCCACGATCGCAATCCACATGACGCTGAAATGCCCGGTCGATGCTGGCTTCCGCCAGCGCGTGCTCGAACAAGTGGCGCGCGGTGATGCGCATGTCCAGGGCAAGCTTCTCGCGGTCGGGGGCAGATGAAGGCATGTGCAGGAATTATAAAAGGCGACTTGTATCGTAGCGCCGGCCCTTCGTGGCGCCGGCAATTCGACTGCGCTCAGGGCAGGCTCAGCCGGCTGTCGCGAGGGCGTCCCGCCCTCGCCAGAAAAACAAGCGGCAGAGCAGGCCTTGAGCGAAAGATGCCCGTTCTACAGAATCAACGTATCTTGCACCCAGCGTTCGATGCCGTCGCGCAGCTCGCGCAGGCGTCCTTCAAAAAAATGATCTCCGCCAGCAATCAGTACGAGCTTCTTCGGATCGGGAACTGCCGCCACCAGCTTTTCCAGTTGCGCCGGGCTCCCGAACTGATCACGATCGCCGCTAACGAACAGCTTGGGCTTGGCACAGGACTGGAGAAAGCTGAAGTCGTAAGTCCGATCGTCAATGGGCGACACCGGCAGGCCCAAGCCGATCGCGGCCTTCACCCGCTCATCCGGACAGGCAGCGCGCAAACCCACGGCCGCGCCGAAGGAGAACCCGGCAAAGACCAGCGGCAAATGAAATTCCTGGTCGACCCAATTCAGGGCAGCGCGAACGTCATCCAGCTCGCCATTACCATGATCGTGCTCGCCCTGACTGAGCCCGGCGCCTCGAAAATTGAAGCGCAACACCGGAAAGCCGAAGCCATTGAGCGCCTTCATGGCATGAAAAACCACTTTATTGTGCAGCGTGCCGCCAAAGAGGGGATGAGGATGGCAAACCACGGCGGCATACCGGGCGTCTGCACTGCCCGCGTTCAGCAGAGCCTCCATGCGGCCAGCCGGACCTTCCAGAAACAGAGAACGGATTGTGCCGGCGGGCTTTTCCATGTGGCCGATTAAGCATAGCAGCGAATCGAATTTGCCTCAGTCTCCTCCGTGCTGAAAAGCTAATTCCGCCACGGAGGACACCGGGGACAGGGAGTGACCCTTCTGCACTGCGCGGGACTACGATATCCTGTCGCGCATGGATGTCGTCGCCTTCACCCGTCAACTCGTGGACATCGAATCCATCACCGGCAATGAGGGCGCGGTGGGCGATTTCCTTCATCGCGAATTGCTTGCGCGAAATTTCGAAGCCAAAAAGATTCCCGTCGAAGGCGCGCGCTGCAATGTGTTCGCCGTATTTCCTGAACAGCCGCGACCCACGGTTGTCTTTTCGACCCACATGGACACGGTCCCGCCATTCATTGCGTCATCGGAAGATGCTGCGCGGGTGTACGGACGGGGCTCCTGCGACGCCAAGGGAATCATCGCGATCCAGGTGGAAGCAGCAGACCGGTTGCGCCAGGAAGGCATCCACGTCGGGCTGCTTTTTGTGGTGGGCGAAGAGCGCGACAGCCTGGGCGCCAAGCGGGCGAACCAGAATCCACCGGGGTGCAAGTTTCTGGTGAATGGGGAACCTACGGAGAACCGGGTCGCAGTCGCGTCCAAAGGAGCTCTGCGGGTGGAGGTGATCGCCGAGGGCCGCATGGCACACTCGGCTTATCCCGAGTTAGGCGAGTCGGCGATTGACAAGCTCCTGGTCGCACTCGGCCGCCTGCGCACGATGAAACTCCCGACGGAAGAAGGGATTGGACCCTGTACTCTGAACATCGGCGTGATCGAAGGGGGACGCGCACCCAATGTGATCCCGGACAAAGCCCGGGCGCAATTACTCTACCGGTTGGTCGGCCCGTCGGAGCGACTGAAACAGGAGATCGTGACCACGGTGGGCGAGCTGGCGAAAGTTGAGTTCGTGCTGGAAATTCCGTTCGTCCGCCTGCGCACTCTGGATGGGCTGCCCACCATGGTCGCGGCTTTCACCACGGACATTCCCGCGCTCAGCAATTGGGGACAGCCGTTGCTGGTCGGTCCGGGGTCCATTCACGTGGCCCACACTAACGGCGAATTCGTCGAGAAGAAACAGTTACAGGATGCCGTGGAGCTGTATTGCTCGATTGCGCGGCGGCTGTCCGCGTGATTTCAGATTGAAGATCTCAGATTGTAGATTGTGAAATCGGTCTGGTCCCCGGTACAGCCAAGCCAGTAGCGCCGGCCTCCGGTTCGCGGAGGTCCTCCCCAGCCTTTCTGGCCTTACCGCGATACACTTGAAGCATGACCACCCAGACCCTCAACTCTCTCTCCAAGGCTTCGTCCGCTTACCTGCGTTCCGCCATGCACCAGCCTATCCAGTGGAATGAGTGGGGTGAGGAAGCGTTTGCCACGGCGCTACGGGAGAACAAACCCGTTCTGCTCGACATCGGCGCGGTCTGGTGCCACTGGTGTCACGTGATGGACCGCGAATCGTATGACGATCCCGAAGTTGCGAAGATCGTCAACGAGCGCTTCGTGGCAGTGAAGGTGGATCGCGATGAGCGTCCTGACATTGACAGCCGCTACCAGGTGGCGGTGAGCGCCATCAGCGGCCAAGGTGGTTGGCCGCTGACGGCTTTTTTGACGCCGGAGGGCAAGCCTTTCTACGGTGGAACTTACTTTCCTCCTGACGACGGTTACGGGCGTCCCAGCTTCAAAAGGGTCTTGCAGTCGATCGCTGATGCCTATCACCAGAAAAACACTGAAGTGGTCGACCAGGCGCAAATGGTGGAGATTGCAATCTCCCGGGCAGAATCTTTTTCCGGTGGCACTGGCGAGTTTTCGCCCAGGGTGGTCGATTCGATTGTGGAATCGGCCTTGAAGATGTTTGACCCGCAGAATGGCGGCTTCGGGAGCGCGCCCAAGTTTCCTCACCCTGCCGTCCTTGATCTGCTGATGGAGCGGTACGCCCGCTCGGGAGATGAGAAGCTGCGCGAAGTATTCGTCTCGACGCTGGAAAAGATGGCGCGCGGCGGCGTATATGACCAGCTGGCCGGCGGCTTTCATCGCTACTCGGTGGACGAGCACTGGATGGTGCCGCACTTCGAGAAGATGTGCTACGACAATTCCGAGCTGCTCAAGAATTACAACCATGCTTACCAGGTAACGGGTTCGGACTTTTTCGCCGAGGTAGCTCGTGACATTGTGCGCTGGATGGATGAATGGCTGAGCGACCGCGAGCGCGGGGGCTTTTACGCCTCCCAGGACGCCGACTACTCGATGGACGATGACGGCGACTATTTCACCTGGACCCGGGCGGAGATGCAGGCTGTCGTCAGCGAAGAGGAATCCGCGGTCGCCGCACTGCACTACGACGTCAATGAAGTCGGCGAGATGCACCATAATCCGCAGAAAAACGTTCTGTATGTGCGGGCCTCGGTCGAGGAAATCGCCAAGCGCCTGAACCTGCCCGTCGAGCGAGTGCGCAGCTTGCTCGAATCCGCCCGGCAGAAAATGTATGCCGCGCGTCTGCTGCGGCCGACGCCCTACGTGGATAAAACCGTCTACGTGGGTTGGAACTCACTTTGTGTTTCAGCCTACCTGGAGGCCGCGAAGGTGCTGAAGCTGGAGGGGGCGAGGCACTTCGCGCTGCGTTCGCTCGACCGCGTTCTCGCAGAAGCGTGGCAGCCGGAAAGGGGCCTGCGGCACGTGCTCGCCTATTCCGATCCCGTCACTGAGGCGCGCCTGGTTCCTGGCCTGCTTGACGATTATGCCTTCACCGCAGTGGCCTGCCTCGATGCCTATGAGACCACGGCTGACCTGAGCTATTTCAATTTCGCGCGGAGCATTGCCGACAAGATGGTCGA
Source organism: Terriglobales bacterium (assembly GCA_035632335.1). Lineage (GTDB taxonomy): Bacteria > Acidobacteriota > Terriglobia > Terriglobales > Acidobacteriaceae > JAIQFF01. The sequence continues at coordinate 6,855 of DASQHA010000049.1, forward strand.
CCGCTTCTTCGACCCCGTGTCCGGCGGATTCTTCGATACTGCCGCCCACGAAACCGGGAAGGCTTTGGGAGTTCTGGGCACGCGGCGCAAGCCGTTTCAGGATTCTCCCACTCCAGCCGGAAATTCCGTGGCTGCCATCGCCCTGTTGCGTTTGTACGGTTTGACCAATCAGCCAGGCTACCGCGAAAAAGCGGAGCAGACGATGGAGCTGGCGGCCGGACTCGCGGGAAAATTCGGAATCTTCGCCGCAACTTACGGCATTGCGGCGGTTCACTTCGCCTGTCCTCACACCCAGGTCGTCGTGATTGGAGAAGATACTGCGGCGGAAAAATTGACGGCCACAGCAGCCGGCTTCTTTGCTTTTCCTAAGACGGTGCTGAGGCTGGCCGCCAGCAACGCCGTCCCGCAAAATCTGCCGCCTGCGCTGGCGGAGACCATACCCCACCTGCCCGCGATCAGGGAGGGCAAGTCGGTGGCCGTGGTCTGCTCCGGTTTCACTTGCCAACCTCCGGTCGTGGATCCCGAGCATTTGCGGCGCAGTCTGGGCATCGCGCTGAAGAACTGAGAGACGAGGAATGGATCGAAACGGGTGGATTGAACCAGGCAGGCGATCCAAAATATCCGGCACAGGCCGCGGAGAAGAGGGTAGGGGTCCTTTGACTGCGCGCCGCCTTCGCGAGGCGAAACCGGCACTCCGCTGAGGATGACAGAATCGTACGCGCAAAAAAATAGGGCTGACCGTGCTCTTGGCAATCGGCGAGCCCTAAAGGGTCAATGCCACATCCGCAAACTGGTTACAAGTACTACCGCACTTGTTGTCCAGGCTTTTTGCAGTTTGGATTTGCCGGATTGCACAGTGGCATCGGGCCCAGTTCTGCGTTGAGTATCGGGGTCGCGATTGCCACGTAGGTGCAAGCCAAACCTACCATCAGGATCAACATCCTGACCGCACGCTTCATGGTGTTCTCCTTACGCTGCGAGGCTCCTGGGAGGAAACCTCACGGTTGCGGAATTATACAGAAGAGCAACCGCCCGTCCAGTCTTTTCTCCCGCGCCGCCCGCAGTTGTCCGGAAGTTGGCCTTCAAGAACGCTGGTTTTGATTCGGACGATGCACGTCCAGGCGCAGGAAAACCGTGAACCATGGAGGATATTTTCATGCCACGCTTGCAACCAATTCGCGATCTATAGCTCAAGTAGTGGATGAGGTTGCGGAAGGGGCGGAACCGAGACGACTCAGGCAGGGTGAAACGAAATCATCACGCAGTGAAACATTTTATTGAACCCGGCGGCTTTGCACGGGAACGGAATGGATTGCGCTTCGTATCGAGATCGCCGGTTCCGGCACGGAATCGGGTGCCGCCTTGCGGGGCGAATAGTCTGCCTGGGTGCGGGAAAAGGCACGATCCACCATGCTCTCAAACATAGGAATCAGAGAATCGCCTTCGCTTGAGCTCTGCAGATCGGTGAGGCCCCGCTCCCAGCGCTGCGACGCGAAAAGTTCCGCCCCCGGCGCCCGCGCCGCGCTCTTAGCCAGGGCGTACGACAACCAGACCAGGATGGCGAGGTTGTACGCCACCAGGTTAATCACCTGGACGATGGTCTCCGACGCGTGGCCGCTCACATGGAAAGCCAGCGTGCCCAATTCGACTCCGGCCGACAAGCCCAGGCCCAGCGAAAGCCCGAAGCTGTGTTGTTTCCACGAGACTCCGAGATAGCGGGAAAACACCAGCAGAAACAAAATCAGTCCCACCTGTGCCACGCGCACGCAACGGGTCACGGTGATCACGGCCTGCACGATCGGTCCCTGGTCGCCCAGCGGACTCGAGGCCGCAACCACAAAGCCCACCAGCGACATGACCAGGGCAGCCCACTTGAAAAGGACCGATCCGAGATCTTTCAGCGTGTGATATGGACGAAACACATCCAGAAAAATCTCATAGATGATCATGAAACCGAGGACGAGATTGACCGCCGAGCATGACCAATAAATCCAGAAGTAGGCGGTGTAACCGAAAATTGCCCATTGCTCGGTTGGGAACAGAACACAAAACGCGACAATCTGGAAGCAGATGTAGGCGAAGAAGACAGGAAACAGGCGATGCAGTTTGTGGCGGAACATCGCCGCCCCCACCGCCAGTTGCAGGATAGGGTGGGCGATCCAGAGCGCGGTTTGGGTGTCAACAGTCATCAACCAGTTTTTCTGCCAGCCGGGGGCGCCACGGTTGACGGAATGCTGCGAATTAGACTCCTCTTATGCATAACCTTAGCAGGTCGGTTCCAAGGGTCAATGTACCAAGGTAATAGGAAGTAATGGTTACCGGAATAACCTGAGAGGCCGGCCCACCACGGTGGTTGTAGGAACTGCCGCCTTCGGGAGGTCGGCGATTGTCCGACGCATTCCTGCCTGAAGCCAGAGCAGCGGAGCCCTGCTCCGCCGGACAGCCGGGGGCGGCTGTCCCCACGTGATCCGTTTAAATTATTGATTTTGGTCGAGATAGAACATGTCCAGCACGTGACCTTTGCTGTCGATCAACAATACCCTCCCGCTATAGACGACCCGTTCCAGGTCGCTGGGCAGCCGGGGCAGCTGCTCTTCACAGGCCAAAGGCAAGGACTCCGCCCGGTTCTGAACCTCGGAAGACAAGGTTCCGCCGCGGTGTATTTGCCGTTCTGACCCGGCCGGCAGTTCGGGACGCTGGGTGACTGCTGCGGGCAGGTCGGAGGCATGTTCATTGACGCAGCTTCGGATGGTTCTGCGATCGCGAAGAGTGAACAACGGCGTGTTGTCATCCGGGGACGGCGCTGAATCCGCTGTTGAGGAGGAATCAGACGGCGGAGCGGCGGGTGTGGGTGCCGCGGCCGGCGCTGCTTCACTCGATGGAGGGTTGGCGGACGGCGCCGCTGCCGGCTGCGACCCTGAAGCGGTGACAAAAGTGAGGACGGCTTCCGAGTCGACGATCGCGGGCTTTTTCCCCGTGGCCGCGGCCGCACCGGTGCCAGCCGCGCCGCCCGCCAGCGTGCCGATGGCAGCGCCTTTGCCTCCGCCTGCAATCGCTCCGATCACGGCGCCCAGGGCCGCCCCACCGCCGATCTTGGTAACGTTGCTCTTGGCATGCGACTCGCCCTTGATCACCAGCGGCTCTACGTTGATGGATGAAGCTATGGTTCCCGAGCTCACCGTATTCAGCACCAGGTCGAGTTCGCCGGGCTCACTGAGCCGGCCGGTCGCATGCACATCGGTGACCCGGCCGATCACATCGGCACCTTTGGGATAAAGTTCTCTGCCGTTCACCTGAATCGGCGCGTCCAGCGTGCCGCGGAACGTGTCTCCGGCCTGGGCTTGTTCGCTGCTCAGGTTGTCGATCATGCGAACCTGGATGGAAGTGCCGGAAGGAATCTCCAGAGATTTCTGCCCCTGCGCGGGCAGCGGCGCGAGAACCAGCAGAAGAGACATCAGTCCTGCGCTCATGACCGGGAAATATTTGCGATTCATGTCCCATTCACCTCGTTGAAGTTTCAGGCTGGCCAGGCAAAGCGGCGTGTCCTTGTTGGGATGCGGGCCAACGCCCGCCGGCTGCATGAATAACCTGGACAATCTGCGCATCAATTTTCGGTTCCGATGAAAATAAAGTACGAGCCAGCCCACAGACTTGCAGGAATGGTTTCACCCGGACGAGTGGTGAGAATGATGTTGTAGTCGCCGGAAATCTCCAGGGTGTCGAGCACCGACTCGGCTGGCTGTGGAGCCACCGTGGCAAGATACGAGAGGAAGTCATGAATCTCCGTTCCTCCCCGATAATCCTGCGCCACGAAACAAAGGTCAGCATTGGTTTCGGCGAAGTGCCAGCCCAGGGATGCCGCCGCCGTCACCGCATTTTCGTAGGCCTGCTCGGAGACGGTTCCGGGCGCGGGATTGTCAAAGACGATCCGAAGTTTGCGTTCGTCCTCGCGGCTGAACTCGCGCACTTTGAGCGATCCTGACTTAGCGGTGGCTTTCCAGTCGACGTGGCGAGCCGAGTCTTCCGGCAGGTACTCGCGAATGAGATAGAGGTCGTCGCCGCGGCCCCGGGCGAAGGTTTCAAATTGACCGGTGATCAGCGGAAGCACTTCAAAGAATTCGTCTGTCGCCTCTACCGGCGGATACACCAGAATCTCTCGGGGCAGAGGCACGCGCCGGGTCTTGGTAAGAAAAGCGAAGGGAAAACGGGTGGCCAGGCCGAAACTGTCCTGTTGATAGCGACCGCGGCGCGGGAAGCATAGTTCCAACTCGGCGGCCAGTTCCGCGGCCGCCGGAATGTAAGGAAAGTATGCCGACTGGGTGAAGATGCCGGGCGGAGTCGCGCCTATGGCAACGCGGCGAAGCTGACGGTCTGGAAGCCTTACCCACTGCTTGTCGGGCGGCTGGCTGGGCGGAAATCCGAAGGTCGTGGGCACCCATTGCCATTGTCCCGAGGGCTTCTGCTTGAGCGGCACCACACTGATGGAGAATGACGGCAGCCAGCGGCGGCGGTTCCGGATTACGATCTTTCCCAGCGTCGGACGGCCCGCGAAAACCTGCTCGGGCAAACGGATGTCCAGCTCCAGGTCGCGCAGCACAATCGCCGACGCCACGCCCGAGACCAGAATGGCCGCCAGCATCGCCGCCACAATCACGTAGAGCAGGTTGTTGCCGGTATTGAGCGCCGCAACCCCGATCAGCAGGACGGCGACGACATAGATGATTCCCACGCCAGTCACGTCGTAGTTAAAGGCGTCGCGGACCCGGCCGCCCGCCACCCGGCGCGCCAGATAGGGCACCGTGGTCAGGCCCACCACGACCGCCAGGGTCAGGGCGATCGAAGCCAGGATGACGGTGGTCCAGAGACTGCCCGATTCGCGCGCGACCGTGGAAAACAGCGCGGCGGCGAAGGCCAGGACCAGTCCCAGGAGGGCCAGCAAAAAGCGCTTCCAGATTTCAGGAATCTCAAAACGCAGGAGTCGGGCGCGCGATCGAATCGCGGCGGCCGGAGCCGGCGCTGCGGATATTACGGGATCAGCCATGGGCGCGATTCGCTGTTTCGAAGGTTAGCATTGCCTCGACTGACCATCAATCCGTTTTGGGTTGACCAGTGATGCGCCTCAGCCACGTCGCCGCCTTCTCGGCCGCCCGGTCCGCGGTGCTGCCTATCCTGGGAAAGCGCTCTCGCAGCCGATTCAATAGCCGGTGCGCCCAAACGTATTCCGACGACAGAATAATCAAACCGATCAGCAGGAACAGTACGCCCTGCAGGATGGGCAAAAACAAGCCCAGGATTCCCAGCAGAATGAAGCCCCAGCCCGCGATCAGCAGCAGGATTCGTTTGGTGTAGGTTTTCACGTCGACAAACTCTCGGCTTGCTCGTCCCTTCAAGGTATCAGGCGGTGGGCTGGCTGCGGAAATACCTTGGGGACAAGTAAGGTCCCCCGGGTTACGAAAGACTTCGGGATAAGAATTCGAGCACCGCTCGGTCGAATTGCTCCGGGACTTCTTCATATGGCAGATGCCCGACCCCGGCAAAGATCTCTACACTGCAGTCCGCGAACACCCGGCGCAAGCGCTGTGCAGAATTGGGACTGACTGCCCGATCCTCGCTGCCCCAGAGCAGCAGAGTCGGGATATTGGCGATGCCCGGCAGGGCGGCTTCCAAGTCCGCGAGATCGCGGTTCCAGGAACTCACCACGCCCAGTCCGTATTTAAGTGTTCCGGGGATCTTGAAGGCAGCCGAATAACCAGCGAGTGTGCCGGGGCGTATGCGTTGAGGGTCGCCGTAGAGGCGGCGCAGGAGTGCGTCGTGGACAATTACCAGGCAGGGCTCAACGCGGAGGAACAGCCACGAGATCGGGGGGCTGCTGAGAAAGGGCGCCAACCGCCTGCCGTGGGCCGACCAGGGATTCACCGGAGCGACCAGGATCAGTCGTCGAACCCGCTCCGGCGCCAGCGTGGCCGCCATCATGGCGATCGCACCTCCGTGGGATGTCCCCAGCAGATCGCAGGACGCAACCCCGACACCGTCGAGAAATCGCAGCAGACGCTCCGCGTGCTCCCGTAAGCTGCACTTTGGGTTGGGCGGCCGGTCGGAAAAACCCACGCCCGGCATGTCCACTGCGTATACCGTCGCTTTCTCGGCCAGGGCGGGCAGGGCGAAGCGCCAGGAGAACGAGTATCCCAGCAGCCCGTGCAGGAGGAGCAGAGGAGGTCCAGAGCCGCCAGTAAGGTAGCGCATGCGATAGCCGTCGAGGACGGACCAGCATTCTTTAATGGCCATCGAATCCGGCACTATCGTTTTGGCTTCTGATCGGTCGGTCAACCTGCTAATTCTACTCGGCCCGGGGTTACGTTCGAATATCTTCTCAGGGCGCTTGAGGTACGCTTAAGCTTCTATTACGCATGGAGTTACCAAACCCCACAGAAGGCTTCCAAAAAACGTAGCTTTACTTCCACCGCGCTTCTATAATCGGTAAAGTCTTTTCTTTGAAGTAAGTTAGAGGTTCTCCCTTGCGCTCTGCCATGGCCCCCGACGTGCTTAACCATTCTTCGGGTCTTTCCCCCGCCCTCAACCAGGAGCCGTTGCGGTCGATGAACCGGGACTTCCAAATACGCTTTACAGCCGGCCTGCTGATTCTTCTGACCACCGCGGCGGTAGTCCTGGCGTGGATCAACTTCCAGAAAGAAGCCGAGTTCCAGATCCCGTCGGACGGCGTCTGGTGGATGGAGCAAACCGGAGGCGAGGGAGGCTTGGTCGCCAACCGGGTGGAGCCGAACGGCCCAGGCGACAAAGCCGGGATTCGCGCGGGCGATCAGCTGATCGCCATCAACCAGCACGATGTGAAAGACACCACCGCCCGGATGCGTCAGGTTTACCGGGTAGGGGCGTGGTCGAAGGCGACTTACTCCCTGGTTCGGCAGTCCGTACCGCTGGATACGACTGTCATCCTGGTTCCCGCCGAGCGCTCGCTGAACTACTGGCTGCGGTTCATTGCGCTGATCTATCTGGGCATCGGGCTTTATGTTCTGCTGCGACGCTGGACGGCGCCGAGTTCCACGCATTTCTATGTATTCTGCCTGGTCTCGTTCATCTTCTACGCCTTCAAGTTCACCGGAAAACTTAACCAGTTCGACTGGACCATCTACTGGGGCAACGTGGTGGCGTGGTTACTCCAGCCAGCGTTGTTCCTGCACTTCGTCCTGACCTTCCCGGAAAAGCGCGGGTTTGTCCGCAAGCATCGCTGGCTCATCCCTGCCATTTACGTACCCGGGATGCTGCTGCTGGGAATACACATCTTCGCGCTCCGGGTATTGAAAGCCACGGAGCGGGTGCGCTGGAACCTCGACCGCGTGCAGATGGGCTACCTGGCCCTGTTTTTCGTGATCGCGGCGGCGGTGCTGTGGGATAGCTATCGCCGCGCCAGCACCCCGATCCTTCGGCAGCAACTCAAATGGGTCACGCGCGGCACCATTCTGGCGATCGCGCCCTTCACGCTGTTTTATGTGGTGCCCTATCTGACGGGCTCGATGCCGAGTTCCGCGATGAAGGTTTCTGTTCTGTCGCTGGGCCTGCTTCCTCTTACCTTCGGATATGCCATCTTCCGCTACCGCCTGATGGACGTGGACCTGATTTTCAAGCGGGGTATGGTGTACACGCTGGCCGCGGCCGCGATCGTCGGGGTCTATTTCGCGGTAGTGGCTGGAGTCGCGGAACTGGTGCACACCCAGGTACCAAGTTCGGGACCGGTCGGGCTGGTCCTGGCCATGGTGGTCACGGCGCTGCTCTTTGATCCGGTACGGAAGTGGATCCAGGAGCGGATCGACCAGTTCTTCTATCGCACCCGCTACGACTACCGCAAGACGCTGATTGAATTTGGGCGCGAGCTCAGTTCGGAAACCGATCTGGACCGGATGCTCAGTTCAGTCGTCGATCGCCTGTCGCGGACGTTGCTGGTGGATCGCATGGCCATTTTCCTGGCGGTGGGTGACCCGGCCCAGTTCTTTCTGGCCACGTCCTTCGGCATGACCCAGACCGCAGGACTCGACTTGAATTTCCTGAGCGCTCCGCGGCCGGAAACCGAGGCGGGACATCTCTTCCTCGAAAACGTCCACCAGGTCCCGCGCGAAACCGCCAGCGCGCAGCAAACCATCGCCAAGCTGGACTTGAATTACTACATTCCCTGCCGCGCCCAGCAACGGACCATCGCATTCCTCGGCCTGGGCAAGACGGTCGAAGGCGATTTCCTGACCAGCGAAGACGTCGAGTTGCTGGAGACTCTGGCCGGCTACATCGGAATCGCCATTCAGAATGCGCGCCTGTATGCCTCGCTCGAACAGAAAGTCGCCGAGTACGAACGCCTGAAAGACTTCAACGAAAATATCGTCGAGTCGATCAACGTGGGCGTGATGGCGGTCGATCTGGAGGACCGCATAGAATCCTGGAATTCGCAGATGGAAGTGATGTACGCACTTCCCCGCTGGCAGGCCCTGACCCGGCCTTTGAGCGAAGTATTTCCGACCGAGTTCGTGCAGGAGTTTTACCGCGTCCGGCAGAATCCCGGGATCAACAATTTGTACAAATTCCGCCTGGCGACGCCGGCGGGCGAGAGCCGCATGGTGAACGTTGCCATCGCGCCCCTGGTCACGCGGAAGTTCAACGTGATCGGGCGACTGATCATTGTGGATGACATCACGGAGCGCATCGACCTGGAAGCGCAACTTTCGCAGGCCGACAAGCTGTCATCGATTGGCTTGCTGGCAGCCGGGGTGGCGCACGAAGTCAACACACCGCTGGCCGTCATTTCCTCCTACGCCCAAATGCTTTCCAAGCAGCTGCAGGATGATCCGCAAAAGGGCGGGCTGCTCGAAAAAATTACCCGGCAAACCTTCCGCGCTTCCGAAATCGTGAACAACCTGCTGAATTTCTCGCGCACCAGCGGGACGGAATTCACCGAAGTGAACATCAACAAGATCATCGGCGACACCATGGCGCTGCTGGAGCACCAGTTCAAGATCACCAAGATCCGGGTGGAGGACGAACTGGCGGACCATCTGCCGCTGATCAGTGGAAATCCGGGGCGCCTGCAGCAAGTCTTCCTGAATCTGTTCCTGAATGCGCGCGACGCCATGCCTGAAGGTGGCACGCTCCGAGTGGCCACGTCGAACGGAGATGGAGTAAGCGTAGTCGTATCCGACACCGGAACCGGCATTGCGCAGGAACACATTCAGCGCATCTACGATCCGTTCTTTACCACCAAGGCGGCGCCGCGTGAGGGCCAGGGGAAGGGCACAGGTCTCGGCCTGTCGGTGACCTATGGAATTATTCAGGAGCATGCCGGGAAGATTCGGGTGGAGAGCCATCCCGGCCGGGGCACGACCTTTTATCTGGATTTCCCGCTGACGAGGAAGGCTGTCAATGTCTGAACTGGCCACGATGCCGCGCCGCAACCTGGGCGAAAGTTCGTCCGCGGGTTCCGTGCTGATCATTGACGACGAAGCCGCCATCCGCGAGTCACTGGAGACTTTGCTGGAGATGGAAGGCTACGACGTGCAATCGGCTGCCACCGCCGACGAGGGCATGAGCCGGATCGGCAGCCGCCCCTACGACCTGGTCCTGCTCGACCTGGCGCTGCCCGATCGCAATGGCATCGATCTGCTGGCGGAACTTCACACCCACGATCCGCAGCTGGCGGTCATCATGATCACGGCCTACGGCACCGTGGAAAACGCGGTAAAAGCCATG
>DASQHA010000050.1:0-1728 GCA_035632335.1 Terriglobales bacterium
CCCGAATTGCCAGGACGAAGGCCCCTTCCTGTCCGAGCTGTACAGGAAGTACCATGCTCAGGGACTGGAGATCGTCAGCCTGTGCTTCGAGGCGGGCGACGCGTCGGACAAAGCGCAGGTTCGCGCTTTCGCGCGCCGCCACGGGATCACCTATCCCATGCTGATGGCGGGGGTGGTCGAACCAGGCGCGGTTCCCAATGCGCTGCCGCAACTGGTGAACTTCGATTCGTACCCCACGTCAATCTTCATAGGCCGCGATGGGCTCGTCAAGAGCGTCCACGACGGTTTCGCCAGCCCCGCCACAGGCGAAGAACATGTCCGGCTGAAGGAGGAAATTGACGAACTGGTAAAGAAGCTGTTAGCAGAAAAGCCGGTTTCATTTTGAGATGCAGCGGAGAACCTTCTGAAGGGCAGATCGGAGGGCGCGTGCAGATTGAAGTGGGACCAGCGGTGAAGCTCCCGGAACTGTACAAGAACCTTGAATTTGACGATCCCAATGATGAGCAGACGAAGGCGCAGATCGCCATTTTTGGGCACTTCTCGCAACAAGCCGACCTGAGCCAAGGTCACGGTAAGGTGTGGCTGATAACCGCCGTGGATTCCGCGAGTAGCAACGCAGCGGATTGAAGAATGACTTCTGCGGTCACATGGCACAACGGCCTGGCATTGGCATCAGTCCTTAGAGTGGTCAGCCGCGCGCCCGTGGCGCGTCACCGGACATGTTTCCGGGCTCGACCCATACGGGATTGACCGCCGGGCACTCGGCGCCTTCCTAATCGGTTTTACTGCGCAGAAGGGGCACCGCCAGGCCGTCACCGCCGAATGAAGGCCGCCCGCGAAACTCCGCAAAAACTTAACAAAGGCGGGCGGCGGTAACTGCCGACGCCTTGCTGTTTCGCGCACCTACCAATCGGCTGGGAAACAAGCAATGCGCCCTGGTCTCGGTGGACTTCTTTACCGTTCCGACTCTCCCCATCCAAATCCTCTCCGTCTTCTTGGCTCATGACAGGCGCCGGATCCTCCACTTTGGCGTGACGGCTCGCCCTACTGCAGAATGGACCGCCCAGCAACTCCGCGACGCCGTCCCGTGGGGCACCGCGCCCCGTTATCTTCTACGGGATTGGGATCGCATCTTCGGCGACGATTTCACCCACCAGGTTCAGGATATGGGCACCCAGGAAGTGCTTTCGCCGCGACGCTCACCTTGGCAACGAGCCTACCTGGAGCGCGTGATCGGAACGATCCGACGCGAGTGCCTGGACCACGTGATCGTCTTCAACCAAGCCTCGCTGCACCGTCATGTGAAGTCGGTCGTGGCCTATTATCACGAATCCAGGACGCATCTCTCGCTGGGTAAGGACTCACCGGAATCGCGGGCAGTGCAGCCGCCAGAGCTCGGACGAGTCGTAGCTGTTCCGCAAGTTGGCGGGCTCCATCACCGCTACGAGCGGCACTCGGCATGAAACTTCTGGATCCGATCGCCGTGCCCTACAGGAAAAGTGTGCATCGAACTGGTTCAAGGTCCGATCGAGGTCGTCCGCACGACAGGGCGAGAATGCGCGTAGCTATTCGGAGTCGAACTCCTCGGTAGTGGTCGGCCTCCGGCGCCGCTCATTCTCCCCCCAGATGAGATTTGCGAGACCCACAGTACGTGAGGAGCACCGCAAGAGGCACAACACTGACTGTATCAACCAGATCCGAATTTACGCGAACGACAGGACCTGACGA
>DASQHA010000051.1:0-27503 GCA_035632335.1 Terriglobales bacterium
GGCCCTCGAAGTCAGCGGAACCCCGACCCTGTTCGTGAACGGAAGAAAGATCAGCAACGTCGGCGGGCTGCCTTATGAAGTACTGAAGGGTCTGACCGAATTCGCCGCTCACGAAGGGAACTAGCTAGTCGATGGAGGACGGGCGTCCCGCCCCTCTAGCCGGGCAGGAATGCCCGGCCTCCTGCAGGAGCGTTAGGAGCCGTTTGCTACTTCCTCATCCAGACTTCCGCGTTCTGGTTCTGCTCGTGGCTGACTACCCGCGGGGTGATCACGATCAGCAATTCGTCTTCGTCATTCTCCAGGCTGTTGCTGGTCATGACCTGGTTCAGGCCCGGTAGAGCTCCCAGGCCGGGAAGGCCGTTCAGGCTGCGTTGCTCGTTGTGGGTCACCGCTCCCGCCACCACCGCCGGCTCGCCGTCCATCAGCACAATGCTGCCTTTGTACTCCCGGTTCGAAATCACCGGCACGCCGTTGAACGACTGCGACTGCAAAGCGCGAAACTGCAATTCCAGGTCAAGGCTGACATCAGAATTTCCGTTCACCACGGGTTTGGCCTTGATACTCAGTCCAACATCTTCGTAGTTGAACGAGGGAAACGGACTCTGAAACGAGTTGTTCTGGATAACCGACGCAATCGCCGGGGTGTTGAAGGCCGGCGCGAAACTGGCATTGAGAATCGGGACCCGGGTGCCTACTCGAAACGTCCCCTCCGTTCCCTGAGCGATGCGCAGGGTCGCGTGCTCCAGGGTCTTGACCGTGCTCTCGTTCAGCGACAACTGCGCTCCTGCCGTTCCCAGGCTCAGTCCCATCAGGGTCAGGCCACCCCCAAACGTAGCCAGCGGATTGCTGAAAATTGAACTCTGCTGTCCCGAGAGTTGCGCCAGAAGCCCCGAAAGGGCCTGCGAGCTGGACTGGTTGATGCCCCCGCTCGAAATGAGCTGATTGATCAGATCCTGGATATTCTGTCCGGCCAGCGCCGCCAGCGCGCCCGCCGGAATGTTGAACAGGTTGAAATTGTTGGGGATCTGCAGTCCCATGTTGCGCGTCAGCGTGTTGGCGATTTCGTAGACGTGCACGTCGAGCATGACTTGGGGGCGGGAATCCCCCAGGCCTTCGAGCAGCCGGGTGGCGGCGTCCAGAACGTTGCGCTGCGCCCGGACCACAATCTTGCCGGCGCCCGGCTGCGGCGTCACCAGCCGGATTTCAAAAAGATTGCGCAGCACATTCGCGATGTCGTTCAGTTCCTGCGGCGTGCTCACGCCGGGCAGATAAAACGTGCGCAAAGCCATGCGATCGAACTGCCGGTGATTTTGCGCCGACTCCGCGGCCAGCAGAATCTGCTTGCTGTCCATCGGGGTCCAGAAGGTGTGGGTCATCTGGCAGGCCGCTGCCATGGCGGTATAAAAGTCCGCGCCGCCCAGGTCAAAACGAACCTGGCGTGAGACCACGGATTCATCGAAGCTGGCGGTCACACCGAAGGCCGCGGCGACCTGGGTAAGCAGCCCATTACTGTCGCCGAGGTAGTGAAAATCGGCCAGGGCCGGGCTCGGCGCCACCCGAAGCTCTTCAGCGTCCTCTACCACCTGCGGCGCGGCCGCAGTCCTCGGGGCCCATTCCCCCAGCGCGTCGGTTAAACGCTGTTGGGCAAATGTATTCTGCGGATCCAGTTGCAGCGCTGTGCGGAACTCCGCCAGCGCCTCGATCTGGCGGTTGTCGCGCATCTCAGCGTTGCCCCGCTCCAGGTGATCGAAGACCAGCTGCTGCCGGGTCATCTCGCGCGCCGTCACGTACTCCACATCCCGGGGAGCCAGGCGCGCCGCCGTTTCGAACTGGTCGAAGGCCTCGTCCTGCCGCTTTTCCCGCTGCAGCTTCAGTCCTTTGGCGAAGGCTGCGCCCGCTTCTTTTATCTCTTTCTTGGATGGATTGCAGGAGACCGCCCCAGGCGAGCCCTCGGGACAAGGTAGGAGGGGCGCACCGGGAGGCTGGTCGCTGGCAGCCGCGGCCAATGCCAGCGTCAGCAGGATAAGGGAGAGCCGAATGAAGTTTCCCCAGCGCACGTCCCGATTGTAACTGGGAAGCCAGGGCGGGACCGAGAGTTTCGCACCCTGCAATGTACTTTCGTGTACACGCCCCCGATAATGTGGGCGCGAGCGCCCCGCTCGTGCGGCAGTGGCACCGGCTATGGTCTTGTTCTTCGAGCCGACAGCTCCTAGTTTGCGGCACTTCATTTCAAGGCTAAGGCCGTAGGATGCTTTGGTTGATAAAGGCCGACTTCGCCTCCGCTGGGAAGCCGCATTTTCGTAATAGAACCCCACCGTGCTTCCTGAACCTCAGAACACTGGACGCCCTTCTTTGCGAGGGCGGCCATTTCGGCTTTCAGATCGTCGCACATGAAATAGAGCTCGTGGGTGCCGCTCTCATTGGACGGGTGGAGTGCGGCTTCTCCCGGAGGCAGGGCGAAGATCAGCCAGCCGTGACCCGCATCCACGGACCTGAACCCGAGGACGTCACGAAAAAATGTGCGGTCTGCCTCTGCATTCTTACTGTAGACGATTACGTGAGCGCCAGAAATCATTTCCCCCTCCTTAAGAAATGCCAGGAATTCTGTCAGGCCATATGTTTCGCGGAATCTGCAAGACTCAACCAAAATCCCATCAGGACATTACCAAAGGCCGGTAGCGTCGGCACATTTCAGACGATGCCCCAGAGCTGGTACCACCTTGGAAACTTACCTCTTTTGGCGTATAAAAGTTAGTTGCGACAGCACGCGCTATTTTCCTTCCCCGTGCAGCCTCAACGCAGCATCAAATTTTTCGAGCGAGGGAACATGTCCAGCCTCACCGCGACGCACGCCCCCAAGGGCCTGGAAGGGATAGTCGCTACCAATTCCAGCATTTGCTATATCGACGGAGACCAGGGCATCCTCGCTTATCGCGGCATCGACATCCACGAACTTGCCGACTATTCCAACTTTGAAGAAACCTGCTATTTGTTGTGGTATGGCAAGCTGCCGACAGCGAATGAGCTGAACGACTTCCGCCAGCGGCTGGCGGAGGAACGCAAGCTGGATCCCGCCATCATTGACCTGTTGCGCAGCGCTCCCAAGCAGACCCAGCCCATGGATGTGCTGCGCACCGCTGTTTCCGCGCTTTCTTTTTACGATCCCGAGGACAAGAAAAACGACCACGATGCCAACCTGCATAAAGCCTTCCGGCTGACCTCGCAGATCGCGATGATCGTGGCCGCTTATGATCGCGTGCGCAAGGGGAAGAACGTGGTTGAGCCGGACCCGTCGCTCTCGCACGCCGCCAATTTTCTGCTGCTGTTAAATGGAACCAAGCCTTCCGAGACCGCGGAACGCGCCCTCGATATCGCCCTCATCCTGCATGCCGACCACGAACTCAACGCTTCCACCTTCGCTGCCCGGGTCGTGGCGGCGACACTTTCCGACATGCATTCCGCCGTCACCGCGGCCATCGGCGCTTTGAAAGGACCTTTGCACGGCGGCGCCAACGAGGCCGTGTTCCATATTCTGCAGGCCATCGACAAGGCGGGAGTCGATCCGGTGGACCACATCAAGAGCATGCTGGCGCAAAAGAAGAAGGTCCCGGGCTTCGGCCACCGCGTGTATCACACCGAAGATCCGCGGGCCACGCACCTGCGCAAGATGTCGAGCGACCTGGGCAAGAGCAGCGGCCAGAGCAAGTGGTTCGAAATGTCGCGCAAGATCGAAGAATTTGTGAAGGCGGAGAAAAAACTCAATGCCAACGTGGACTTCTACTCCGCCTCCACCTACCACATTTTGGGCATTGACGTGGATTTGTTCACCCCGGTATTCGCTGTCTCGCGAATCAGCGGATGGGCCGCCCACATCATCGAGCAACTCGACGACAACCGCCTGATCCGCCCTCGCGCCGATTACGTGGGACCCGCCTACCCGCAGAAATATATCCCGATGGGGCAGCGCTAGAAGCCTCGTTCCTGTCACCGCCTTCATATACAGCGTAAAATAAGCTAGTAACCATGCGCCGCGTCTATCTCGACAACAACGCCACCACTCCCGTGCTGCCGGCGGTTTTTGAGGCCATGCAGGCTTATTTCGGGGAGCACTTCGGGAACGCCTCTTCCATCCATCATCACGGACAGGAGACGCGGGCGGCCGTGGAACGAGCGCGCGAGTCCCTGGCCGCCTTGCTGGGATGCCGCGCCTCGGAGATCGTCTTTACCAGCGGCGGCACGGAAGCCGATAACCTGGCAATTGCGGGCCTTACCGGGACCGGCCAGCACATCATCAGCTCAACCATCGAGCATCATGCGGTTCTGAATTCGTGCAAGCATCTGGAAGCCTCGGGCTGCGAAGTCAGCTATGTTCCGGTGGACGGCCGGGGCCAGGTCGATCCCGACGATGTCCGGCGAGCGTTGCGGCCGAATACCCGGCTCATTACCATCATGATGGCCAACAATGAAACCGGCGTGCTGGAGCCGGTGGAAGAGATTGGCAAAGTCGCGGCCGAAGCCGATGTGTACTTTCATACCGACGCAGTGCAGGCGGCGGGCAAGGTACTCATCGACGTAAAACGCATCGGCTGCGATCTGCTTTCTATTTCCGGACACAAGATGAATGCTCCGCAGGGCGTGGGAGCGCTATACGTGCGCAAGGGAACCAGCCTGCGCCCGATGCTCCATGGCGGAAGCCACGAGCGGTCGCGGCGGGCGGGCACGGAGAACGTTCCCGGCATCGTCGCTCTGGGCAGAGCCGCAGAACTCGCCCGCGAAGCAATGGCTCGCGGCGATCTGGAGCAGATGTCCCAAATGCGCGATCGCCTGGAGCGAACCATTCTGGGCGAGGTCGAATCCACCGGCCTAAACGGCCAGGGAGCGCCTCGCGTGCCGAATACCAGCAGCATCTACTTCGATTGCATCGAAGGCGAAGCGCTGGTCATTGCCCTCGACTTGAAAGGATTGGCGGTCTCGACCGGAGCTGCATGTTCTTCCGGCGCGATTGAGCCGTCGCACGTGCTGACCGCGATGGGCATGCCGCCCGAGCGGGCGCGAGGCAGCCTGCGTTTCAGCCTGGGCAAGCAAAACACGCCCGAGGACATTGAATTCGCCCTCGACCTGATTCCACGGACCGTAGTCCGTCTGCGCGAGCTGTCTCCCATATACAATAAAAGCGCTGCTAGCTACTAGCTCCTAGCTCGTCGACCCTTGGGTTGGCTAGAAGCCAGGAGCCAGACGCTAGCAGCGGTAATCCCAAATGTCCCAGACCCGAACCATCGCCGTTGCCATGTCGGGAGGAGTGGACTCCTCGACCGTTGCGGCCATGCTGCGCGCTGAAGGCCACAATGTGGTCGGCCTGACCATGCAGTTGTGGAACCAGCGCCGCCTGGCCGGCCACGAAGGCATGCCCGAGGCGGTGCAGGGTCGCTGCTGCTCGCTCGACGATGTCCACGACGCGCGCCGGGTGGCCGAGACCATCGGCATCCCGTACTACGTGGTGAATCACGAAGAGCGCTTCGAGCGCGACGTGGTGCGGCCCTTTGTCGAACAGTATCTTTCGGGACGCACTCCCATCCCCTGCAGCTTGTGCAACAATCACTTGAAGTTTGACCAGTTATTGATTGTGGCACAACAGATTGGCGCAGACGCGCTCGCGACCGGCCACTACGCCCGCGTGGAATTCGACGACCGGCTGGGCCGCTGGCTGCTGAAGCGTCCTACGGACCGCTCCAAGGACCAGACCTACTTTCTCTTTGGATTGACGCAGGCCCAGCTCAGCCGCACCCTGTTTCCGCTGGGCGGGATGATGAAGCCGGAAGTTCGCCAGCTGGCGCAGCAGCACGGACTCGCGTTGGCGCAAAAGCCCGACTCCCAGGAAATCTGCTTCGTCCCGGGCGGCGACTACAAGAAGTTCCTCGACGCCTATCTCGCCGAACAGGGCGAGGCGTTGCCCGATACCGCTGGGGAGCTGGTCACGACGGACGGCCAAGTCGTGGGCGAGCACGGCGGCATCCATAATTTCACGGTGGGCCAGCGCAAGGGCCTGGGTGTTGCCACCGGCTCACCCCTCTACGTGATCCAGATCAAGGGGGACGCTCGCCAGGTGGTAGTCGGGGACCAGGAAGAACTGTATTCACGTACCCTGCGCGTGCACCGGACCAATCTCATTTCCGTCGGAGACTTGCAGGAACCGATGCGAGCAACGGTAAAGATTCGCCACCGCCACGAGGGCGCGCCCGCGCTCATCGAAAAGTCCGGAGACGACGAGATCCTGGTGACATTCGACCAGCCCCAGCGAGCGGTCACACCCGGCCAGGCGGCGGTTTTCTACGCTGACGATGTAGTGGTAGGTGGAGGCTGGATCGCCTGAGTCTGAGAACCGGGAACTGGTATCTGAAAACTGGTTTTTTGGATCAGGAACAGGAAGCGCCGGACTGATTGTGTTTGAGAACCAGTTTCCAGTTTCTGGTTCTCTGTTCTCAGCGATGAACCGGAAGCCTAGATAAACATCTCATCCTGCGGCACCGAAACATCGTGCCGGCGGCGCCTTTCACCACCCAGCAGGAATTCCAGACCCGCGGTCAGACCCTGAATGATGCCGGAGAGCTGCCGGACCGGGGAAATCACTGTCCGATGGACGGCGTCGCTGGTCTCTTCGATCCGGTCCATGGTGCGATTGAGCAGCTCGTCGGCGCGAATCACTTGCAGCCGGGTGCGGTCGACGATATCGGTGACGGTTGCATCCAATCGTTCGACCTGGCCGCGAACCACGGTCGTAGTCTCGCTGACGTTGCTGGCGATGGTGTCGATCTTGGGGCGCCACTCCACCAGCATCGATTGTGCGGTGTCGACCGTAGGCATGACTTTGGTCTTTACTTCCGTGGCGAGCGCTTCCATCCGAGTCGTGCTCTTTTTCACGGCCACAAACAGAGCGACCAGGATACCCGCCTGGATGACGACTGCCGCCGCCGTGACCCCGACAAAAATCGGTAGATAGTCCATAGAATTTTCCGCGTTACTGCGCCGCCCCATCCAGCGCTGCGGAGAGGCGCGAAATTACAGGTTCTTCGATGCGCCGCCATCGGCCGCGGTGGCCTCGTGATAGGCCTGGCGGCCAGCTTCGTAAGCCGATTTGAACTGTTCTTTCTGCTGCTTGGCGACTTCGCGTCCCTTGTCCACCAGGTCGGAAGCCTGCTCACGCGCCTTGCGGGCGCGCTCGGTCACGAACTCGCGGCCTTCACCCGCCTTGGACCGCAGGGTCTCACGCATCTCACTGCCGGAACGCGGGGCATACAACACCCCAACCGCCGCGCCGACGCCGAGTCCCGCGAGGAACCATAGGAAACTATTGTTGTCGTCTGACATTGATCAACCTCCAAGCTACGAGTGCTAACTCACAAAGATCGTAGCACCCGCTGTGGGGAAATACAATTCGCGGCCCGTCCTGATGGGCGGGTCCTTTCCGTCCTTGCGGGTTAAGATTTTCGGGCGATCGTCGCCAGTCAACGGCTTAACCGCAAAGGGCGCAAAGGAAGCCAGCCCGGCTGAAATCAGGATCCTGGCTCCCCCCCACTTGTCGCCGATCCGGGGAAGCGAGACAATGTTCCCGCATCAGCAGGGAGGAACGCCTTGAAGTACCGGCAACACGGATACCAGGATCGCGGTGAAGAAAGCAAGAAGCGGGAAGCTAGCGAGCGACCGGTCAAGAAAGATACCTTCGGTCCGCGCCCCATCCAGATGCCGGGGACGCGAGCCGTGTCCCGTTGTTCGCAGTGTGGTTCGCTTTTGCAGTCGCTCAGCGATCCCGTCGGGCAATGTCCCAAGTGCGACTTCGAGCTGCATTCCTGCAAGCAATGCACGTACTTCGATCCCTCCAGCCGGTTCGAGTGCTCTCAACCCATTCCGGAACGGATCCCGCGCAAGGACCAGCGCAACGAATGCACGTTTTACTCCATGCGCGTGATGGTGGAGAAGGAAACCTCCACGCCCGCCGCCCTGCGCCCCAACGATGCTCGCCAGGCTTTTGAGAATCTGTTTAAGAAGTGAATGCCACTAGCGACCAGCAAACCCCGCGCTAGAGATTTTTTTTCGTCCAGTCGTCAATCTGGACCAGCGCCTGGTTGAGGTTTTCCAGCGAATTGGCCACGCTGAAACGCAAATAACCCTCCCCGAAACTTCCCAAAGAAGATCCTGAAAGACAAGCGACTCCGGCCTGCTCGAGCAAGGCCTCGGAGAGCCTCTTCGATTCCCATCCTGTCTTCTTGATATTAGGGAAGGCGTAGAAGGCGCCTTTCGGCATCCGGCAGGAGAAACCCTTGATCCGGTTCAGTCCGGCCACAAAAGCGTCGCGCCGCCGTTGAAACTCAGCCCGCATCCGGTCGACGGAAGTCTGGTCTCCGCGCACCGCTTCCACGCCGGCGACCTGGGTAAAGCTGGCCGTACACGAGTTGGAGTTGGTCATCAGCCGCGAAATGTGGTTTGCCAGGTCGGCCCGCATGACGCCATAACCCAACCGCCACCCGGTCATAGCATAGGTCTTGGAAAAACCGTCCAGCAGGATTGTGCGTTCCTGAAGGCCCGGAACCGACATGATGGAATGATGCTCGCCCTCGAACACCAGCCGGCTGTAGATTTCGTCCGACAGCACCATGATGTTGCGATCGCCGATGACGCGGGCGATGTCGCGGATGTCCTGCTGGCTCAATACTCCGCCGGTGGGATTCTGCGGCGAATTCAGGATGATCAGCCGGGTGCGATCGCTGATCAACGACGCCAATTCGTTCACATCAAAACTAAAGTCTTTCTCCTCCCGCAGACGGATGGGCACGGCCTGCGCCCCGACGTAGTGAATCATCGACTCGTATATAGGGAAACCAGGGTTCGGGAAGATGACTTCATCGCCGGTCTCGGCCAGCGCCAGCAGGGTGAAAAAAATGATCGGCTTGCCCCCGGGAACGACCACCACTTCGTCGCTGGTGACCTTCACTCCCCGGGAACGGCTTACATCTTCGGCGATGGCCTGCCTTAACTCCAGCAAGCCGGCCGAGGGTCCGTAGTGGGTCCAGCCCGCCCGCAAAGCCCCAATTCCAGCCTCGACCACATTGGCCGGAGTGTCGAAGTCGGGTTCGCCAATCTCCAGATGAATGATTTCCTTGCCCTGGCGCTCCAGGGCGCGCGCCTTGTTCAGCACTTCAAATGCAGTCTCGGTGCCGAGGCGCGACATGCGCCCAGCCAGGTGCAGCTCATGTTGTGTGGCTTTGTCCATGGAAGCAAAACACGTCATTATACAGGCCTGCGACCTATGTAGGCGCGAGCGCCCCGCTCGTGCGGTTCCGAACGGCTCTTAGAGGTGAAGGTGTTGTGGTGCGGCTGCGCGAGCGAGGGCGCTCGCGCCTACATGGAACTGTCCGGGTATCATGGTCGCTGCATGTTTTCCCAACGCACCGACTGGAAGCTCACCCCTAATCGTTTTACCGCAGCGCAGCGCGAAGTGCGGGCCTCGGGCAGGGAAGTACTAGACCTGACCGTCTCCAACCCCACCCGGGCAGGTCTGCGGTATGACTCTGATGCCATGCTTAAGGCATTATCCAATCGCGAAGCGATGGACTACGACCCTCAGCCCAAAGGCCTGGCCAGTGCTCGGGCAGCCGTAGCGGCTTACTACCGGGAGCAATGCCAAATCGAGGTTGGCCTGGAATCGCTCATTCTCACCACCAGCACCAGCGAGGGGTACGCTTACGTTTTTCGTCTGCTCTGCAATCCCAAGGATGAAGTGCTCGTTCCCAAGCCGAGCTATCCCTTGTTCGAGTTTCTGGCTGACCTGCAGGATGTGACGCTGACTCCGTATCCGCTGCTTTACGACCACGGTTGGCAGATCGATTTTCCGTCTCTGGCCCGGGCGGTGAACCCCCGTACCCGGGCGTTAGTGGTCGTACATCCCAACAATCCTACGGGCTCATACGTGAGCCCGGAAGAACGCCGTCAGCTGAATTCCTTCTGCCGCGATCGCGGGCTCGCCCTCATCGTGGACGAAGTGTTTTTGGACTATCCGCACGACGGGGTGCCGCGCTCAAGTTTTATTTCCAGCCAGGATATCCTGACCTTTACGTTGAGCGGCGTTTCAAAAATCTCCGGCCTGCCGCAGATGAAGCTGGCCTGGATCGCGGCCAGCGGCCCGGAGCCGGCGGGGACCGCCGCCATGGACCGCCTGGAAATCATCGCCGACACTTATTTGTCCATGAATGCTCCCATCCAGCTCGCGGCAGCGGCGTTGCTGGGAGAGCGAAAGAATGTCCAGCCCCAACTGCTCGACCGGGTGCGCATGAATCTTGCCGAGCTCGACCGTCAGCTGGCGCAGCAGAAGCCGTGCCGGCGTCTGCAGGTCGAAGGAGGATGGTATGCCGTGTTGCGGGTGCCGGTAACCCGGACTGACGAAGATCTCGCCATCGATCTGCTGCGGCAAGCTTCGGTGCTGGTCCATCCCGGCCACTTCTACGATTTCCCCAACGACGGATACCTCGTGCTTAGCCTGCTGACCCTACCCGATGAATTTCGCGCTGGGGCAAGCAGAGTGCTTGAGACGCTGAATCAGGGCCAGTGACGAGAGTTTACTGCGATAGTCCAGTTCTCGGATCTCAGTCTATGGTTTGGAGTTTGCCGAGTTCTTCCCCCCAATGTGACAATAGCCTATGCACAAATCTTTTGCTTCGGCGGTAAATATATTGGCGGCGGGGATCTTGCTGCTGGGAAATTGCTATTCCCAGGGCCAGCAGACTCCGGCGGCAAAACCTCAGGCGGCTCCTGCAACCAAAGCGCGGCGCGCACCGGCCGCTAAAAGCGCGGTCGCTCCGGCGCTCACAACCCAAAAAGACAAATTCAGCTACGCCCTGGGGATGAACCTGGGAACAAGCTTGCACAAGCAGTCCGTGCCCGTGGACCCCAACCTCCTGGCGCGGGGCCTGAGAGACGCGTTGGCGGGCGGCAAAACGCTGCTGACGGAAGATCAGGCACGAGCCACGCTCATGGAAGTCCAAACCGAAATGCGCAAGAAGCAACAGGAACAGATGCAGGTGGCTGGAGAGGCCAGCAAGAAAGAAGGAGAAGCGTTTCTCGCCGCCAACAAGAGCAAACCCGGCGTCGTGACCCTGCCCAGCGGTCTGCAATACAAGGTTCTGACCCAGGGCACGGGACCGAAGCCGACGGCCAGCGACTCGGTGGTGTGCAATTACCGGGGCACCCTGATCAACGGAACGGAATTTGACAGTTCCTACAAGCGAGGCGAGCCCGCAACCTTTCCGGTAAACGGCGTGATCAAGGGATGGACCGAAGCCCTTCAGCTCATGCCCGTGGGATCGAAGTGGCAGCTTTTCGTTCCTTCGGACCTGGCTTACGGAGAGCGTTCTCCGGCCCCTGAGATTGGTCCCAACTCCACTCTGATTTTCGAGGTGGAACTGCTCTCCATCCAAAACAAGGGCGCCGATCAAACCCCTCCGGCCCCGGACAAGAAATAACCGAGCAGCGTGGGAAGAATAGAGCCCGGGGCATAAGCCCCGGGTTGAGCGGGCCGGGCCGGTATTGGCCTAACGCTTTACCAGGAACGGATTGCTTTCGCGTTCTTCCCCAATCGTGGTGAGCGGACCATGACCAGGCACAACCAGGGTTTCATCGGGCAGGACCAGGACCTTTTCGTGCAGCGAGTTGATGATCTTCTGCATGGATCCTCCGGGAAGATCCGTGCGGCCGATGCTTCCGGCAAATAGGGTGTCTCCGGCGATCAACTTCCCCACGGCGGGAAAATACAGGCAAACGCTGCCCTCGGTGTGTCCCGGAGTGTGGATCACGTTGGCGGACAGCGGGCCGGCCTGGACGGTATCGCCCTGGCCGATGCTGCGGTCGATCTCAACTTTGCCGGGATTCTCCACGCCAATCCAGGCCGCCTGCACATCGAGCATTTTCAGCAGGGCATAGTCATTCTGGTTGAGCAGGATGGGCGCGCCCGTGGCAGCCCGGAGCTTCATGGCTCCGCCCACATGATCGATGTGAGCATGCGTGATGACGATCTGACGTACCTTGAGATTGTGCTTTTGAATAATGGCCAGAACGTCTTCGATGTCATCGCCGGGATCGATCACCATGGCTTCCCGGGTAGTCTCATCGCCGATGACCGAGCAGTTGCACTGCAGCGGTCCTACGGGAAAGATTTCGTGAATCATGGAAAGGGCAGTCGCCGGTTCTCAGTCGTCGGTCGCCGCTCATCCGTCAAACGCCACGGGTCTGTCTGGCCGACGCCTGACGACCGGCGACTACTTGGCCGGTTGCGTCTTGGTCTGTGACGGACTGAGTCCCTGCAGGACGGAGTTCGTTCCGCTGCCTCCCCGCGAGGCCATAATCGAGAGCGTGATCGAAGTGACCATAAAGATCACGGTGGACCAGGTGGTCGCCTTGGAGAGCGCGGTGGCTGCCCCGCGCGGGCCAAAAGCAGTCTGGCTTCCCATGCCGCCAAACGCCGCCGCAATATCACCGCTCTTGCCGCTCTGCAACAGCACCACGATGATCAGAAAAAAACAGACAATCACGTGAATCGTCGTAATCAGGATAATCATGCAACCCCTGTCTCAGTAAGAAATACGCCAGGAAATCATGGTGCGGAAGGGGGGATTTGAACCCCCACGCCTTTCGGCGCCACCCCCTCAAGATGGTGTGTCTGCCAGTTCCACCACTTCCGCATTTCGAGGCAGCGTCGATTATAGCAAAGGGAGTTTCAGTACTTTACGATGGCCGCAAAGGATTTGGGATCCAGGCTCGCGCCGCCCACCAGCGCTCCGTCGATTTCCTCTTCAGCCATCAAGCCCTTGACGTTTTCTGGTTTGACCGAGCCCCCGTACAGGATGCGGAGCTCGTCGGCAAACTCATCTCCGAAAGCCTTGGCCGCCTCGCCTCGAATCAACAGGTGAGCGGCGGAAGCGAGTTGGGGCGTAGCCGTCTTTCCGGTTCCGATGGCCCACACCGGTTCGTACGCCACCACGAGTTTCGCTGCCTTCTTGCCCGAGATGGCGTGGAAGGCGCGGAGGCATTGGCGGCGCAACACGTCCTCCGTCAGTTTGGCCTCGCGCTCTTCCAGAACTTCGCCCACGCAGACGATGGGAGTGAGCCCGGCTTCGAGCGCGGCCTTCAGCTTGAAGTTCACCATGTCGTCAGTTTCGCCAAAATACTGACGGCGCTCGGAATGGCCGATGATCACATGGGTGCAGCCGATATCGAGCAGCATGCCGGGACAGATTTCGCCGGTGTATGCGCCTTCCTTTTCCCAGTAGAGGTCTTGCGCGCCGACCGCTATGTTCGAGCCCTGGGCGGCTTCGATGGCGGCGGTAAGATCGATGTACGGCGGACAGATAACGATTTCATCGCGGGTATGGCCGGCGACCAGGGGAATGAAGTCGTGGAAGAAGGCCCGGGTCTGATCGGGGTTCTTGTACATCTTCCAGTTGGCGGCCATCAGTTTCTTGCGGGGCATTGAATCCTTTCTGGGGAAAGCTCAGAGCACATTCTCGATCATGGCGGCAAAAGGCTGGAAGCCACAAAGGACGCGAAGGATCACTAAGGGATTCATTTCTTATCGGTGAGCGCTTCGACGCCGGGAAGTTTCTTGCCTTCCAGGAATTCCAGCGAGGCTCCGCCGCCGGTGGAGATGTGCGTGATCTTGTCGGCCACCCCGGCGGCGTTGACCGCCGACACCGAGTCTCCGCCGCCCACGATCGAAGTGGCGCCGACATTTTCCGCCACCGCCTGGGCGATATTGAAAGTGCCCCGGGCGAAGGGCGCTACTTCGAAGACGCCCATGGGGCCGTTCCACAAGATGGTCGCGGCGCGGGCGATTTCTTCCGCAAACGCCTGCACCGTCTTGGGCCCGATGTCCAGAGCCATCAGATTCGCGGGAATGTGCCCACTGGCCACCGTCTGAACGATTGCGTTGGGATCAATTTTGTCCGCCACGACATGGTCCGTCGGCAACAGGAATTTCACTTTGTGGTTCTTGGCTTCTTTCAACAACTCGCGTGCCAGATCGACCTTGTCTTCTTCGACCAGCGACTTGCCCACCTGCTCTCCCTGGGCCTTCAGGAAGGTGTATGCCATGCCGCCGCCGATGATGAGGGCATCTACTTTGTCCAAGAGATTGCGGATGACGCCGATTTTGTCGCTAACCTTGGCCCCGCCCAGGATGGCGATAAAAGGCCGCTCGGGATGGCGCACAACCTTGCCCAGGTATTGCAGTTCTTTCTCCATGAGCAGGCCGGCGGCGGCTTTCTGCACGAACTGGGTGACCCCGACGGTCGAGGCATGGGCCCGATGCGCGGTCCCGAAAGCATCGTTCACGTAGTAGTCCGCCAGCCCGGCCAGTTGCTTGGCGAACCTGAGGTCATTGGCTTCCTCTTCGGGATGGAAGCGGAGATTTTCCAGCAGCAGGGTCTGGCCCTGCTCCAGTTTTCCCGCCATCTCCTCGGCTTCAGGGCCGATGCATTCGGGGCAGAAGCCCACGTTTTCCCCGCGCGCCAATTCCTTATCGAGCAGCATGCGCAGGCGCTCCGCGGCCGGCTTGAGGCTCATCGCCGGATTGGGCTTGCCTTTGGGGCGGCCGAGATGCGAAACCAGCACCAGCCTCGCCCCGTGGCGCAGGGCGTATTCAATGGTCGGCAGGGTCTCGCGGATGCGGGTATCGTCAATCACCCGGCCGTCTTCGAGCGGGACATTAAAATCAACCCGCATGAGGACGCGATGATTATTGAGAGACAGGTCGCGGATGGAAAGCTTCGACATGACTTCCTCTGGGGCGGCGCTTTGCCGCCCCGGCGCGGGCGAGTCGCCCGCGACCACACGAGCCCCGATTCTTACAGGCCTTTGCTTCCCAGATAATTGATCAGGTCGCGGACGCGGGATGAATATCCCCATTCGTTGTCGTACCACGAGATCACTTTTACGCAGTTGCCGCCGACCACCAGGGTCGAGGGCGCATCGACGATCGAAGAACGGCTGTCACCCTTGAAGTCAGAGGAAACCAGCTCCTGTTCTTCGTACCCCAGGTAGCCCTTCAGCGGGCCGCTCTCCGAGGCCTTCTTGAGCGCCGCATTCACTTCTTCTTTCGTGGTTTTCTTTTCCACAAAAGCCACCAGGTCCACGACCGAGACGTTGGCCGTGGGCACGCGCACGGAGAAGCCGTCGAGTTTGCCCGCCAGGTCGGGGATCACCAGCTTCAAGGCTTTCGCGGCGCCGGTGGACGTCGGAATCATGTTGATGGCGGCGGCGCGGGCCCGGCGCAGGTCCTTATGCGGGAAATCCAGAATCACCTGGTCGTTGGTGTAAGAGTGGATGGTGGTCATGGTGCCGCTGACGATTTTGAAATTGTCGTTGACCACTTTGGCGATGGGCGCCAGGCAATTCGTGGTGCACGATGCGTTCGAAATAATATTGTGCTTGGCGGCATCGTAGACGCCTTCGTTCACGCCCAGGACAAGAGTGACGTCTTCGTTTTTCGCGGGCGCCGAAATGATCACTTTCTTGACCGGCCCGCGCATGTGCTTCTTCGCCTCGTTGGCGTCGGTAAAGTGGCCGGTGGATTCGACCACCACCTGGGCGCCGACCGATTCCCAGGGCAGCTTTCCCGGGTCTCGTTCCTTGAACACCTTAATGACCTTCTTGTCGATCGAAATGCTGTCCTCGCCGGCGGTGATCTTGTGCGGCAGATTGCCCAGGATGGAATCGTATTTCAGCAGGTGGGCCAGAGTTTTAGGGTCGGTGAGATCGTTGACCGCCACGAATTCGATATTGCTGTCATTGAGCGAAGCTCGGAGCACGTTCCGCCCGATGCGTCCGAATCCGTTGATGCCTACCTTAATTGCCATTTCGCCTCCGAAAATTTGATGTACCGCTCTCCTGGGAAAACTGCGAGACCCCTGAAGGGAATGAAAATGTTAACAGGGAAACAAAGAATGCGGCAAATGCAGCGAATGCGTTATGTCGCGACTTCGATTTCCAGATAGACGTTCTTCTTGCTCCAGAAAAACGGGATTCGGGCCAGCCAATATTTATCCTCAATGGTTTTGCGGGCCCAGGGCCAGTCGCCCTCCGGCAGAACTCTGGCCGATGCCGCAAACTCGGGGCCGGTGATCTTACCGCGCATGGTGCAGGGAGCGATGCGGACTTTGGGATTGTTCCTGATGCGTTTGTATTTACCCGAGTCGCTGCGGGTCATGACGTATAGCTTGCCATCTTTTTCTCCGAACCAGACCGGCGTGAGGACGGCATCGCAGTTTTTCCGGAAGCTGGCCAGCGATATGTATTTCTGGCCCGCGATTTCAGGCGGAATCGGCATGGCGACATTGTACGTCGGGGGCCCTGTGGAATATGTGAACGCGGGTGACTCGTCCGCGCGGTCGGATATGTGCCGCTGGATTCAAGGAAGCTCCGTGGTGGAAGCCGTTGTTTCCTAAATCCCTCGGAACAGCTTGCGGCATTTCGCGGGCGGGTCGCCCGCGTCCCCACTTGCCACACCCATACAGGCTGGCAGCTTTGGTTCGTTTCCTGCCGCCTCGATTGCCTGTGATATGTAGCTGTGTTACAAACCAGAGATGCGCAAGTGGATGCGCGATCGTCTCAAGCGCCCCAAAAAGAACGCCGAAAGCAGCAAGGGCGAGCCGGCACAGGCTCCTCTGCAGCCCGCTTATTACGATGCTCCCGAGAATCCTCCGGCGGCTACACCAAAACTAGTGCAACCCGAAACTGCTGCACCGGAAATGGATCCGGCGCCCGACCGTCAGCCTGATACCGAAGAGCCTGCTGCGGCGCATGCTGTTCCCAGCCAGCGCCCGGGTGGAAACACTGGAAGCAACGATCCGCGCCGTCGGCGGCGGCGGGGAAGAGGCGGCCGGGGCCGAGGTGGCGCCCAGGCTGCAAGAACCGGGCCCGTCGCGGTGACGACGGGCAACGGCGAGGCCGAGAGTATCCCATCCCCGGTTGCGCCGGCGGACGAGATGTCCGGGGCGAGCGCGACCTCGGCAGCCGCTCCCCGGGTTTCGAAGGGCACGGTAGTTCTCGCGATCGGGTTGCCCGGGTCGGGCAAGAGTTCCTGGTTCAAGCGTCACAACATCACGCCGCTTTCGAGCGACATGTTGCGGGCGCTTTTATTTGACGATCCCACGGAACAACGCTTTCAGGACCTGATTTTTTCCAACTTGCGCTCCATGTTGAAAGCGCGCCTGATCGCGCGGCGTCCGCTCAACTATGTGGACGCCACCAACCTAACTCCGCACGAGCGCCAAAGCTGGATCAAGCTGGGGCACGACTACGGCTACGAAGTGCAGGCCGTGTTCTTCGACGTCCCACTGGAAGTTTGCCTGGAACGCAATCACAAGCGGGAGCGGACGGTGGCCGACGACGTGATGCGGCGCATGAGCGCAAAGCTGAAGCCCCCGACGTTCGAGGAAGGCTTTTCCAAGATCACGGTGGTGAGAGTGAAGCGGAAGTCTGAGTAGTCCCTCACAGTTCATCGGACTGCCGCAGTCAGCCACGGATCACGGGGGGACAGCCGCCCCGGCTGTCCAGTCGAGCGAAGCTCGACCCGGTTTTTCTGAGAGCCTAACCTTTTCCTGAAAGCCAAACCAGTTTCATCGCAGCCAAATCTTTTTGCCCAAGAGCCAAACCAGGCGGAGCGGGCTCCGCCGGACAGCCGGGGGCGGCTGTCCCCACGTGGTTCGCGGCGAAAACATCGGTGCGGATGGCCGATGTTGACCGTAGCGGCCCTCGCCCATAGAATCAAAAGCAGCGGATCCTTCCGCGATTCTCGCCGTGAGTTGCCCCCTCGTTCAATGGTAGGACAGCAGATTCTGGATCTGCTTATCGGGGTTCGAATCCCTGGGGGGCAACCAAACAAATCCGTACAGGGACAATCATGACCGACGGAACCTCACCTCCCCGCCGCATAGGCCGAAGCATTGGCGCTCTCCTGGCCGGCTTCGTCGCGGTGGTCGTGCTTTCACTCGGCACCGACCTGGCCCTGCACAAGGCCGGGATCTTTCCCCCGTTTGACCAGCGGATGTCGGACGTGCTGTTCGGGCTCGCGACCGCTTATCGCACGGTCTACGCCATCGTGGGCGGTTACGTCACGGCGCGGCTCGCGCCTGACCGGCCCATGGGGCACGCCCTGGTGGGTGGTTTCATCGGGCTTGTCTTGGCCACGCTGGGTGCGGTTTTAACCTGGA
Source organism: Terriglobales bacterium (assembly GCA_035632335.1). Lineage (GTDB taxonomy): Bacteria > Acidobacteriota > Terriglobia > Terriglobales > Acidobacteriaceae > JAIQFF01. The sequence continues at coordinate 18,252 of DASQHA010000051.1, forward strand.
ATCGGGCGCTCGGGCCTCACTGGTATCCGCTCGCGCTGATCGTTACGGCGCTGCCCACGGCGTGGGTGGGCGGCAAGCTCCGCACCATGCAATTACCGATTGACCTGCAGTAGCCGATCCCGCTCTTCGTTGAATTGATCTGAGTCAAACCGATCTCAGTCAAATACGACTGTCTTGTTGCCGTAGGTGAGCACGCGGTGGCAGAGGTGCAGACGCACGGCGCGTCCCAGGACGGTGCGCTCCAGGTCGCGTCCCTTGCGGATCATGTCTTCGATCGAATCGCGGTGCGTGACGCGAGCCACCTCCTGCTCGATGATCGGACCTTCGTCCAGATTCATGGTCACGTAATGTCCCGTGGCCCCGATCAGCTTTACCCCGCGCAGGAAAGCCTGGTGGTAGGGCTTGGCGCCGACGAAGGCGGGAAGAAATGAATGATGAATATTGATAATCCGATTGGGATAGTTGGCGATGAAATCCTCACTCAGCACCTGCATGTAGCGGGCCAGCACGATCAACTCGATGCCGCGTGATCGCAGTTCGCGCAGTTCCTCGGCTTCCTGCTGCTGCTTGTTCTCCGGGGTGATGAGAAAGTGCAGAAAGGGCACCCGGTAACGGGCGGCAATTTCGCCGGCGTCGGGATGATTGCTGACCACCACGCTGATCTCAGCCTTGAATTCGCCGGCCCGCTGGCGCTGCAGAAGATCTTCCAGGCAATGGGGCTGGCGCGAGGCAAACAAGGCGACCTTGGGAATGTGATGGCTGAAGTGGATCTCAAACTTCATGCTGAATTCCCGCGCCATCGAATCAAAACGCTCGCTTATCTGGCCGGCGGGAATCTGAAATCCGTCGAGATGAAATTCGAAACGGGCGAGGAAGATGCCGGCTTCCACATCGGTGTACTGATCCGACTGCAGAATATTGCCGCCGTTGCGGAAAATGAAACTGGAGATTCCGGAAACCAGGCCTTTCTGGTCAGGGCAGGACACTAAGAGCGTGGCGGTTTCAGGCATGGGCGAGGACGAAACTTAGCAGAGGCAGGGACGAGCGTGCAAGCGGCACGGACTGCGTAGACCCGGACGCCCTCGTCCGGGCGGGCCAGGGCGCCTATCCCTACGTGACTCGTGGTGATGATGGCGTCTTTGCGGAAATCTGTTCGCGAACTGCGGAATTGGCCAGGTGGTTGGCCTCGGCATTACGCTCTCGCGGAACGTGAGTGATGGAAAACTTGAAAGAGCGTGCCAGCTTGCGGCAGATCCAGTGCAGCGAATAGAGGCGCGAACTGCGGCAGGCGTACTTGCCCTGCATCTGGCGAACCACCACCTGGGAGTCGGAATAAACGTGCAACGCCCGGGCTTTGAGGGTTTGGGCGCATTGCAGGGCCTCGAGGAGCGCCACATACTCCGCCACATTGTTGTCCTGGCGGCCAATCCAGCGGGAAATGCGGATGGTGCCGCTGCTTGAACCCTCGATCACAACGCCAATGCCGGACGGCCCGGGGTTCCCCAGGGATCCGCCATCTACGTAAGCTACGAGGTCTGACATCCAACGTTTTCCGTTGTCATCAACATGCGTCAGAACCCTTCTTCCGTCAAGATGTTTATTCCGAATGCTTGCAACGCCAGGCAGAGGCTGTGGAATAGTTTGTGGAAAACAGGAATTGGGAAATCGCAAAAAGCTATAAGCATTGCTGATTCAGGCGACTACAATTTTCGATTTGCACAGGATTGAAAGTTGTGATTGCACACAAAAACGGCGTTGACATTTACATGAGAAGCATTTAACTTCGCCAACGTCGACGGCCGAAAGGGCTGGCTCAAATTAAAACTTAGCCAGTGCGAAGTAGGCCGGGTGATCCGCTGGAAGGGGCAACCTGGAAGGCGACCGGACCCGAAAAAACCGACGGCCCTGCGAGGGGCAGTTGGGGTCAGGGACTGCGAAAGCAGCGATCACATCAAGGGCCGTGATGGTGCATGCGTCCACGCCGTTATGCTTCCTCGCAGGAGCTGGCGGCTAGAGCATAACCAATGTCACGGCCTTTTCCTTTTCTATAAGAACTCCTGCTGGGTAATATTCCGTTATCAATTTCAAGTTCCCGATCATCAGATTCCTCATGGGCGAAACACTGCGCACGCAATGCTGTATTGCGGGAGGCGGCCCAGCCGGCGTGATGCTGGGCTTTCTCCTGGCCCGCATGGGCGTAGAGGTCGTGGTGCTGGAGAAGCACGCCGACTTTCTGCGCGATTTCCGCGGAGATACCATCCATCCCTCGACGCTCGAAATCATGTACGAACTGGGCCTTCTCGAGGAGTTTCTCCGGCGTCCGCACCAGGAAGTGCGGCAACTGGCGGGACAGATCGGGACTGACACCGTCGCGCTCGCCGACTTCACCCACCTTCCCACGCATTGCAAATTCCTGGGGCTGATGCCGCAGTGGGATTTTCTGAATTTCCTTGCCGAACATGCCCGGCCGTATCCGTCGTTTCATCTGAGGATGGAAGCCGAGGTCACGGAAATCATTGAAGAAAGCGGGACCGTGCTCGGGGTGAGAGCGCATACGCCGGCGGGAGACTTGGAAGTCCGCGCCGAGCTTACCGTCGGGGCCGACGGTCGCCGTTCCGTGGTGCGCGAACGCGCCGGCCTCTCCGTGCTCAACCTGGGAGCGCCCATGGATGTGCTGTGGATGCGCATGAGCCGACATCCGACCGACCCGGGACAGACTTTTGGCCGCTTCGATAGCGGGAGAATCCTGGTTTTTCTCAACCGCGAAGATTACTGGCAAACTGCCTACGTCATACCCAAGGGGAAGGCCGACGAACTCCGGCAGCAGGGTCTGCCGGCGTTTCGCCAGGACCTGGTCAGACTGGCCCCGTTTCTGCAGGACCGGGTCGACGAACTGCGCGACTGGGATGACATCAAGTTGCTCACCGTCGCCGTCGATCGCCTGAGGCGCTGGTTCCGGCCCGGACTGTTATGCATTGGAGATGCCGCTCATGCCATGTCCCCGATCGGCGGCGTGGGCATCAATCTGGCCATTCAGGATGCGGTGGCCACCGCGAACCTGCTGGGTGAAAGGCTGCGGCAGGGCGGGGTGGATTTAAGCGACCTCGAAGCCGTGCAGCGGCGCAGATCATTTCCCACTCGCGCCACCCAGAGAATGCAATTGATCGTGCAGAACAATGTGATCCGAAGAGTACTGGTCACGACCCAGCCGCTCCGGGCTCCCTGGCCGGTGAGGCTGTTGAGTCGCTGGAAGTTCCTGCAGCGCATTCCGGCGCGCGTGATCGGTGTTGGCTTTCGTCCCGAGCACGTGAAGACGCCCGAAGTCCGGGCAGCGTAGCTGCCGCAGTTCTTCGTGGTGACAATCGATTGCGGTTCGATGCAGCCGCGCTACAAAGCCGGCTTGGCTATCCGTTTTTCCATGCGGACAATGGGCAGGGTCTCTCCACCGGCCAGCGGAACTTCGAGATTCTCCAGCGGCACATAGCCGCGCGCCTGGTAGAGCAGCACTCCGGTGAGGGTTGCGCCCATTTCGAAGCGGGTGAAGCCCGCGGCCAGGGCGGCGTTTTCGCAGGCCTCGAGGATCATGGTGCCAATCCCGCGGCGGGCCCATGAGGGATGGACAAAAAAGGCGCGAATCTTGGCCGCGTCATTTTCCGGGTCGAGCAGGGCCGCCTCGCGCCCCGTCCACTGGTCGCCGCCATAGAGAGTTTTTCTCTTGCTCCAGCCGCCGCAACCCACGATGAGCGGGGCTGCCGTGGACACCTGCGCGGGCGAGTCGCCCGCGTCTGCACCTGGCTCGGTCTCCGCCACGAAATAGGTTCCATCCGCGATCAGCTGAGTATCCACGCCATATACCGTCGACAGCGCGCTTTCAATCTGCGAGGGCGTGTACTCCTGTGACTGCAGTCCGCGAACTGAGGCGTCGATCAGGGCGCGCAATACAGGAATGTCTTTAGATACGGCTGGGCGTATGCGGATATTCATGGATGCGAATCCCTGGGCCTTGCGAGTCGTGACAAGTTTACGACGTTCGGGTCGGCGACCGTGCTTCCGGGCCTACCCGCACCTGCCCCGCCGCATCTGCAAGCTGAATGTTTGGATTAGACCACCGGAGATGAACAGCGTCAGGGGCGCTCGCAGAGGCTGTAAGGCAGGGAAGCCGATCTTTTTGCTGTTTCGATGGGTGGAGTCGACGCTGGAAGCGGCTGCCGGGCCGATTTCAGTCAGTCATGCGAGCGCCACGATGCGCATCAGCCAGGTGGCAACGCTGCAATCGCCACGAAACTGGTTGCGGGTCAGGTGGGCCTTGAGAAAGCAGTCCTGGGTGATCGACTCCGCCGCGTCGCGGTCGGAAAGGGAGAAGGCGACAAAACGGAATACCTTTGGCCGGTACTCCCGGATCAGGGCGTCAATATCTTCCAGCTCCGAGATATGCTGCTCTCCCGCGAGCGAGATAAGTTCGGCCGGGATCGTAGGGGTCATCACTGGATATAGACGACAGAGCCGCTGATTAGATTACAAGGTTTCCGGGGTTAAACACCGTTCTTGGCCGTTGGCCGTTTGGTCGTCGGTCGTTGGCCAGAGACCAAGGGCCAACGGCCAACGACCAACGGGCGACGACGGTTTTTCTCGTAGTCTGGAATCTATGCCGCAGGTTTCGTTCCAGGCGGTTCGATGGCGAGAAATTCTTCCGCGAAACGCCGGCTGTAGTCTTCCAGCAAAGCCTGAATGCGGGCGGGATCTGACGAGCGAAGGACCAGGCCGGCGTGATGCCGTCGCTTGAGGCGCAAGGCAATTTCGGGATCGTTGTAGGCCGAGGTATCTGGATATTCCTGCCGGGCCAGGGACAGGATCAATCCGGCATAATCCCCGCGCACGGCAGGGAGCTGATAAGGCTCCTTGCCGCCGGCGATTTCGATGCGCGCCCACTCGCGCCACAGGTTGATGCCGGTGGCGATTTCGACCATCTCGCTGATATAAGCGCCACCCACCCGGGCCGCGCACTCCAGAAAATAGAAATACCCATCGCCGCGGGCGCGGATGAACTCCGCATGCGAGACGCCCCGCACCAGCCCCAGCGCATCGATCAAGTCGCGGTTGAGGTTACGCAAGGCAGTTGCCTCTTCCGACTCGCCGGGCAGAAGGTAGGTGGTAAAGATGCCGCCCTTCTGCGCCACCGCCATCGGCGGCTGGCCATAGCGGCTGACACTGGAGAAAACCACTTCTTTCTCAGAGACCACGGAATCGACGTGATAGACGTCGCCCGGAACGAATTTTTCCAGCAGGAAAGACGATTGCTGGTCTCCCAGTGAATCGAGAATCGGCCACAGGGCATCCGGCGAATCGATCAGCCTGATGCCGATGGCCGAGGCTTCCGATCGCGGTTTCAGTACCCAGGGCCCGGGCACGTGGTCCAGGTAATAGCGAATATCGTCGTGATTGAGTACGGGAATGAAATCGGGTACGCGGATTCCGTGCTCGAGCGCCTGCATGCGCATGGCCAGCTTGTCCCGGAAATAGCGCATGGTGGTCAGCCCCATGCCGGGGATGCGCATGTGCTCGCGCAGCGTGGCCGCGGTTTCCATATCGAACTCGTCGAGCGCGACGATGCGGTCAATCTTCTTATCGCGCGCCAGGTAAGTCACCGCTTTCACGATCTCGGGAATAGGCAGTTCGGCGGGAATATAGAAGATGTCATCCAGGCTCTCGCGCGGCCAATCGGCATCGCGGAGTTTCTCGGCCGTAAGCAGGAACACGCGGCATCCCTGGCGCTTGCACTCGCGCATAAATTCCTGTCCCTTTTCGTAGGTGGTGATGCAGAGAAAGGTAAGCGGCGATGACATGGGCTATCGAACCAGGGGAAAAACTATACCACTGCCGGCGGAGCGGGTCCTGTGTGGGTCGGACACTCCTGTCCGACGCTTTTGATTTTGACTCTCATCCACCAAATCAAAGGCGTCGGACAGGAGTGTCCGACCCACACACTCGGTGCGGCCCGCCCTCCGCCGCGGAGGCGAAGGGCGGTACGGCGCGGCTAGCGCCGCGTCAATGAATCGGAACTGTTACCGCCTCCAGTACGGACGCCGTCCCACGAACTCGCGATGAATGTACCGTGGAGCGATATACGGCCGCGCATAAAAGCCCGGACGATAGCCCCAACCCGGACGAACATACGTCGGAGCGTAGAAGTAAGGATCCGGCTGATAGGCGACATAAGGCACCGGCGCCACGTAGGGGTACGGACGAACGTAAACCGGTCGCGGGAAAACCGGCCCGAACGCAACCACCACGCCGGCATGCGCCTGCGGGGGATTCAAGCAGAGCAGGATGACGACCATTCCAAACAGTGAAAGTGCGGTCTTCTTTAGCATTTGCAGCACCCTCCATTTCTCACAAGGATTAAACCCCGCCGCAGCGAAAAGTTGTTTTCTTAAGCCAACCTTAAATCCGTGGTTTGAAGAAGTTACGGGGAGGGAATCAGGGCAGAATTTACCCATTCATCTATAATTCCCCAGCCATGAAACCGCGAATTTATCCCCTCCTCTTCTGGTTGGTTTGCGTCCTGATTGCGGGTCTGCCGCTGCTTGCCCAGGATCGTTCTTACGGCCGTTCGATGGTGATCAATGACGGCGGCATCGTCGCCACCAGTCATACCCTGGCTTCGCAGGCCGGGGCGCAGATCCTGGCACGGGGCGGTTCCGCCATCGATGCAGCGATTGCAGCCAATGCCGTCCTCGGCGTTACCGAGCCGATGATGAACGGAGTGGGCGGCGACCTCTTCCTGATTTATTGGGACGCCAAGACCGGCAAGCTCTATGGCCTGAATTCGAGCGGATGGGCGCCCCGTGGCTTGTCGATTGAATATCTGAAACAGAAAGGCAACCTGCAGATGCCGCAGGCCGGCATCGACAGCGTCACCGTGCCCGGCGCTGTAGAGGGCTGGTCCAAGGCCCACGCTCGTTTTGGACGGCTTCCCTGGAAAGACCTCTTTACACAGGCGATTTACTACGCCGAGCATGGCTATCCCGTGCCCGAGGTGATCCATGATTACTGGGAAGGCGACGCGCAGACATTGAAACAGACGCCCGAGGCGCAGCGCGTGTTTCTTCCCGGCGGAAAGGTTCCGGAAGTCGGCGAGATGTTTTTCAATCCCGACCTGGGCAAGACGCTGCGGCTCATCGCGGAGGGTGGGCGCGACGCCTTCTATCGTGGCGAAATCGCGCAGTCGATTGTGAGCACTTCAGCGGCATTGGGCGGAACCGTGCAGGCCGATGATCTGGCGGATTTTTCAGCCGAGTGGGTGGAACCGATTTCGATCACCTACCGCGGCTGGAAGATTTACGAGTTGCCTCCCAACGGGCAGGGCATGGCGGCGCTTGAAATGCTGAATATCATGAGCACGCTGCAGCCGGACAAGGCTGGTCCGCTGGCGACGATGGAGTTGCACGACCGCATTGAGGCGATGAAGCTGGCCTACAGCGACCTGTATCGCTACAACGCCGATCCTCGCTTCGCCAAGGTACCGGTCAAGGGACTTCTCGCCGACGACTATGCCAGGCAGCGCGCGGCGCTGATCAGTCCCGAGAAGGCGAACTGCACTCCGGCCAGCGGTTCTCCCGCCCGGAGCGACACGACTTACCTGGCTGCGGTCGACAAGGAGGGCAATATTGCCTCGCTGATTCAGAGCAATTACGACGCCTTCGGTTCCGGAGTCGCCGTCACGGGCCGGGGCTTCATGTTGCAGGATCGCGGCGCATTGTTCCTGCTCGATCCCAGCCATCCTAACGCGCTGGCGCCCCGGAAGCGTCCGTTTCACACCATTATTCCTGCGTTCATGGAGCAGGGCGACGTGCACATCGGATTCGGCATCATGGGCGGGGCCAATCAGCCGCTGGCGCACGCGCAGTTCGTTTCCAATGTAGTCGACTACGGCATGAACATTCAGGCCGCGCTCTCCGAACCGCGTTTCACCGTCGAGCCCACGGAGCAGGGAATTGGATGCAACATTCTGATTGAGTCGCGAGTGCCGCCCGAAACCCTGAAAGAGCTGGAGCAGAAGGGGCACGCCTTCAAGGTGAGGAAGGAATATTCCGCTGCGATGGGCCGCGGCCAGGCGGTGCTGCACAACTCGAAAAGCAACCTGAACTTCGCCGCCTCCGATCCGCGGGCCGATGGCTCGGCGGAGCCCGAGCCGGTTCCCGAGCGCTAGCGACGTGGCCCTTGTTATGGCTGTAATATGTTTCCGTGGCGCACCGGGGCGGCGCATGCGATTGCTCTCGCCGGTCTTTGTTGATGGAAAAACACAAGGTTCCTCGACTTGTCCTCACCGAGCAAGCGCTGCTCGGAGCGGCGCTCGGGATGACACGTTAGTCGTAGATCCGAAAAATTATGAACAACGGTAAAAAAACTCCCCTTCGTTCAACCCACTGGTTCGGCCTGCAGGATAAAGATGGATTCATCCATCGCTCCTGGATGAAGAACCAGGGATTTCCCTCCAACCTGTTCGATGGCCGGCCGGTGATCGGAATCTGTAACACCTGGTCCGAGCTGACGCCGTGCAACGCCCACTTCCGCATGATTGCGGATCGGGTGAAGCGCGGCGTGTACGAGGCCGGCGGCTTCCCGCTGGAGTTTCCAGTGATGTCGCTGGGGGAGACGAACCTGCGCCCGACCGCCATGCTCTTTCGCAATCTGGTGAGCATGGACGTGGAAGAATCGATCCGGGGAAATCCCATTGACGGAGTCGTGCTGCTGTGCGGATGCGACAAGACCACGCCCTCGCTCATGATGGGGGCTGCAAGTTGCGATTTGCCGGCGCTCGTGGTGTCAGGCGGCGCCATGCTCAATGGACACTTCCGCGGCGAAACGATCGGCTCGGGAACCAGCGTATGGTCGATGAGTGAAGATGTGCGCGCAGGAAAGATGAGTTGCGCCGACTTCATGGACGCAGAATCCTGCATGTCCCGCTCGGCTGGCCACTGCATGACCATGGGCACGGCCTCGACGATGGCGTGCATGGTGGAGGCCCTGGGCATGGGCATGCCGCAGAATGCGACCATTCCCGCCGTCGATTCGCGGCGCTACGTATTGGCTCACGAGGCGGGCCGGCGCATCGTTGAGATGGTCCGCCAGGATGTGAAGATGTCCCAAATCCTCACGCGGAAGGCTTTCGAGAACGCCATTCGGGTGAACGCGGCGGTGGGCGGCTCCACCAATTTTGTGTTGCACATGCTGGCTCTGGCCGGCCGGATC
>DASQHA010000052.1:0-11492 GCA_035632335.1 Terriglobales bacterium
GCCCAGGGTTTGGTGCACCACCGAGATCACATCGCGGGTGTTGCGCCACCAGTGGTCGGCATCGAAGGGATCGTCGTGGGCGCCGTGGACCATGGCCCTGGGATCGCTGCCCACCAGCCTTTGCCACAAAGTCCAGACCCGCCGGGCATGCTGCGGCGAAGTGACCAGAATGATCGTTTTCTTTCCCTCTTGCCGCATTTCGCGGCCCACTTCCTGCAGCTCTTCCTCGGTGTTCACCACCGGTTCGGGAAGAATATGAATCGCAGCTTCCGGGACGCCCTGGTGAATCAGGATCTGGCGGTTGTAGTCCTCTTCGCCCACAAAGTGGATTCCCAGCTTGGCCAGATCGTCCGACGGATTGTCTGGCCGGCTGAGCCAGACTTCAGGCGCATAACCCATCCCAAACACCTTCGCGGCTTCCAGCGCGCGCTGCGGCATGGCTCCGCCCACGACGAAGATGACGTCCGCATGGGAAAGAGGATCTTCACGGTCGAGCCACCGGCCCGCGCCCCGAAACACAACCGCAGCCGCCACCACCAGCAGCACGGCCAACACCCCAAGCCTGGCTCGTCTCATCCTGCCATCTTAATGCCTTTCTCGCGTAGGGGCAGGTGTCCTCACTCCACCACGACCCGCGTAGGGGCAGGTGTCCTCACCTGCCCAGCCGGGCAAGGCCCGGCTAAGCCAGCGGCGGCAGACTGCGGGTGAGCCAGCGGCGGCAAACCCGTGGCGAGCTTACAGCTCGCCCGCCCAGATGAGAACTTCCGGGCTACGCGTGGCCCTAGAAGTGAAACCCTATCTCAGCCGTCAGCGCGCGAGGCGTAACGTAATGCGTCCCGCTGAACGTTGACAGAAAGTTATACAGCGCAACCCGGTTGGTCAGATTGATTGCCGTCAGCGTGAGGCTCCACTTGTAGCGTTCCCCGTGGAATAGATTGTCGTCGCCCACGGCCAGGTCAAACAGGTGGTGCGGCGCTACCCGCGGCGGATTGGTATCGTCGTTCTCCGTCCCCGGCGCGGGCAGCTTGATCAGCGTGGACCCGTACTGTCCCGCGGGACAGACCGCGGGCAACGCCACGGTCGGGGTTGCACGCAGGTTTCCGCAGAACAGTCCCGCCTGAAATTGCTGGTCGGCCGTGAGCCCGCTCAGATCGACCGAGGTCGAATCCGAAACCGGCACTTCGCCGGCAACCAATCCGCTGTCATAGCGCCAGTTGAACCCTACCCATGGACCCGATTTCCACGGCTGGTATTGCACGTGCGTGGTCTGGTTGAAGCGTTCATCGTGATCGATGCGGAACGCGGTGAAGGCCTCCCCCGCAGTCCCTGAAGGAACCGCGCCGGCGCCGCCGATCTGGGGCGTGAAGAAACGCGCTGCCACGCTCGAAAACACCATCAGGGCTGAGACTCCGTGGAAGTCGGGCACGCTCACGCGCCCCGCAAATCCCGGAATCTTCGAGTTGTGCCATTCGATCGGGAAGGTGATGGGAGTGCTTCCCAGCACGCTGAAGTCGTAGGCGTTGTGGGTATATTTCCAGATATATTCGCCGGAGAAAACCACATACTTCCCAAACGCCTGCTGCAGGCCGGCGTGGAACTCGTTGCGCCAGCCCGGACTGAAAGGTGTCGCCACCCCGGGCGTGGCGCACCCCAGAAGCGAAGCCAGCACCAGCGAATCGCATCCCGTGCTGGCCAGTACCAGGTTTTCATTGAACGGAGTCTCAAGGACCCGGGCATAGGAAACGCGAAGAATCGTATTGGTCTTCTTGACGTTATAAGCGACGCCCAAGCGCGGCTCCGCTTCCCGATGGGTCGTGAGCCCGTTGTAAAGATCGCCCCGCAAGCCCAGGTTGAGCGACCAGCTTCCCTTGGTGATCGTGTCCTGCGCATAGAGAGCAAGCTGTTTGACGTCGGTATGTCCGTTGAAACCGAACAGTCCGCTGGTGGACCTGGCGCAACCGTCCGCGGTCGCGGGCGTCGGCCGGGTCAGGTCGAAGCAGCCCAGCGAATTAGAGAAACCGGCATTCGCGGTAAACGGCGCCGGATAAAGAACCGGGTTGGTTGAAACCGCCGATCCGCAGTTGGCGGGATCGTTCAGTCCCGGGCTGCCCACCCAGGGCACCGCGTTTCCATTGGCATCGAAGCAGGGAGCATTGAGCGCCGGGTCGACGATCCCGAATCGCGTGTCTTCATCCAGGAAGGTTTGCTGATAGGTGGCCCCGGCTTTCAGATTGTGGATGCCCTTCACGTAAGAAATATCGGAGCGCAGGCCCGTATTCGCCAGCGTCCGGTTCTGGGTCACGCTCTCTTGCTGGATAGGCCCGAGATCGGAGAACGGATTGGCGCTGGGATAATAGTTGTACTGGTCGCGCCGCACGAATGCGCCAAAGGTAAACACCGCATTGGGACTGAGCAACCGCGTCCAGGATGGCGCAATGTTGAAAGTCTTGATTTGCGAGCGCTGGTCGGTGGCGGCAACCGGATTGCCCGCGACCGGGTCAGTCACGCCGGCATTGAGATTGTCGAACGAATTGGGGGTTTGGAACCAGGAACGGGTGAATCCCAGGTTCAGGTGGATGGAATCCACTTTCGAGAGCTGGAAGTCCACCCGGTCGAACAGGTTCTCCTCGTTGCCCTTGTCATGAAACACGGCAAACTCCGGCGGATCGAGAAACCGGCCGCTGTTCAGTCCGCTGGCGGAAATAAAGTTTCCCCACTTCGCGCCGCCGTAACCCAGGTTGACCCCGAAGTCTGCGGTGCCAAAGCTGCCATAGGAAGTCGTGACGCTGCCTTTGGGCGACGTCATCCCCTGCCCGGAGCGCGTGGTCACATTGATCACCACGCTGGTCTTCTCCCCGAATTCGGCCGGAGGAGCGCCCGAAATCACTTCCATCGACTCAATCGAATCCAGCGGAATCTGGTTGGAGAAAACCTTGCTCTGCTGGTCGGTGATGGGCTGGCCGTCGACCGAAAACGAATTCTCCGCGTGGTCGCCCAGGCCATGAAACAGGCCATTAGAATCGGCGGCAATTCCCGGAGAAGACAGCGTCACCAGCGAACTCACCGACGACGACCGGCTTTCCAGCGGCATCTTGTCAAATAAACCGCGGTCCACGTCCGTGTGAAAGGTCGAAGTATTCTCCAGCAGGTCCTGGCCCGCGCCTTCCACGGTCACGGTTTCGGTCGAGCCTTTTACCTGAAGCGTGATACTCAGGGTCACGGGGACAATGGATCGCACGTCCACGTCCTGCGCAAACGGAGCGAAGTCCGGCCCGGTGACGGTGAGGTGGTAGGGATTGAAGGGAACATTCGGAATGTCGAATTTCCCCAGGCCGTCCGTGGTGACCGTGCGCTCAAAAGCGCTCACCGGGTTGCGGATCTCCACGATTGCGTTGGGCACTACGGCGCCGGTGGCATCGACCACCGTGCCCGTGACCGAGGTCGAACTCCCGCCCGATTGCGCCTTCGCCTGAAGAATGACGGCCAGCAGAAAAACCGCTATGAAAGCTGCAAACTTCTTATAGAAAGCCAGCATGATGCCTCCAAAAGTCTGGAAAAATGGAAAGAGGTGCGCTCCAGGCGCACTAAGACTTGATCGGCTCTTTTGGATTTCTAGACTGCGGGAGGCGGGCGAACGCTGAGCGCGAAGGCCACCAGTCGCTGCTGGGCTGACGCCGGCTTGGAGCGGAAAACAAATGCCCGAACCAACGTCTGCTTGGGTAAGACCGACGCGGCTTGCGGAGAAGCCGAATGCGCGGCCACGCAGACCGTACACTTCGCCGCATCGTTCGCGCTCGAGTGGTGGTGCGTAACCAGCGCTACGGCTGAACACAGGGTCAGCAGCAGGCACAGCCACGCTATCCGTTTCGAGAATGACCGCATAACGATTACCGCAAAAACAGGTTCTTAAAACCTACACCGGAGACGCAGGCAAACGCAACCGCCATCCGGACATCGCACCGTGGTAACAACCGGCCCAGACAGCAGCAACACCCATGTGGGGACAGCCGCCCCGGCTGTCCAGCGGAGCGCAGCTCCGCAAGGCTTTGTTTTCCGAAGATTGAAAATTGGGGCCAGCAGAAGATACCGCGATCCCGGCGACGGGCTGTCCCCACGCTGCCGGTGCGAACTACGGCCGCTTGAGGTGAATCTTGCCGCGGAATGAACGCAACTCGAAGCGGGATCCCGTAACCACACCAGGTTTCAGCAGCAGGTTCCCGGGGCCGGGCGCAGCGTAGCCTTTGGCAATGGGAAATTCCGGATCAGACAGCCCCGCAATGGATCGCGCTTTGATATCGACCAAAGCGCTGGCCGGAATCGAGATGTCCAGGTCTCCCGAATGACTGCTGAGCAGGTACTCTCCCGTGGAACCGGGGTCGCCCTCATAGGAGATTCGACCGCTGCCTGAGTTGACTTCGACCGACGGCCCGGTCACATTGCGGATGGTCACATTACCGCTCACCGAGTGGATGTCCAGATGGCTGTTGCGAATGTCAGTCAAAGTGATCGGCCCGCTGAGAGTTTTCACGTGCAGGTGCGCGTCGCTGATGTCCGTCACTTCGACTGAGGCCGCGGCGGCTTCCAGGATCACATCGCCGCGCAGGCCTTGCGCCCGCAGGGCTCCATCCGACGAACGCAGGCTGACGAACGCGTCGACCGGGACCAGCACGGTGTAATCCACCAGGTCGTTGCCCGGGCGGCTGGAGACCGACCGGAACTCAATGCGATCTCCGTGTTGCTCGTTCTCCAGGCTTACCGCGTCGGAATGCGATACGGTTTCGATCATCACCTGGCGGCTTCCCGAAGGCCGGACCGCGATCGGACCGTAATTGTTGGTGATCGAAACCACGGCCCTGGGTCCGACGTTGTAAGTGAATTCCTTCTTTTCCTGCGCCGCGGCCGGCAGCGCCAAAAGAGAGATCAGAACCACAACCTGCGCTGGTATTTCGACCCTGCGAAGACCCATAAAAACGCCCCCCGCGCCCGACAGAGAACCAAACTCCCGCAGTTATAACCGTTCTTGGGGCTGACCTTCAAGAAAGGACTGCTCGGAGAGTGTGCCTTCAGTTAGCTAGATGCATACCTGCCCGCAATCGGAAGCCTGCCCGGAGAAGGAAATTCGCGGCCCGAGTTGCAGGTGGAGCAGTCCTCTTAGTTTGCAAGGCGTCATCCTGAACGGCCTTCGGCCCGTGAAGGATCTGGCGCGGAGCATATACACCGCTCGTGCCGATGCGCGCCAGAGCCTTCGCGACTGAAGTCCCTCAGGATGACGCCGTTGTCAGGGGATGATCTCGAATCGAGCCGCTGCCGTCCGCCTCGCCGGTTTGACGCTTTTCCGCGGCACAAGCTAAAATACTTGGGTTTGCCTGTACTCACGGTTCCGTTCTGGAGCCGCCCCGCATTCGTTGCCCAAAGCGCCGACGCGGAACGCAAGCACAGGAAATTCAGCAGGTTTCCCGCAATCGCGCCAGGCCGCGACGGGCACAAGATTGGACGGAGGCATACGTATGTACGCGGTCATCCGCGCCGGTGGTAAGCAGTACCGGGTGGCGCCCGGCGATGTGATTCGGCTGGAAAGCCAGGGCAACGGCACCGACGGGAAAATCGAGTTCAACGATGTGCTGGCCGTCTCCGGCGAACCCGGCCAGATTGCTCGCCCCGAGTCCGCGGCGCTGGTGACCGGCGAGGTCGTGGAACAGGGCCGCGCCGCCAAAATTCTCGTCTTCCATTACAAACGCAAAAAACAGTACAAGAAGCTGCGCGGGCATCGCCAGGGATACACCGCGGTTCGCATCACCGAGATCGCCTTCGGCGGACAGAAATTCACCGCGCCCGAGCTTCCGAAAAAAGAGGCGAAGCCGAAGAACGTGAAGCCGGCGGAGACCGAAGACGCTCCCAGGGTGGAAGCGAAGTCAAAGGCGCCCGCGAAGAAAGCAGCAGCTAAAAAGGCGGCGCACAAGAAACCAGCGCCGAAAAAGAAAAAGTAGTGCCGGCGTCTCGCCGGCTGTCCGGCGGGCATCCTGCCCGCCGAGCCGTGGGCTTACAACAGAATTTGAAACCAGAAACTGGAAACTGAAAATCAATGGCACATAAAAAAGGCTTAGGCAGTTCACGCAACGGACGGGACTCCAACGCACAGCGGTTAGGCTTCAAGGCTTTCGGCGGACAGGTCGTCCCCGGCGGCACCATCATCGTGCGCCAGCGCGGCACGCGGGTCAAACCCGGTCTCAACGTTGGTCGCGGCAAGGACGACACTCTGTTCGCCAAGATCAGCGGCCGCATCAAATTCCTGGACAAGGGTTCGATGGGCAAGTTCGTCATGATCGAACCCCTGGAAGCGAAGTAGCGTTCGGAAGATCAAGCAGGGCCGCGGGAAGTTCGCCGGCCCAAGCCTCGGCGCGGGCCGGGGCATTTTTATTTGAGCAGCTGTCAGCTTTCAGCAAATTCTCCGCCGAGCCAGGCTCGGCCAGGACAGCCGGGGCGGCTGTCCCCACGTGGCTAGTGATGGGCTGGCGACTGACTACCGAAGACTGACGACTGTGTTCATCGACGAGGCAAAAATCCGGGTCAAGGCGGGGGACGGCGGCAACGGCTGCATGGCCTTCCGCCGGGAAAAGTTCATCCCCCGCGGCGGACCCTCGGGCGGAGACGGCGGCAAGGGCGGCGACGTCATCATGGAATCCAGCGAGCGCCACAACACGCTGGTGCACTTCCGCTTCAATCCTGAATACAAGGCGCAACGCGGACGCCACGGCGAAGGCTCCAACCGCACCGGCCGCGAAGGCGTCGACGTCCTGCTGAAAGTCCCGGTCGGTACGATCCTCTACGACGACGAAACCGGAGAGCGAGTGCACGACTTCTCCCGCCCCGACGATCGCATCGTGATCGCTTGCGGCGGGCGGGGCGGGCGGGGTAATGCACGCTTCGCTACCTCCACCCACCAGGCTCCGCGTGAGCACGAACCGGGACGCCCCGGCGAGGAGCGCGTCTTTCGCCTGGAACTGAAGCTGCTCGCCGATGTCGGCCTCGTCGGCTATCCCAACGTGGGCAAGTCCACCTTGATCTCGCGCATCTCAGCGGCGCGTCCCAAAATCGCGGACTATCCCTTCACCACCCTCCAACCCAACCTGGGCGTCGCGGTCGTCGGCCAGCCCCCCGACGAAAAGAGTTTCGTGGTAGCCGATATCCCCGGCCTGATCGAAGGCGCGCACACCGGCGCCGGCCTGGGCACGCAGTTCCTGCGGCACATCGAACGCAATCGCCTGCTGGTGCACCTGGTCGATGTTTCCGACGCCAGCGGCAGGCCCGATCCGGTCAAAGATGTGGAAGTCATCGCCGAAGAACTGGCCAGCTTCGGAGCTCATCTGGAAGACAAGCCCGTCATCATGGTGGCATCCAAAATTGACATAGCGAATAAAGAGAAACTGGCGAAGCTCAAACGCTACTGCAAGAAGAAAAAACTCGATCTCTTCCCCATCTCCGCCGTGACCGGCAAGGGAGTTGACGACTTGAAGTATGCCATCGCGGAAAAACTTGAAGAGCTGACAACCCAGCCGGCGGAACTCTCTGAGAACTGACTACTAACAACTGAAATCTGGTCTTAATACAACTCAGCTGCGATACAAATCTTCTACCGCCCGGTGCACCCGATCCGAAAGCGCATCCAGGTTGCGCAGCGTGTAATCCGCGGTCGAAATAGGCTGTCCCACCCGCATCTCCAGCGGCCGCGACTTGATGTGATAGGTATTCATGGGCAGCAGCTCGAAGGTTCCCACCAGAGCCACCGGCACAATATCCACCTGCGCTTTGATCGCCAGAAATAACGCTCCCGGCAAAAAAGGCTTGATGTCGCCGTCGGGCGTGCGTCCGCCCTCGGGGAAGATGACGAACGGCATGCCGCTTTTCAGGCTCTTCAGCGCGGCGCGGATGCTGCCGATCGACCTCGCCGGGTTCTGCTGGTCCACGCAGATTTGTCCCGAGCGTTTGAGATGCCACCCCACAATCGGATACGACAGCAATTCCTTCTTGAACGCAATACGGAACTCGAACGGCAGATACACATACAGCACCGGGATATCGAGCGCGGAGGCATGGTTGACCGCGTAGACATAAGGCTTCGAAGTGTCGATCGCGTCCAGCCCCGTCACTTTCGTGGGCGAAGCAATCGTTTTCAGGATCAGCTTCGACCACAAGCGCGCGAAGCCATGCAAAATGCGGCCCTGATTCCCGAACAGGGACGCCGGAACGGAAATGATCCCCAGCACGACGGTGTAAGTCCAGATCAGGGGATCGAAGATCAAATACGAGCGCAGCCGGCTGGGCCACCCGTAGCGCCGGGAAGCGGCTGCCCTGGCGGGTTGGGCCGAGGTTGCCGCCTCCGCCAGTTCCGTCGCGCGATCCATCTCGATCGGTGTTTTCACGGATGGCACTGCCTGTTTAGATGCGCGCCCCGAGCAGTCGCATCGCCTCTCCTACAATGTATATCGATCCGGTAACAACCACCACCGTATCGGGCCGCGCCGAAGTCCGTGCCCATTCGATAGCGGCCGCCACATCCGCCGCTTCTTCCATGGGGCCCGCAGTCCGCGCCGCTGCTTCCCGAATCTCCGTGGGGCTGGCCGAGCGAGGATTATCGGCGCGAGTCAATATCACCCGCTCCGCCAGCGGAAACAGAATTTCCGCCATCTCCCCAATGGCCTTGTCCCGCATCGCGCCAAAAATAAACGTCAGCGGTTGATCGGGATAGCCCGCCGAAAGAGTGGACCGCAGCGCCCATGCCCCGGCCGGATTATGGGCCACGTCGAACACATATTCGGGCGAGCTCGCGGTAGCCGCCATCACCTGGAACCGCCCCGGCCAATGGGTCTCCCGTATGCCCCGCTCAATCGAGGAAGCGGTCACCGGAAAGCCCTGCCGGCCCAGTTCCTCTGCCGCTGCAATCGCCAGCGCGACATTTCTCAACTGGTGGCGTCCGAGCAACGGCGTTTCCACCAGAATCTGCTCGCCCATCACCTGCAGCGGATAGCGCGACACCGGCTTCCTGTCCGCGCCGTACGCCAGGTATTCGCCACTCGCCGGACTCACCGGCGGCACATACGGCACCGCATTCACCGCCCGCGCTCCCAGCTCCAGAATCGTATTCCCGATGACATCATTGGCCTGCGGCTGCTGAGGCAATGTCACCACCACGCCCCCTGGGCGTATGATTCCCGCCTTCTCGCCCGCGATCTCGGTCACCGTCTCGCCCAAAAATTTCTGATGGTCGAGCGAGATATCGGTGATAACACTGACTCGCGGCTCCACCACGTTAGTCGCGTCCAGCCGCCCGCCCATGCCGACCTCGAGCACCGCGATGTCCACTTTGCGGCGCGCGAAATACTCGAACCCGATCGCCGTCAGCATCTCGAAAAAGCTGGGATGCCACGGCAACTCGCCTTCACTGACCAGGCGCTCGGCGGTGCGGTCGACCAGATCGTGGACTAACGCAAAATCGTCATCGCTGATCCGGTCTCCGCCGAGCCCTATGCGCTCGTTGATGCGCACCAGGTGCGGAGAGGTATAGCGCCCCGTCCGCAATCCCGACCCCTGCAAGATCGAAGCCAGGGTCGACGCGGTCGAACCCTTGCCATTGGTTCCAGCGATCAGAACGCTGGGGAAACTCCGCTCCGGATTCTCCAGCGCCGCCAGCAACACCCGCATGTGCGCCAGGTCGAACTTGTGCGAGGGCGTCTGCGCCAGTTCATGGCCCAGCGCGTAGATGCGAGCAACGGCAGTTTCGTAGGCAGACATCAGTCGTCAGTCTTCAGCTAAGCCTTAGGTTAACAGCTCCACCTCTGGACCTTCGAGAGCATACCGTCGAAGCGTCGAAGTGGAGGGCCGAACAGGGGAGGACGAGAGGTTGACGGAACAACTGAGAACCGAGAACAAAGAACTGACCACTGGGTTTTAAGTTCGGGGTTTTAAGCTGAGGTCTGACGAGCGACGACCGGCGACTGCCCCTCGGACTGACCCATGAAATCAAGAGCACGAGAAATGTAAGCCTTAAGCTGCCGACGGTGAACGACGGCGTCCAACATGCCGTGTTCCAGCAGAAATTCGCTGCGCTGGAAACCCTGAGGAAGTTTCTGGCGAATGGTCTGCTCGATCACCCGCGGACCCGCGAATCCGATCAGCGCTCCAGGTTCGGCGATATTGAGATCGCCGAGCATGGCGAAGGAAGCGGTGACGCCTCCGGTCGTAGGGTCGGTCAGCACCGAGATGAATGGGACTTTGGCTTCATCCAGTCGCGCCAGCGCGGCCGAGATCTTGGCCAGTTGCATCAGGCTGATTACGCCTTCCATCATGCGCGCCCCGCCCGAAGCCGAAACGATCACGATCGGCACCCGGGTTTCGGTGGCCTGCTCAATGGCCCGGGTAATGGCTTCGCCCACCACCGCTCCCATGCTTCCCCCGATGAAGGCATACTCCATCGAACTCACAATCACGGTGCGCCCATTCAATTTGCCGCGGGCGTTAATCACCGCGTCTTTCAATCCGGTGTCGGCCTGCGCCTGCTTCAGGCGCGCCGAATAGGCCTTCAGGTCCACGAATTTCAGGGGATCGGTCGAGGTCAGGTTGGCGTCTGAAACCTCGTATTCGTTGTCATCCAGAAGCTGGGCCAGGCGGGTGCGGGCGTCAATGCGGAAATGCCGGTCGCACTTGGGACAAACGTTGAAGTTCTCTTCCAGATCTTTCTTCCAGATGATCTGCCGGCAGGTGTCACACTTCACCCACAACCCCTCGGTGCGGACCTTGCGCTCGCCCGAAGTATCCAGCTCGCCGGCTTGTCGTTTGAACCATGCCATAAGTCAGTCGTCAGTCCTCAGTCGTCGGTCGTCAGTCACTACGTGAAACAGCCTCTTACTGGCATGGCCGTCGTCGCCAGGGAATAGCCGAAGACCGACGACTGAAGACTGATTTCTAGTACTCAATCCCTCGCTGCGCCATCACGCCTTTCTCGTAGGCGTGTTTGACCTGGCGCATTTCAGTCACCGTGTCGGCGACCTCGACAATTGTCGGATGGGCATTTCGCCCGGTCAAGATAATGTGCACCTTTTCAGGTTTGCTCTTAAGAGTCTCCACCACCTGGGCCGGATCAAGCATGCCGTAGCTGATGGCGTAATTGATCTCATCCAGAATGACCAGGTCCCAGGCGCCGGAATTGATCGCGGCGACAGCTTCCGCCCAGGCCTGTTCCACCATGCGAACATCCTCCGGGTCCGGTTTCTCGGTTCCGACCTTTACGAAACCCCGGCCCATCTGCTTCATGACGAACTTGTCGCCAAAGGCCTGCACCGCATCCAGTTCGCCGAAATGCCACGAACCTTTAAGAAATTGCAGCATCAGGACGCGCATGCCCTGGCCCACCGCCCGCAAGGCTGTACCCATGGCAGCGGTCGTCTTGCCCTTACCCGGCCCAGTATTCACGATGATGAGACCACGGCGGATGTCCG
>DASQHA010000053.1:0-2851 GCA_035632335.1 Terriglobales bacterium
GATCGCGGCTCTGATCGTAGAGCTCGCGCCGCGGAGCGCGCACGAAAAGATATTTGCCGGTGCGCAGGGAGCGGATCGAGCTCCAGCCAAAAGCCCGATGCGGGTAGTCAGTCTCGGCATACGCCGGCAGGTCGGCTGCGGCTGCCGGACTGGCCTTTCGCGGCGGCGTATTCATCTTCATCATGGGCACCAGGGACTCGCCCTGAAAGGTGGGCGGCAGCGGCAAGCTCAACATGCTCAGGAGAGTGGGCGCCACATCCACCAGCCGCACCCGCGTAGCCACCCGCCGGCCCGCCAGCAATTCTCCCGGCAGCTTGAACAGCAGGGGCACGCGAATGGTTTCGTCGTAGAGAAAGATTCCGTGCATGCTTTCGCCGTGCGCCCCCAGCGACTCGCCGTGGTCCGACATCATCGTAATCAGGGCGCGGTCATACAAGCCGTGCTGCCGCAAATAGGAAAACAATTTGCCCAGGGAGGCGTCGGCATAGGCTACTTCGCCGTCGTAGGGATCGCTAAAGCGGCGGTCAAACGGCGCGGGAGGGTCGTACGGGGCGTGCGGGTCGTAGAGATGGATCCAGATGAAAAACGGCGCTTTGCGATTCTGGTTTGCCTCCATCCAGTGCAAGGCGTGCCCGACCACGTCGCCGGCCCGGCGCTCGACGCTGTGGTATCGGTCTTCGTTAGGGCCCCGCTTGGTATGAAAACCAGCGTCGAAGAAATCAAAGCCGCGGTCGAACCCCGGCGCCAGGTTGGCTTTCGGGTCCAAAATCAGCGAACCGATGAACGCCGCGGTGCGGTAGCCGCTCTTCTGCAGGATTTCCGGAACGTAGGGCAATAACGCCGGCAGCGGATGTCCGAAATCGGTGACGGTGTGAAACTGCGGATACGTCCCGGTAAAGATGGTGGCGTGGGAAACCGGGGTCAACGGCGCCTGAGAAAAAGCTTTTTCAAATACCACACCCTGGCGGGCCAGCGTGTCCAGATTTGGAGTGAGTCCTTTCTTGCAGCCCAGGAATCCCATGCGATCGGCGCGCGTGGTGTCCACCGTGATGAGGATGATGTTGGGCGCTTCTGCTCGAAGGAACGTGCCGGTGCCCAGCACGGTCAGCAGGAAAAACAGGCAGGAACGGCGCATAAGGGGCAAAAAGGGAGTTTACCATCGGTAAACTCCCTGATGCGATTCGATCAGCAGCAGGCAGCGTCAGAAGGCAACCGACACGCCGAACTGCATGTTGCGTTGTGCACCGGTGCCCAGGATGGGGTTCAGGCCTAATCCGACGTCAGGCGTGGCGAAAAATTGCCCGAAAGCGCCGCTGGTAATCTTACCTGGTGTCGAGGTAGCGAACATGGCATGGTTCAGGACGTTGAAGACTTCCCATTTGAACTTCATCGAAAAGCGTTCCGTCAGCTGGAAATTCTTGAACAATCCCATGTCGAGCTGGGCAATTCCGGGCTGCCGCAGGACATTGCGGCCGTTCCCGATCTGGCCGGGGGCCGGCGCCGAAAATGCAGCGGTATTAAAGTAGGCGCTCTTGCCGTGGTCCACATAGTGATTATCGTAGTTAAGGGGGCTTCCATCGTAGACCGCGACCGTATCCCTTAACCCCTGGTTAGAGGGATCTGCAGCCACAAAGGCGGTGTATGGGCGTCCTTCCTGAGCTCGGAACAAGGAGTTAAGCTGCCACCCGTCTCCCAGCAACTTGGGCAAACTCTGGAACTTCGGAATCACGTAAACCATGGTGAAGTTCACGTTCCAGGGGGTGTCGAAATCCGACGGTGCATATCCCTTGTCAGGCCGGTAAGGATTCTGGAAGTCGGAGAGAAAACTTCCGCCCCGGTTGGCAGAGCCGGTGTCAAACGATCTCGACCAGACAAAATTCAGCTGTCCGCTCAGGCCATGAAGGTCCCGGACCTTGAAAGCGGTTTGCAGGCTGTTGTAGTTGGAGAAGGCGTCGTTGTTAAGCTGCAAAATGTGGTTGTATTGGGGGAATTGCGCGCCAAAAGGCTGCCGAGTGGCGTCGCAAGCATCGGTTGCGCTCACCGGGCAGGCATTCAGATCGCGCCAATTGAGCAGGTCGCGCCCCGCCGTTCCCACATAGGCGATGCTGAACGCGGTTTTGTTGCTCAACTGCTGCTCAATGGTGAGATTGTAAGCGTGGTTCATCGGGGTCGCGAAATTCCGAATGACCTGGACCACGTTGAAGGGCGGGGCCGGGGTGACGCTCTGACCATACAAGTTCACGCCTGGCGCCATGCAAACGAAATCCGCGCATAACGAATTGGGCTTGCTGCCGGCATCAAAAATTGCCTGGTTGTCAGCCGGCGTCGTGCTGACGCTAACGGAGAAGATGCCTTCCGGCACCTGGCTGAAGAAGCCGGCCCGGGTTCCACTCCACATCTGAAAGAAGGTTTGGGGAGCGTGGATGGACCCAAAGTTGGGCAGATCGTAGCCCAGGGAATAGCCGGCGCGCAGCACGGTCTTGCCGTTCTTGAAAACGTCCCAGGCAAACCCGGCCCTGGGACCGAAGTTATTCATGTCCTTGTTGTAAAGGGAATGGTTGGCCAGACTCACGAATCCATTGGCATCGGCTTTAGGGTCGTCCGGCAAAAAGTTGGCGCCCAGATTATTCTTTTCGCCTAACGCACCCGCAACGTCCCAGCGAACCCCTAATTCCAGCGTGAAGTTGGGCTTTACCTTCCAGCTGTCCTGCACGTAGAGGCCAAGCGACTTCTGGAAGATGTGACGGTTGGTGGTACCGAAGGATCGCGACGCGCCCTCGTTCAGCCCCAGCAGGATCTCGTTGAGCGCGGCCACCGGGTTGCCCTGATTTACCAGGGGATTGCCGTCCGC
>DASQHA010000054.1:0-2536 GCA_035632335.1 Terriglobales bacterium
TCCCCTCTCCAAAAAGCCGAAGTCGTCAATCCCTCCAGCCACCATCAGTTTTTGCGATCCAGCCCCTCCAAGCCCTCTTCCGCCAAGAGACGGTCAATCCTTAGATGGGCAAGAGCAGATTGGAGGAACCCTCGTGCCTCCGGAACTGCATTCGGAGAAGCCTCAACTGTTTTCGTAACCACGAAGATCGCAGCGGCTCGGTCTTCAGCCAACATCGGCTGCCAATAAGCTTGGATGACAGCCTTCGCGCCTTCCGGGCCTATCCTAATGAGTGCCGCCGCCGCAGGCAGCTCTTTTTCAATTGCACCCGGCGTTTTCAGCCAAACGTTCACACGGTGATCGCGCCTCAGACCAATGTTTCCGACCAGAAAAGGAATAGCCTCTTTTGTCTTCAGCTCACCAAACACATCTGCGAGTCCGATGTCTAACTCGTGCTGGTCAACGTCCGCCGGGGGAGCTTGCGCCCAGACCAGAAGGAGAGGAAGAGTGCTGCCATTGGATGCGACTATATCGGCGACGGCCTTCGCTCTCGTTCTAGAATCCGATAGCTCACGCGCTAAGGCCATATCACCAGGGGCCTGCGCTGAAACCGTAGCAGATACTGCTACCAGAATGATCATCGCTGCCTCTGTGTTCATGGTCAGCCCCTTGATCTCCAGAATACGCCTCAGAGCTGTTCCGCGCGTAATCCAGCGCCGTCGTCTGGTTCCGGCAGTAGGTGGCGGACTTGTAGGTGTCCTGCGCCGTGGTGGCCCCCCAGCGTGCCCACCACCGAGCCACCCCGTCCGACAGGCCGCCCCATGGCATCCAGCGAGCAGACCTGGGCATAACGTTGGTTACCAGACCGGGCGCGCCTCCACATAACTAGGCGAGTTTCCCTTTTTCCGATACACTATTGATTAGAGAGTCGATTCAGGCCTGCCGTGACGCTCCTTCCGCTCGAGCCGGAAACCCAGCAGCGGGTAGCTTCCAAGCCGGTGCTACGGGATGATCCGAAGTTTGCCGCCGCGCGGATTGCCATCTTCCAGTACTCGACGGTAGCCATTTTCCTGTTCCTGATCTCCGGTTTTTGGGACCTGCAGGTGCGCAACCCGGAGCTGTATAACGAGCTGGCGGAGCGCAACCGCATCAAGGCGCTGCCGATTATCGCGCCGCGCGGCAAGATCCTCGATCGGGATGGGCGGGTGATTGTGGACAACCACTTGTCGTGGAGCGTGATTCTCTCGCGCGAGACCCTGAAACCCGAGCACCTCAAGCCCATTGCCGACGGCCTGCAGCTCGAGTACGACGACCTGCTCCAGCAGCTCAAGCGCTACCGGGGCCGGCCCAAGTACGAGCCCATCATCATCAAGCAGGAGCTGACGCCGGCCGACGTCGCCTTCGTCGAATCGCACAAAGATCCGGAATTCTTTCCCGAGCTGGAGCTGATTCACGCGCAGCGGCGGCTGTATCCGGAAGGCGGTTTTGGGGCGCACGTGATCGGCTATACAGGTGAGGTCAGCGAATCGGAGCTGGATTCGCCCGAATTCGCCAAATACGAGCCGGGCTCGGTGGTCGGCAAGTTCGGCATCGAAAAGCAGTACAACGACATTCTGACGGGCGTGGATGGGCAGCGGCAGGTGATCGTCGATAACCGCGGCCGCGAACGCGAGGTACTGGGCACCACGGAGGCCGTTCCCGGCAAGAACATTCAGCTCACGCTTGACCTCGATTTGCAGGCTGTGGCTGAACTGGTGCTCGAGGGCCGCAAGGGCGCGATCGTGGCGCTCGACCCGCGCAACGGCGAAGTACTGGCTATGGCCAGCCGGCCGACATTCGATCCCAACAAGTTTTCCGTGCGCATCAAATCCTCAGACTGGAAAGAGCTGCTGGACAACCCCGACCACCCGCTGCTCAACCGCGCGATCCAGGCGCAGTTCGCACCGGGATCGACGTTCAAGCCCCTGATGGCCATTGCAGGCTTGGAAACCGGCGCCATCGACGATCAGTTTTCGGTGCACTGCACCGGTGGCGCCACGTTTTACGGGCACTACTACAAGTGCCATGAAGTGGACGGAACCGTCTCGCTTCATAAGGGCATTGTGCGCTCCTGCGACGTGTACTTTTACAACGTCGGCAACAGGCTGGGCATCGATCAAATTGCACACTACGCTACCGAGGCCGGCTACGGCCAGCCTACCGGCATCGACCTGCCGCATGAAGCCTCGGGTGTGGTGCCCTCGTCGGAGTGGAAGATCCGCAACTTCCGGCAAAAATGGTACGCCGGGGAAACGATCTCGGTATCCATCGGCCAGGGTGCGCTCACCATAACGCCGATCCAGTTGGCGCGCGCTATCGGAGGGATCGCCATGGGGGGCATCTGGTACAAACCGCACCTGCTGAAGTCGGCCAAACCGGAGCCGCCGCATCAGCTCGCCCTGAATCCGGAGAACGTGGCCAAGGTGGTCTCCGGCATGTGCGGCGTGGTGAACGAGGAGGGGGGAACGGGCGTGCGGGCCAAGCTGCCGGGTGTCACCGTATGCGGCAAAACCGGCAC
>DASQHA010000055.1:0-10983 GCA_035632335.1 Terriglobales bacterium
GGCGCCAAGGCGTTCTGGGATCACTTGACGGCCCATCACTGGGACGGGAAGCGAGTCTTCGCGTACATCGTCGATGAGGGTGGCGAGATGCTTCCGAAGAAAGTCGCCAATCTGAGAAAGCTGCAAGAGGCTCTGGATGCCGGAGCCGGAAAAGGACACATCAACCTCATGTGGACTTCCCACACCAATCCCGCAACCCTAGCGGGCAACCCGGCTACGGACCTTCGGGGGGTCATCCGCTGGTGGGCGCCGAATGGCAAAGCCTGCGATCCTGAGTTCCTGGCCCCGCGGTTGAAGCTCGGAGAAACTGTCTGGTTCTATCATCACGGTCATCCCGCCGTCGGTGTGCATGCGGTTAATGCCACGGGAGTGGAATTACGCACCTGGGGCACGATCTGCTGGCGATACAAGCTCAGCGGCTCGTTCTGGTGGGCGATGGACCTTACCGATGCCCGAGACCCCATGAACGTGCTGGTCTACAATCGCGAGGACTCGCGCTTCGGCAACGGCGTGTTGTTTTACAGCGGCGCCCGGCTTCCCGATATCGGCGTTCCTGCGATCGATGGGCCGGTGAGCGGGCTGCGCATGAAGGCGTATCGGCGTGGTCTGGAGGATTATGAGTACTGCTGGCTGCTGGCGCGAAAGGGGAAAGGAGCCGTGGCCGATGCCCTGATACGGAAGGTGATTCCCGTGGCCTTAGCCGACGCCCTGCGGCAGCCAAGTGAATCCGCCGCCACGTCGGAAAAAGCCGAGCAGGCCGGGACAGCCATCTCCAGATCCGGCGGCCGGGAGAAAGCGCCCTGGAAGACGGACCCGAACGACTGGTATCAGATGCGCGAGGCTTTGGCGGCGGCCATGGAATCGCGGGATTGATTCAGCCGCCTGGCCCTGCAAAACGGAGCAAATGGGAGCAAAACGCTTTGAGGGCGGATTCTAAATTTTGAAAAGATGGAGCGGGAGACGGGGCTCGAACCCGCGACGTCCAGCTTGGGAAATTGCCGTTCACTTGTAAATAAAAGACTTATGCGTCTAAGGCGTTGGTTCTTGGCCACCTAACTCGCTGATTCTTCGGCGCGCCGTTTTGTCGAGCCTGGCTATTGGAGTAAATGGAGTAACGTCCAGCGCCATCCCTCCGTTCGCTTCGTCTCATGAGGGCTTGCCGTTTTCGGGTTGCCCTTTCTTCATTTGGAGCAAATCATGGCGAAAGACAGCAAATTCAAGCCCGGTCAATCAGGCAACTCGCAAACTATGTTCAAGCCTGGCAACCCGCACCGCTGGAACCCGGGAGTAAGCGGCAATCCGACTGGGAAGTCGAGACACCGCGCACAATTCGAGGAGGCATTCAATGAGGCGCTCATCATGGAAGGCAGTCCGCAGGAAGCTGCCAAGCTGCTCTGGGAAGCCGCGCGCAGTAGAGAACCCTGGGCCATCCAGGAACTCTGCCGGCGGTTTGCGCCGCAGACGCAATCCCTGCAATTAATTCATGAGGTTGAAAATGGAACCTTTGACTACAGTAAACTCACCGACGAACAAATCAAACAACTCGAAGCTATCATGGAGCCCGCCTGTGCTCAGCCCGTTTCGCCTGAGGGCGGAGAAAGCCCGGCGCCACCTGCATGAGTTCGTGGTGCAAGCGTGGCACGTTCTCGAGCCGGGCACACGCTTTGTGGATGGCATTCATGTGCAGGCCATCTGCGAGCATCTGCAGGCCATCAGCGAAGGGCGGATTCGTAACCTGATCATTAACGTTCCACCAGGCCACGCCAAATCGCTGCTGACTGCCGTCTTCTGGCCCGCATGGATCTGGATCGATCGTCCCGAGACCCGGTTGCTGTTTTCGAGCTACAGCGCAACCCTGAGCGTACGAGACAGTGTCAAATGCCGCCGCCTGATTGCATCCCGCTGGTATCAGGAACGCTGGGGCACCCGCTATCAGCTCACAAGCGACCAAAATCAGAAACAACGTTTCGAGAATGATCACACCGGTTACCGCATCGCCACTTCCGTGGGCGGTTCGGCCACCGGCGAGCGAGCGGACATAGTGGTGGTCGATGACCCACACAGCGTCGATCAGGCTTCGTCGCATGCAGAACGCCGCACGGCGGTCGAGTGGTGGAACGGCACGATGGCCACGCGCCTGAACGACTTGGCCAAGGGTCATAAAGTGGTGATCCAACAGCGGCTCCACGAAGCCGATCTGACGGGTGACCTGCTGGCCAAAGGCGGATACGAGTTGCTGTGTCTGCCCGCGGAATTCGAACCAGAGCGTAAGTGCTCCACCTCGATAGGCTGGACCGACCCACGTGCGGCCATCGGAGAGCTGCTCTGGCCGGAGAAGATGACAGGCGAGGACCTCGACGAAGTGAAGGTAACGTTGGGCTCCTATCGGTATGCCGGCCAATATCAGCAGCGGCCATCCCCGGCAGAGGGTGGC
Source organism: Terriglobales bacterium (assembly GCA_035632335.1). Lineage (GTDB taxonomy): Bacteria > Acidobacteriota > Terriglobia > Terriglobales > Acidobacteriaceae > JAIQFF01. The sequence goes on from DASQHA010000055.1 coordinate 2,435, forward strand.
ATTTTGAAGCGCTTCTGGTGGCGGTATTGGCGGCCGGCACATCTGGAACTGCCCCCCGTGCAGGTCCGCATGCCAGACGGCGAACCGTGCAGCATTCCCGCCGTGCCGTTGCCCGATCGATTTTGACGAGATGGTGCAGTCCTGGGATCTGGCTTTCAAAGATCTGGAGACATGCGATTTCGTCGTAGGTCAAGTCTGGGCAGCGCGAGGGGCGGATCGGTTCTTGCTGGATCAGCGGCGGGATCACATGGACATGCCCAAGACCGTGGAAGCCATCCGCGCCATGTCGGAGAAATGGCCGGAGGCGGCAAGAAAATTGGTGGAGGACAAAGCCAACGGACCGGCGGTGATTGCGGCACTCCAGCACGAGATTGCGGGACTGATCGCAGTGAATCCGGATGGCGGAAAGATTGCCCGGGCCCAAGCCGTGAGTCCGCAATGTGAGAGCGGCAACGTTTATCTGCCCCACCCGGCCGTGGCCCCGTGGGTGGAGAACTTTATCGAGGAGTGTGCCGCCTTTCCCAATGCGGCACACGATGACCAGGTGGACGGGATGACCCAGGCGCTGAACCGGCAGTTTGGGGGCATCATCTACCCCGTGCCGGAGTCAGAGATCATCATAGAGCCGTTCCAGATTCCCGATCACTGGCCACGTGCATATGCCATGGATGTGGACTGGCGATCTACGGGGGTCATTTGGGGTGCCTGGGATCGACAAAACGATACCATCTATCTCTATGGTGAGTATTTTCGGCGCGACGCCGAGCCCTCTGTTCATGCGCACGCCGTTCTTAGTCGGGGCGCTTGGATACGCGGCGTGCTCGATGCCACATCTCGGGGGCGCAGCCCGTTAGATGGTGGGAGAATCATCGCGATGTACCGGGAGATAGGTCTGGATCTAGAGATGGCTCGTACGGCTATGGAATCTGGGATCTACGCCGTGTGGCAACGGATGAGCTGCGGGCGCCTGAAGGTTTTCAAGTCTTTGTCAAACTACCTGGAAGCACGCCGGCTCTACCGGCGCGATGACAAAGGCCGTGTCTTGAATCAGAACGATCATCTCGTCAACTGCTGCCATTGCCTGATCGGTTCGGGCCTCGACCGCATGCGCACGGCTCCGGTGCCGCCATCGCCTGAGTACTCGTATCCCTATTTCGGCAAAGATGCATGGATGAGGTGATATTTTGGGATGCGTTGCATCTGCGATGTTGCAGACTAATTGCAGCCGGTGCGACAGACGATGGCGCTCTGGCTCAACAAACAGATTCTGGGTCAAGCTGACGACGTGAAGAATGCCGATAAACCAATTTGGGTCAGTCCACCTGATGTTCCGCAGCGACGCTGAGCGAGGCCGCATCGGAGCTTGGACGTTTGGGGAGACTTTCCAAGCTTCGGGCCCCCGAATGACAATCTTTCCTTCCAAATTGTTCGGGGACCCGAACATTTCTGCCCACCCTGCAGTTAACAGCCGCCACCAACGGGATCGAGTTTGCCAAAAGCCCGTCAGTCGAGCGCGGTTATTCAATGGCGAGCCTAGACTGTCGAGATCTTTGATGAAGCGCAGCACATCGAGTTTCAGTTGCGTTGGTTGATGAGGATCAGTTTCTTGTCTTTGAGGGTCTGTTACGTCGCTTTGTTTGATTGGGCGTGGATCTTTGGTTACATCGGACGCGCACTCTACCACGAGGAGGTCTTCTTCGTTTACGACGGAACCTGCTCGTCGTCTCGCCGTCTAGTTGGATACGTACGGGTGTGGGATGTCTTCAACCGGGTGACGTACATCAATGGCGCCGATAAGGAAGCTCTCGCCAGCACGCTCTTAACTTTGCCGGAACGAGGGAAAGAGTCACTCGCGCAAAAAACGTTCGCCGCCGTTCAGAATAAGAGTTGGACTGGATTTTCAGCGTACCGCGCGCTGGCTTGGCGCATCCCACTCCTGTGGCCCGTTGTCCCCATCTTGTACTTCTGGCCGGCCGCGAACCGGGCGTCGGCCGTTTACAAACAGCCAGCCGGGACGCGGCTGGTCCCCGCTCACGCGGTGCCGCAGATGACCGGCTTCCGCCGGTTTCAATTGGAATGTATTGCCGTCGTCGGCAGCATATTACTCCTGGGAACCGTCTGCGGCGGTGTGAGTAGACATATCAATGGCTGGCCGTTCGCATGTTACCCCACCTTTTCCTTGCCCCCTCCAGAACAGATTGCGTCTCTGAACGTGGTCGCCGTAGCTTCGTCCGGAGGCGAGACAGTGGTGAGGAACTTCGGCTTCCCATATCATCGTTACTATGGCCTTTCGAGGAATATCCTCGCAATCGAGAACCCCTTCGTGCGGAATGATCGACTACTCTTCTTGTGGGCGCGTGCTGTCCAGTGGGCCCCGGAGCTTCAAACTACTACTGCCGTGAAGTTTTACGTCGAGAGTTTGTGGATCGATCCGGATCTATGGAGCTGCAATCCGGGGGACAGGAAATTGTTGTTTGTTTGGCACCCGCCCTCAGACGGCAGTATCCCCCAGCCACATGCGAACACGCACTTCTCAGATACAGAATGGCAATAGTCCATCAGCTATATGAAACCGACCTCCTTTGATATGATTGCGCTAGCAGCCGGGCTTCTCTGCGGCACCTTGAGTAACTATGGCATTCTGCAGGGCTCGTGGTGGAACCTGGCATTCTGGGGCATTGCCGGCGTCGTCATCGGCTTTTTTGCCTCGGACAGAAAAGAGGCGGTTCGGGCCGGCATCTGGTACGGCATGGTCCTGGTCCTGTCGTTCCTGTTCTCTGGTTTCAAAGGTGGCGCCGAAAAGCTCCTCGGCTTCTCTCTGCTTGCATTGGTCGGAGCGATCATCGGCGGCGCCTGCGGCCTGGTTCTCGGCCTTATCGGAAACCGTCTCAAACGCGTTCCCAGATAACATCGCCGAACAAACGGGTTGTGCATACGCCTCAATGTGCGCATCCCACAAACACCTCGCCGCCGCTCTCTTCCACACCCGGCATCTGAAATTTGCTCCCGCCGCCACGCCCCGCGGTATAATCCCTGCACAAAGGAGGGACACTATGCGATACGCAAGACTGGCATCCGCTCTCTTGTGGCTTGCGGCAACCCTGGTTGCAGCCGACCCAATTGCAGGAACCTGGAAACTCAACGCACCGAAATCCAAGTACACACCCGGTCCACCGCCAAAGAGCGCAACGATCACCTACGAGGAAACCGCGGACGGTACCAAACGGACGGGCGAGAGTGTCGATGCGGAAGGGAAGACAACCTCGTTCGAATACACCGCCAAGTACGATGCCAAAGACTATCCGGTCACTGGATCGGATTTGTACGACACGATCACGTTAAAGCGGATCGATGCCCACACGATCGAAGCCACCCTGAAGAAATCCGGCAAGGTAGTGAGTAACGCGCGGCGGGTGGTCTCTAAAGACGGCAAATTGATGACGCTGACGATCACCGGAACTAACCCAAAGGGCGAGAAGGTGCACAACATCGCAGTCTACGACAAGTTTTCTGAACCGAACAGTGATACGCCCCTAAGAGACCCGCAATAATACGTTCCCGAGCGCGCCACTAACTTTATAAGCCTTCCCGGATATTCATATCTTCCGTGTGCTGGAATCCCGCCAAGGGAGGATCTGTACCAGCTCGACGACCTGACCAAGAGCTTTCTGATCGCCATGATTGACTTCCGTGATCGTTTTCAATCGAGGCAGGATCTTCTGAAATATCTTGAAGCGCAGCGGCTTGCCTGAGACTAGCAGAACGACGAATCGCCCTCATCTCGGACCGCTGGAAACTTTCAGGATGTTCAGCTTTTTGTCGAAGGTGTAGTTATCTCTTCGTTGTTCTGCCCGCCAATCGCGCGACGTCGCGCACCGGACAGCGAATGGCTGACGCGGCACCGGCGAGCAGCACTCAAGTTACGAAATACGCCTCATTCTGCGCAGTAACGCTGCCTAGAGTATAAACACCAGCAAAACACGCAACTTATTTAAATTCGCGTGGCGCTGAATCCTTCAAATCGAACCACATCGTTAGCTGCGTGCGGTGTGTATTCCGACCTCGACCGTGTGTTCTTGATGGTCGTCAACAAGGGGAATAGCCGCTTCGTTTCGCTCAACGCCATCAACTGTCAACGTCGTTCCGCCGCTCGTGGCAGGCGTTTGGAGGACAACAATATGGTAGACAGTCTCGCGATATCGGTAGTGCATCTTGAACGTCTTCCAATGCGCTGGAAGGCACGGCGCGACGTGCAGTTTATCCACCTCGATCCTCAGCCCGAGAAGTGATTCCACGATCAGCCGGTACATCCAACCGGCCGAGCCCGTGTACCAGGTCCATCCACCGCGACCGGTATGCGGCGAGAGCGCATAGACGTCGGCCGTGACGACGTACGGTTCTACTTTGTAGGTTGTAATCGCCTCTGGAGTTGCGGCATGGTTCACCGGGTTAATCATGGCTAGTAATTCCCACGCGCGGCGGCTGTCGCCCAATGCGGCGAATGCCATCGCGGTCCAGGTCGCCGCATGGGTGTACTGTCCGCCATTTTCTCTAACACCCGGAACGTATCCTTTGATATAGCCGGGATCCAAATTCGACTTGTCGAAGGGAGGATCCAAGAGTTGGATCAGAGCATCGCTCCGCCGAACGAGGCGCTTATCCACCGCTGCCATCGCCATGTGCGAGCGCTTGCCATCGCCCGCTCCAGATAGAACAGACCAGCTTTGCGCGATCGAATCAATCTGGCATTCAGGATTACTCGCAGACCCAAGCGGCGAGCCGTCGTCGAAGTAAGCGCGGCGGTACCACGCGCCATCCCAGCCATGCTGCTCGATATTCTCGCGCACTCGAGCCGCCTCGCTCCGGCAACGCTCGGTGAAGGACATGTCTCCCCGATTGCGGGCAACTTCGGCGAACCGCGTGAGGACGTCATAAAGGAAAAACCCCAACCAGATACTTTCACCTTTGCCGTGTTCGCCCACTTTGTTCATGCCGTCGTTCCAGTCGCCCGAACCCATGAGCGGCAGGTCGTGTTGACCAAACGTCAGGCCTCGCAAAATAGCTCGCACGCAGTGTTCGTACAAAGGAGCCGTTTCCTCAGACAGACTCGGCAGATCGTAGTACGAGTCTTCCTCCAGGTTCACCGGGCGGCCTTCGAGGAAATGAACGGGTTCGTCCAACACCCCGGTGTCCCCCGTGCTCAGAACGTAACGGGACGTGGCCAACGGCAACCAAAGATAATCATCCGAACAATGTGTGCGGACGCCTCGGCCCGAGGGAGGATGCCACCAGTGCTGGACATCTCCCTCCCGGAACTGACGGGCCGCGGAGAGCAGCAAGTGCTCGCGCACCAGGCGCGGCTCGGCGTGAATGAGGGCCATTACGTCCTGCAATTGATCGCGGAAACCGAACGCGCCCCCGGACTGGTAGTATCCGCTCCGTGCCCACAGACGGCATGCTAGAGTTTGATAGAGGAGCCAGCCATTGGCCAGAACGTTCACGGACTGGTCGGGTGTTTCCACATGCACCGCACCGAGCGTGTGGTTCCAGTAATGCCACACTGCTTCGAGCGCGCCGCGTGCCGCAGCGGACTCCCGGAAGCGATGCATCAGGTTGCTGGCGTCAATGGCGTCTCGACCTACCCCGAGCCTGAAGACAATTTCCCGCTCTTGCCCCGCGGCGAGATCGAATGGAACTTGGATCGCGGCGCAAGGGTCCAAAGCGGCCCCCACCTTGCCGGATAGGTGAGACCGCATCATAGCGGCCGGAGTCCGAAGTGTGCCATTGCGCCCAAGGAACTCGGCTCGGTCGCAGCTCACGGAACGGGACGCGTCGTCAACATCGAAGAAGGCAATGCGACCGGTGAACTCCGTGTTGTATGGATTCCGCGCGAACAGCGCGCCGCTCGCGGGATCCATTTCGGTGATCGCATGCATGGACGATTTAGACCGCAGATCGCCCAGCACCCATTCCACATAGCCCGTCGCGGAGAGCCGGCGCGTTCGTCCAGACTCGTTTCGCACCTTGAGGACCGAGAATTTGACTGATGCGTCCAGGGCAACGTAAACCCACAGCTCCGAGCGGACGCCCCCCTCCGTATGCTCGAAGACGCTGTAGCCGAATCCGTGGCGGCTGACGTACAGGTTCGTTCCGCGCCTGGGCAGCGGTGTGGGGGACCAGAAGTGGCCGCTCTCTTCGTCACGCAGGTAGAAGGCTTCTCCGCCCGAGTCGCTCACGGGGTCATTGGACCAGGGAGTGAGGCGGAACTCGTGGGCATTCTCGCTCCAGGTGTAGGCAAGGCCGCTCTCTGAGACGACGGTTCCGAAGTGCGGGTTTGCCAGCACGTTGATCCACGGCGCGGGAGTTGTCTGCCCCTCCGAGGTCGTGATCACGTACTCCCGCCCATCAGGAGTGAATCCTCCGAGGCCATTGAAGAAGACCAGATCGCGAAGAGGCAACTCGGCGATTGCCGGGGGCTCGGTACGACGGGTCCGGATCGGAGCGAACAACGGAACCGGTACTTCAACAACTCTCCGGCCATCGATCTGGTCCGCCAGCGATCCCCGGCTATCCGTGATGATGGCGCGAGCGACCGATTGGATCAGAACGCGGTCCTCGTCCGATATCTGGTCCCCGGACCTTATAAAGATGCCGCCTGGCCGATCCGTCACGTTAGCTTCGACGCCCGCGGCAATCAGCCCCAGGATTTGGTCGTGTAGCAACTGCCGGTAACCGCCGTGATCCTCGTTCCAGATCACGAGGTCTGCCGCCAGTCCTTTGGAGCGCCAATACGCGTGAGCTTGTACGAGCTGGCGCACCAGATCGATATTGGCCGGATCTCCAATCTGCAGCAAAACGATAGGCAAATCGCCGGAAATGGAGTAGCCCCACAAGCCGGACTGGCCGCGGCGGTTCTTGATGAGAACGCTTGCGTCGGCGCGCAGCGAGACATTGGCATAAATGACAGAGCCGGCCAGCCGGCCGTAGAGCTGCGCGTCGGCCTCCGTGGCATTGAGCTGCCGCAGGACCACCTGGCTATGGGTCCACGCCAGATCGAAAACGCGATTCGCCAGACGCTGGTCCTGGTATTTCCCGACCAGGCCCAGGCAGGCGTCGCGGCTGGCGCCGACGCCGGTGACCATATCGATGGTTGCCGATTGTTCGGGATCGAGCGTGATTCGACACCGGATTGCGACAATTGGATCCAACACCGAGCCTTGGCTGCCCGAGAGCGCCGGGGGACCGCTTATGGCTTGTGGATTGGCGACGGTGTACCCACGGCCGATAAACCGCAAACGGTCCGTCTCATAGGAGACTTCTCCAGTATCCGCGCCGTGCACGGCCATCAGGTGAAACATCCATGGAGCCTGCTCATCGCGGGAGCGGGGCCGGCGAGTGCAAAGGATGGCCTGGCGCTCGGGGACAATCTCGGTCTGAACAAAAAGGTTGCTGAACGCCGGATGCAGGGCGTCGGCATCTTGTGAGGCCAAAACGACCTCAGCGTAACTCGTGACATCGATGGCTCTGCGCGTGCGTGAACGGTTGGTGATGGTGACTCGCCGCAACTCGATATCATCCTCGGGTGAAACGGCGATCTCGGTATGCATGTCAAATACGTGGCCGCCGGAGCGGAACTCGACTCGCCCCTCAGAGAAGATCGCTTCGTAAGTCTTCCGTTGCTTCAGTGTCGGCTGATACGCGGTTGACCAGAACTCTCCGCTTTTTACGTCGCGGATATAACAGAACGTGCCCCAGTTATCACAAGTGCTGTCTTCACGCCAGCGTGTGACCGCGATATCCTTCCAGCGGCTATAGCCGCCACCCGCGTTAGTGATCATCACGTGGTATCTGCCGTTGGACAATAGTTGTACTTCCGGTATTGGTGTGTTTGGGTCACTGAAGACGCGGACTGGCGTCTCAGGGCCATTCGAAGTCGCGCGGAAGCCGGGGGGTTCGGCGGTGTGGGAATGGAATGGTGTAGTCCTTGGGATCCGTTCCTGGAGCAACAGCGTGGTCGCCTGGAACGATGGATCCGACTCGAATCGCCTCTGCATCGGGCGGTCGAGGAGCAGATAGGCCAAGGATAGGAAGCTCATGCCCTGGTGATGGGCCATGAAGGACCGAACCACCGCGGCCGATTGGCCGCGCGGCACACGGGACGGCGTGTAGTCGATGGCTTCATAGAAGCCGTATCTGCCTTCGACTCCTTCGGCGGCGAGCCGTTCGAGGTTGAGGCACGCCTCTTCAGGCGCCACCATCAGCGCGAGCGCCGAAGCATATGGCGCAATGACCAGGTCCTCGGCCAGCCCGCGTTTGAGCCCGAGGCCGGGCACGCCGAAGGCTCGGTACTGATAATTGAGATGAACGTCGATGATGTTATAGCCGGATTCGGACATTCCCCACGGCCCGCCGCGCGTCTTTCCATACTCGATCTGCCGCTCCACCGCCGCCTTGCAGGTCTGGTCGAGCAGCGTGTTTTCGTACGTGGGCATGACCAGGAGCGGCATGAGGTACTCGAACATCGAACCGCTCCAGGAAAGAAGAATCGG
>DASQHA010000056.1:0-4882 GCA_035632335.1 Terriglobales bacterium
CATTCCCTTTCCGCGGCGCGCGCGAAAGCTGCCGCTGATCCTCAGCCGCGCCGAAGTGAAAGCGCTGCTGGAGGCGCCACGGACGCTTCGCCATCGCACCCTGCTGGCGACCCTGTATGGCGGCGGACTCCGCGTCAGCGAAGTCACGCAACTCAAAGTCGCCGACATCGACGCGCCCCGCAGTGTCCTGTGGGTCCGTCAAGGCAAAGGACGCAGAGATCGGCAAACCCTTTTGTCGCCTAAACTGCTCGAACTGCTCCGCCAATACTGGCGAGCCGAACGTCCCGCCAGTTGGTTGTTCCCGAACGCTCGCGGCACTCGCCCGATCTCGCCCAAGGCCGTCTTCCTGGCTTGCCGCAATGCCGCTCAGATCGCCGGTATTTCCAAACCTGTACATCCGCACTCGCTGCGCCACGCCTTTGCCACGCACCTGCTCGAATCGGGTACCAATCTGCGTACCATTCAGATCCTGCTGGGTCACGCGAATCTGGAGACCACAGCACGCTATCTCCAGGTCGCCGATGTGGCCGTGCGCTCCACGCCCAGTCCACTCGATTCCCTCGATCTCGATCTGCGTCCAGATCGATGAACCCGCGTCGGCCCGAGATGGCCGACATTGTCCGCACGCATCAAGTCGATCTGCTGGCACGCTGGAATCACGTGCTGTCGCGCGAACAGCGCAAAGCCCTGCGCGACATTCGCAACTGCCGCTCGGCCGCACTCGGTGGCCGGGTTGAGCAGTGCGATCAGTGCGGACATCGCGTCATCTTATATAACTCGTGTCGAAATCGGCACTGTCCCAAGTGCCAGGCCACGGCTCGCGCCCGCTGGCTCGCCCAGCGTGAAACCGAGCTTCTGCCGGTCCCCTATTTCCATGTCGTATTCACACTGCCTGCTCAGATCGGCCGGCTGGCGCTGCACAACCCCAAACAGATTTACTCCATCCTGTTCCGTGCCGCCGCGAGTACTTTACTGGAAACTGCGGCCGATCCCAGACTGCTCGGTGCCTCCATCGGCTTCCTCGCCGTGCTGCACACCTGGGGACAGAACCTGCATCTGCATCCGCATCTGCACTGCGTGGTCCCCGGCGGTGGCATCTCACTGGACGGCGCGCGCTGGATCGGCTGCAGAAAGTCCTCCTTCTTTCTGCCCGTGCGCCTGCTCAGCCACCGCTTTCGAAAATCCTTTCTGCGATCTCTGCGCCGAGCCTTTCGCAACGGAGCTCTACACTTCTACGGCGAACTGAAGTCTCTGTCCGAACCCGCCGCTTTTACAGCTCTGTGCGATCAGGCTGCCGCCGTCGATTGGGTGGTGCACGTCAAACCTCCCTTCGGCGGACCGCGTCTCGTGCTGAAGTATCTGGCACGCTACACCCACCGCGTCGCCATCTCCAACCATCGCCTCCGTGCGCTCGAAAACGGACGGGTCAGTTTTGAATGGAAGGACTACGCCCACCGCGCCCGCACCAAACTCATGACGCTCGATGCCGTCGAGTTCCTGCGTCGCTTCCTGCTGCACGTCCTGCCCACTAGTCTGGTGCGCATCCGCCAGTTCGGCTTCCTCGCCAATCGCGTTCGCAAATCCAAGCTGGAACTGTGCCGCACTCTGCTCGCCGCTCGTCTCCCTCACTCCAGCCATGAGCATGGTGAAGCTACCCGAAACCCGGAACCCTGCCCGATCTGCAAGCTCGGCCGTCTGGTGGCGATCGAATTTATCGGACTGCAACCGACAAAGATCCCAGACACTTCATGACCGCATCGGCTGTCCTGCGCTGCGTCGAACTTCATGGCCCCAATACGGGCCTGGGCCGAGGCCTGTCTCCGCCGGCCCCGGATACCCGCGTTCGGCAGCGCACACACCCGAACCCGAGTCGCAATCTCCGAGCCAGGCACCTACCCGCTTCCCCTGCCAGTTCTTCCGCACCCTGCGATCGCCGAAAAAACCCGATTCAAACCCCATACACCAAATCCGGCTCAGTTCAATGAATTCTATCGGAAATGCTCACACCGACCGATCCTCCGCCCCGTGAGCGTTCGCTCGTGAGCACTTCCGATAGAATGCTCTCTGGAAACTTCTCGGGCGTGGGGCTCGTTCGAGGTGCGTTGTTGGCCGCGGACGATCTAAGGGGTGGCTATCAGTTGCATTCCGAGTTCGGCAGCTTTTCGGCGCAACGTGAGCAGCTCTCGTTCGGTGCGCTTGCTTTGAAAGTGAGCAGCGCCAAGATCCACATACGCTTTGCCCTTGGTGAGCAGCCGATAGATCAGGCATGCCAAGTAGCGCGCCATGGCTTTGACGGCTTTCTGCCCTCCGAGTCGCGCCTTCAGGTGGCGGTATCGAGCTCCCAGATAGCTATCGCTTCTCCACAGGGATTGCGCTGCCATGCGCAGGGCGGTGGCCACTCGATTATTGCTCTTTCGAGACTTCTGTCGGAGGATTTTGCCGCCGCTGATGTCCCGCCGCGGCGCCAGTTCGAGCCAGGAAGTGAAGTGACTTTCGCTGGGAAAAGACGCACCCAGGTCTGGACCCAATTCCGATAGAATGACCTGCGTCGTCATCACATCGACGCCATCGATTGCAGTGACATCCACTCCCATCGTCCGTCGCAGTTCAGCGGCCAGATCGAACGTCGGCTGGTTCTTCTGCAATTTATGCTGGCGCCGCCTCTTGGACTTTTCTGCCCGCACATCGGCCGGGCTCGGTTCCCCGGCTTCCGGCCCGGACCGCATCGGCAAAGCCGACAAATACTTTTGCAATTCGACATCGCAGGCGGCGATTTGCTTCTGGTGAAAATCATAGGCGTCCACCACCTGCTGCAATTCGAACAAGACGTCTTCGCGCCAATTCCCTTCCAGACTATGGGCGATCTCCGCCTCGCTGGCCGCAACCCGATAATCCCGTAGCTTAGCCAACTGCTGCGGATCTCGCTCTCCCCGAAGAATCGCCCGAATGATCGCCTGCCCGGTAAGGCCGCTCACGTCGCTGATCGCATTGGCCAACTGTACATTCATGGTCGTGAGCGCCTTTTGCATCTGCTGCACCTCTCGGCCGGCTTCCTTCACCAACCGGTCCCGCTGCCGCCAGATGGTCCGCACCGCACGGATCTGCTCCGGTGGATGGAAGGAATTTCGAAGCAGCCCATAGGTATGCAATTTCATCAGCCACTGGCATTCCTGCACATCGCTCTTGCGGCCCGGAAGGTTTTTGGTCCCCCGCGCGTTTACCAGACACACTTCGAAACCCTCTCGCTCCAGGATTTCTTGCACGGCCACCCAGTAAACGCCTGTGGACTGCATCGCCACAGTGCGGATTCCGCATCGCTTCAGCCACTCTGCCATCCGTCGGAGATCTGCCGTCCATGATCCGAACTCCTGCACCGGTTGCCCCCGATCCGGCGCAACGGCGACAAAATGACTCGCACTCCCCACGTCGATTCCTGCCGCATCCGGATGCACCACCTCCAATCCCGCATCCTCCGCGTACAGCCGCTGTTGCCATTCCTTGCGTTCCTGGCGGTTCATCCTTCCGCTGCGCAAACGCTCAAAGGTGGACATCTTCCGCTTCGCCATGGCATACTCCTTGTGCTTGAATTTGCCAGGCTCGGCTCAGTTGGCGACTACAACACAATCTCTCTGGCGGGGTCGAGTTCGGCACTCGCCACCAAACAATGACTCGCAGCAACTGAAGTCATGCTCTTCAACGGGCACTTGGCACCAAGAATTCTAATCGACCATAGCTTGCCGCCTGGCTCTTCCAGTCTGCACTCTCCCGCCCTGACGGGCGCCAAGTTTCTCTGCTCAATGTATGCCGAAAAAATCGGCATCTGGCGCTCTTCATTAACGACTTTCTCTTGAGTGGGTTATCTTCGTGATCGGCCGGCACTAAAAAGGAATCGTTCGGATCTTTACCCTCAGGAGGCTGAAAGTTCGCTTCTCCCTATGACGGAACCGCAAGCGATAGCTGGCTCCGTCGCTCAATAAAGGAGGAGCACCAATGAAACCCGCAAATCCTATGCGACGCGGCCTGTTTCGTGTCGTTTTGCCCGCGGTCCTCGGTGTGAAACTGTCCGCCGGAAGCGTATGTGGCCGGTTCGCCTGCCGCTCTCAGATCGATTTTGAAGAGTTCGCCCAGGAGGCGTTTCAGACCCAGCACATGTCCCAGTGGTGCTGGGCCGCGTCGATCTCGATGATCTTCTCGTTCCATGGCCATCGTGTTTCGCAGGAGCGGATTGTCAAAGAAGCTTACGGTGCCGACGTGAACATGCCGTCGGGCTACGGAGCTCTGATGGCCGCGCTGTTGAATCGTTCCTGGACAGACGACAACGGCGAAAGTTTTCGCGCGCGTCTGACTGGGGTATACGACGCGGCGGCCGGCATCGGCCTCGTGAATAACGCCATGCTGGTGCGCGAGCTCGACCAGAACCGTCCCGTGCTTGTGGGAGCGGCCGGCCACGCGGTGGTGCTGGCTATGATGGAGTACACCACGACGTTCGGCACGATCGGGCAAGTCACCCGTTGCGGCGTCTTCGATCCCTGGCCGGGCCGCGGAGCACGCGATCTCACTCGCGGCGAGATGGCTCCGCTCGCTATGGGTGGCGCCCTTCAGTTCATCGCCACGGCGAAGATCGTGGATTGACCTTGAAAAGGCGAGTCAAATCTGAACGCGATGTGCGTTAGAGGAAATCCATCGACCTAAACGAGAGTCGTATTTGTGACCGGCTGAAACCAATGGAGCGGATCGAACCGCTGCGACGACGCTTACGCTGGGAAGCAGCCCTGGCAACTTGGTGGTGTCCGCTTCGGTACCGGTGGGGTACGAGCCCGTTAAGTGGTGTTATCGGCAGTGTACGAGTAGCCGACAATCCAGGAGCGATCCAGCAATCGAC